>CAZWSE010000015.1:0-39534 GCA_964636575.1 uncultured Sulfitobacter sp. | reverse complement strand
GCGCAACAGCAAAACGCTTGGGCGGTACATGGGGCTGGTGGCCACCGCTGGGCCGAAGTCTTGGCGGATTGGCAAGGTTGGACGGAGCCAAGATGGGGCCATAACAGGCAGGCTAAGGCGCCTGCAACAAAGTCCAATGCTGCGCCTGCCCGACAATAACCGCACCTTCCCCAAGACGGTCTGCAATCGCACCACGTTCATGCTTAGGACACCCGATCAATAGGCGACTGTCATCCAGAAAATCGCGCGTCAGATCGTTTTCACCAATGACACGGCAGACATCATCGTCGTTAGGATAAGCAGGGCCACTGACCAGACCCGACTGTTCAGGTGGCGTATATGTGAAAATCGTAGGTTCAGGACCAAGATCAAGCGCAGGTTGACTGCTACAGGCAGCGACAGCGGCACACAGCAATGCGGGTACAAAAATTTGTCTCATAAGTTCCTCCGTCTGCGTCACTGGCTCAGGTCAGGCCTGGCCTTCCGCCTTCTCTTCCAATTCCAACCATTCCATCTCAGCGTTCTGCAATTTCTCATTGCGTTCAATCAAGGCATCAGTGGCCTTCTGAAACTTGACCGGATTGGACGTAAACAACTCTGGATCAGCCATAAGCTCTTCGAGCTTGGCAATCTCCGCCGTCAGGCGTTCCATTTCAGCGGGCAAAGCCTCAAGCCGATGCCGTTCGGTGTAAGACAACCCTTTGGTGGGTGACGGATCAGATTGAACCTGCTTCGATTTCGGCGCCTGCCCTTTGGGCTTCAGCGGCGCCTGTTCCCCAAGACCGGCATTGCGTTGGGTCTGATAATCCGTCCATCCGCCCGCATAAACAGTCGCGCGGCCATTGCCCTCCATCGCAATCGTGGTGGCTGCAACACGGTCCAAAAAGTCGCGATCGTGACTGACCAACAGAACAGTCCCGTCATAATCCCCCAGCAACTCTTGCAACAGATCAAGCGTTTCAACATCTAAATCGTTGGTCGGCTCATCGAGCACCAATAGGTTGCTCTCACGGGCCATGATCTTGGCCAACAACAAGCGGGCCTTTTCGCCTCCGGACAAAGACCGGACGGGTGCACGGGCTTGGCGCTCATCAAACAGAAAGTCTTTCAAATACCCGACAACATGACGCGGGGCACCGCGTACCAGCACTTGATCGGCCTTGCCAGAGACGCGCATATCAGGATCACCGGTCAAACTGTCCCAAAGGGTCATGTCAGGGTCTAACTGAGCGCGCGCCTGATCAAAGACAGCCGGCATCAAATTTGTGCCTAAACTGACGGTGCCACTGTCAGGGGCTTCTTCCCCCATCAACATCTTCAACAAGGTTGTTTTGCCGACACCATTGGGACCGACAAAAGCAATCCGGTCGCCGCGTTGGATTTTGATGTCAAAGCCGGACACGATTGGTTTGTCATCAAAAGCCTTGGTCAGACCGACGGCCTCAACCACCTTCTTGCCGGACGTCTTTCCGGCCTCAAGCACCATCGCGGCTGTGCCTTGCCGTTTGATCATACCGGCACGTTCGGCGCGCAAATCCTGCAAGGCACGCACACGGCCCTGATTGCGCTTGCGACGGGCAGAAATGCCCTCAACGGCCCAACGGGCCTCGGCTTTGATCTTACGGTTCAACTTGTGGCGCTGCATGTCCTCCTCGTCCCAGGTTGTGTCGCGCCAGGCCTCAAAGGCGTCAAAACCCTTGTCCTGCCGACGCACCTGCCCACGATCGATCCACAAAGTCGCGCGGGACAAAGCGCGCAGGAACGCTCGGTCGTGACTGATTAAGACAAAGGCAGCACGGGTCTGTGACAGCTCGGCCTCAAGCCAGGCAATCGCCTCAATATCCATGTGATTGGTCGGCTCATCCAGCAGCATCAAATCAGGCGCTTCAGCCATCAGTTTGGCCAAAGCAGCACGACGACGCTCCCCCCCCGATGCGGTGGATACAGGACGGTCAGGATCAAACTTCAACCCTTCAGCGGCGCGCTCAACCTTGTACATCTCACCGGCAGACAAACCGCTTGTGGCAAAAGCACCAAGGGTATCAAAACCGGCCATATCAGGGTCTTGTTCCATATAGCCAACGGACATCCCCGGAGGGACAACAACCTGTCCCTGATCCGCTTCAACCAATCCGGCCATGACCTTCATCAAAGTCGATTTGCCAGACCCATTGCGCCCCACAAGGGCAACACGGTCGCCCTGCTGAACCACTAAATCGAGACCATCAAAAACAGGCTCGCCCCCAAAGGTCAGCGAAATTCCGGACAGTTGAAGTAAAGGAGCACGGGCCATATCAGAGGCAGCTAAACGGCATGGCGGCAAGGGTCAACCAAGCCCACCTTCTTCTTGGCAAAATACCTCCGCCGGAGGCAGTCAAACACTGCCAACAATCGACCGAAGCACGCGCTTTCGCCCTTCAGGGATCGCAGAAACCTCAAGACCGGTGAAAACATGCAAGGTGTTCATCTGCGGATCCACAACCGCGTGATCACTGACCCACCCGCCCAATGACAAATACATCCGCAACAAGGGGGGAACCTGCGCCAAGGCACGCAGGTCGGTTTGCGAAGCAACACCATGATCGGCAAAATCATAGGCAGTTTCTGACGTCCGGCGCGGCGCGACCTCCGAAGGGGCCAAATAGCGATCCCTGAACGCCGCGAATGCACCACGATAAGGCGACGGGTCCAAACCGGCAAAAGACGAACAGCCAAACAAAAACCGAACATCATTGGCATCGACATAAGAGGCCAATGCAGCCCAGATCACACGCAAGGCATCTGGATCGGTGCAGGCAGGATGCACACAAAAGCGGCCTATTTCCAAAATCCGGCCCTGATAGCTGTGCAAAGCAGACAGATCATAGAACTGAGCAGAATAGCTTGATCCAATGTCAGACCCAGACGGCAGGTCCAACATGCGCAACGCCGCCACACAGGCGCCGGTTTGACGATCCACAACCGCGATATGAGCACAAAGACCATCAAAAGCGTCGCCCGTCAGGGCGTCCGTTGGAAAACAGGTACGCCTCAAATCCAAAGCACCGCAGGTGTCACTGCGGCCTTGGGACATATGAACGTCATACCGTCCTTTGGACAACAAGATCACGGGGCCGCGATCCGGATCCAAACCGCGCGCCTACTGCACCGCGTTAGAGGCTGAGAACCGGCCGATGTTGCCCAGAAGCTGGCGAACAAAGGTCGTATCGCGCACACCCGAGCTCGTCACACGGCGGGTCAAGGGCACCACATTGCCGTCCTCAAGCCCGAATCGCTCGATATTGGTCACCACATCGTTGCTGTCGAAACTGATGGCCACCAAGGTCCGCTCAATTTCGCGCGGCGCAAGAAACGCAAAGTTGCGGACACGGCTGCGCACATAATAAAACCCGTCTTCACGGACCAAGGCAGCGGCAGACGGCGCGCCTACGGCATCTTCAACGCTGGCCTTTGTGTCAACGCCCACTGCGATTTCTGAAAGTTCTTCGTCGGTCGGAACATAGCCGTGGTTGCGGTAGGTGGCCGAACAGGCACCAAGGCTCAGCATCAAGACCCCTGCAATCGCGGACTTTACGAATGTGCTGCTCGATTTCATCGAAGGGCCCCCTTGCCTCTGACGCATGCGCCTTTTATCGACGGATACAGAAAGGTTGCCGCCTGTTCAAGAAACGAAAGCGCCCATCATGTCCAAGCCGACTTCCCAACCGCGCCCGCTTCGGGTGTCAGACCTGTCTACAAGCAAACCAACACCCTTTGAGATCAGGCCGGATGCGGCAACTATGACTGGCATCGCGCGTGATCTGGCACTCGATGGATTGAAGAAACTCAGCTTCAAAGGGTCGGTCAAAACCATGGGCAAATCAGATTGGCAACTGGATGGCACACTCGGTGCAACAGTCGTGCAGCCCTGTGTGGTCACACTCGACCCCGTTTCGACCCGCATAGATGTGCCCGTCAGCCGGCTATATGTGCAGGATTTCGAAGAACCCAACACCACTGAAGAAGAAATGCCCGAAGACGACAGCCAAGAACCTCTCACCGCCACAATCGATCCATGGACGGTCATGATCGAAGCCCTGACCCTACATATACCGCTCTACCCGCGCAGCACGGATGCAGAACTGGGCACGCTCAGTGTCACGGAACCCGGCAAAACGCCCATGACCGACGAAGATGCAAAGCCCTTCGCCGGATTGGCGGCCCTCAAAGACAGTCTGACACCCAAAGGGTCATAACACGCGATCAACAGCGCGCAGAACGAAAACAATGGGTGCCGCAAACAGACGGAAACACCGCAAGTCAAAGCCACGCCCGCTTGCGCCCCCGCATAACCCGAAAAAAGGCTTGCACAACACGTTTTTATTCGTATTTTCCGGCCTCCAACCGTAAATAGGGTTGGACAAGTGTGGGGCATCCGAATATGCCGCAGCAATCCTATGAAATTCGGGGCCACCGCAGGTTCGGTACCGCCCCCCTGATACGAGAAGTTTGAGACATGGCCGTCCAACAGAATAAAGTTTCCAAGTCACGCCGCAACAATCGTCGCGCACATGACGCATTGGTTGCTGCAAACCCGAACGAATGCTCCAACTGTGGCGAGATGAAGCGCCCGCACCACGTTTGTGCGGCCTGCGGTCATTACGACGAAAAAGAAGTCGTAGCGCTCGTGGACGACATCGAACTGGACGACGACGCAGCCTAAATTTCCTAACCTAAAGGCGCGCGCATGACGGCCTTGACCGACACCTCTTCAGCGACGCCGCAGCGCACCGTTTTATCGGTCGACGCGATGGGAGGAGATGAAGGTCCTGCCGTTGTCATCGCAGGACTGGCCAAATCGGCCAAAATCAATCCAAACATAAAGTTCATTCTGCACGGGCCAGCCGACACGCTGGCCCCTTTGGTTGAACGGTTTTCTAACCTCAAAGACCGCTGCGACATCCGCCATTCCGCAGATGTGGTCAGCATGGAAGACAAACCCAGTCAGGTCATGCGCAACGGCAAAGGCACGTCCATGTGGTCTGCCATCGAATCCGTGCGCGATGGCGAAGCGACAGTGGCCGTGTCTTGCGGCAACACAGGCGCTTTGATGGCCTTGTCCATGATCCGCCTGCGCCGCCTGCCCGGCATCGCGCGTCCCGCCATCGCTGTGCTTTGGCCGTCGCGCAATGCGCAAGGCTTTAACGTGATGCTGGACGTCGGGGCCGACATCCGCGCCGATGCCTCTGATCTGCTGCAATACGCACTTATGGGGGCCTCTTACGCCCGCAACGGACTTGGCTTGGCCCGACCTCGCGTCGGATTGCTGAATGTAGGCACCGAAGAACACAAAGGCCGTGCAGAGCTGAAAGAAGCCAATGATCTGATCAAAGCCGCGCAAGACATGGGCGGGTTTTCTTACGTCGGGTTCATTGAAGGCGGCGATATTCCGGGCGACAGCTGCGACGTGATCGTCACCGACGGGTTCACGGGCAACGTGGCGCTTAAAACCGGCGAAGGCACCGCCAGCTTGATCGGTGACCTGCTGCGAGAAGCCTTCAAATACTCGGTCTTTTCCAGACTGGCCTCGCTTTTGACGTTGTCGTCGCTGACAAGGCTCAAAAAACGGATCGACCCGCGTCGGGTCAACGGCGGGGTCTTTCTGGGCCTCAACGGAACGGTGGTCAAATCTCACGGCGGCGCAGATGCAACCGGCGTGTCTGCTGCCGTAAAACTGGCGTTTGAGCTCGCGCAGATTGGTTTCACAGAAAAACTCGCCGCACGGGTTGCCTCTGCGGCCGACCTTACCCAAGATGACCTTACGTTTAATGCCCTAAGTGACGACAAGAACGGACCCAGCACATGACACTTCGCGCAACCGTTCGTGGCGTCGGACACTACCTTCCCGAACGGGTCGTTCCCAACAGCGAGTTCGAGCAAACGCTCGACACCACCGATGAATGGATCAAAAGCCGGTCCGGCATTGAACGCAGGCATTTCGCAGCCGAAGATGAAAATACATCACATCTGGCGACAAAAGCAGCGCAAGCCGCTCTGGCTGACGCGGGGATGGAACCCAACGATATCGACGCCATCATTCTGGCGACCTCAACAGCGGATCTGACCTTTCCGTCTGCGGCCACAATGGTGCAGGCACAACTTGGCATGACACGCGGATTTGCCTTTGACGTACAAGCGGTCTGCGCAGGCTTCGTTTTTGCGATGGCCAATGCCAATGCGCTGATCCTGTCGGGGCAAGCGAAACGGGTTATGGTCATCGGGGCTGAAACCTTCAGCCGGATCATGGATTGGACCGACAGAGGCACCTGTGTCCTGTTCGGGGACGGCGCAGGCGCTTTGATCCTGGAAGCCGGCGAAGGGCAAGGCACCGCCGAAGATCGCGGAATCCTGTCCACAGACCTCAATTCAGACGGCAGCCACCGCGATCTTCTCTATGTTGATGGTGGGGTCAGCACGCAATCCACAGGGCATTTGCGGATGCAGGGCAACCAGGTCTTTAGGCACGCGGTCGAAAAACTGGCTGCAACCGCGACAACCGCAATGGACCGTGCGCAAGTAAAACCGGAAGACGTCGATTGGGTTGTGCCCCATCAGGCAAACATCAGGATCATTCAAGGCACCGCCAAAAAACTGGGCCTGCCGATGGAAAACGTGGTGGTGACCGTGCAAGATCACGGAAATACCTCTGCGGCCTCTATCCCGCTCGCGCTTTCGGTCGGGAAGGAACGCGGCCAGATCAAACAAGGCGATCTGATTGTGACCGAAGCCATCGGCGGCGGATTGGCATGGGGCGCGGTGGTCCTGCGCTGGTAATCGCTTAAAGCCCCTGCATTATTGAATAAACTGCCGCTCTCAAGCCATTGATATTGACTCGGAATTTCAAAACGCCCTAAAGTCAGTCGACACTTGGGGGAAGATATGACTGAAAAAACACTCACGCGCATGGATCTCAGCGAGGCCGTGTTCCGCGAAGTAGGCCTTTCACGCAATGAAAGCGCACAGCTGGTTGAAAGCGTGCTTGAGCACGTCTCGGACGCGCTCGTTGCTGGACAACAAGTGAAAATCTCGTCTTTTGGCACCTTTAGCGTGCGCGAAAAGAAAGCCCGTGTGGGGCGCAACCCGAAAACCGGCGAAGAGGTTCCAATCAATCCGCGTCGCGTTTTGACGTTCCGCCCGTCGCACTTGATGAAAGATCGCGTCGCATCGGGCAATAAACGATAGGGATTTCCTGATGGGCAAGTCTGCCGATGCCTTTCGTACAATTAGCGAAGTTGCCGACTGGCTTGGTGTGCAAGCTCACGTTCTGCGGTTTTGGGAAAGCAAGTTTACCCAGATCAAACCCGTAAAGCGCGCCGGTGGCCGTCGGTACTACCGCCCCAATGACATGCGTCTGATCGGCGGGATCAAACACTTGCTCCATGATGACGGCCTGACCATCAAAGGCGTGCAAAAAATCTTGCGCGACGAAGGCGTGGCCCATGTGGCTGGGTTTTCAAAATCTCTCGATGACCTTGGCGTTGATGAAGACGCCGCTGAGACCGTTGAAGAGGTTAAAACAGCTCCGGCCGCGAAAGACGACACACCACCCAAGACCGCTGACACATCACCAGAAAAGACAAAAGCAGCGGATACGCCTGCGGACTCTCCGATAGAAGCTGAAGACACAGAAGCGCCCTTTGTCGAAGCCGAAGAAGAACAAACCGACGCTAAAGTCGTTCTATTTGACACCTCCAGCGATGATCCTGCCGCTAAGCCCACAACTGACCCCACGCAGGCGCCCGCAACACCCGTTGCTGCGGCAGACGACGCACCCGCAGCCAAGACTTCCAATATCACAATGCCGGATCTTCCACCCGTGGATGACAGCACACCCGATGCAGGCGTTTTGCATCATATTTTCGCCTGCAAAACACTTACGCCAAAAGATGCTACGGCCATTCAGCCACTTATGGATCGTCTGCAAGGGCTGCGCGATCAAATGGCCGCGCAGCACCGCTGATCCATTGGGAAATATGCCTTGCCCCCGCGCCGAAATCGGGTATGACACTTCTCACGTCGGGCTATGGCGCAGCCTGGTAGCGCGTCCGTCTGGGGGACGGAAGGTCGCAGGTTCGAGTCCTGCTAGCCCGACCAAGAATACCGACGTAAAAATGCCCCGCGACCGCAAGGTCAGGGGCGTTTTGGTGTTTGGGACAGCGTAAATTCAAAGGGGCCTCCATGACGGGCGTTATTCCAAACCAGTTGATCGCAGAGATGATCCAGAAGGGCCAGATTACAGCAGATCCAGCCGTTGATCCCGCGCAGATCCAACCCGCAAGCCTTGATATGCGGCTCGGAACAATCGCGTATCGCGTACGGGCCTCTTTTCTGACGGGCGCGGATCGGACTGTCGCAGACCGACTGTCCGAATTTGAAATGCACAGCATTGATCTGACAAACGGGGCAGTTCTAGAAAAAGGGGCGGTCTATCTGGTGCCGCTCATGGAAACGCTGGCCCTGCCCGATGATCTGACAGCAGTTGCCAATGCCAAAAGCTCGACCGGACGGCTCGATCTGCTGACGCGCACGATCACGGATGGCGGAACCGAATTTGACCGTATCCCAGCGGGTTACAAAGGCCCGCTTTACGCTGAAATCTGTCCGCGTTCCTTCTCGGTTCTGGTGCGGCCCGGTATGCGGCTCAACCAAATCAGGTTCCGGCAAGGACAAGCCGTGCTGTCTGATGAAGACCTGAAACAGGTCCACGCGGAAACACCATTGGTCGACAATGACGCTGTGATTGACGAAGGACTTGGATTCTCGGTCGATCTGAAACCAGCCAAAGGTGACTTGGTCGGGTACCGCGCCAAGCCGCACACGGGCGTTATTGATCTCGACAAGATCGGACACTACGACCCGTCGGAATTTTGGGAAGAACTGCGCACGAACGACGGGCAAATCATCCTTGATCCGGGCGCGTTTTATATCCTCGTCAGCCGCGAAGCCGTGCATATCCCCCCCGATTACGCCGCCGAAATGGCACCTTTCGTGGCGATGGTCGGTGAATTTCGCGTGCACTACGCAGGCTTCTTTGACCCCGGGTTTGGCAACTCGGACGCAGGTGGCGCAGGGTCGCGCGGGGTTCTCGAGGTCCGCTGCCACGAAGCGCCCTTCGTCTTGGAACACGGGCAAGTCGTCGGCAGATTGGTCTATGAGCGCATGAGCGAGCAGCCCACACAGCTCTACGGCGCGGGGATCGCGTCAAACTATCAAGGCCAAGGATTGAAGCTGTCAAAACACTTCAAGACCTTCGGCTAAGTCGCTGATTTAACGGGTAAGTCTGTCCGCCATGCGGGCCGCAGGTTTGGAATTGCCGTCCGGCGGATCCATCGGCGCAGGGCCTGTGTCATGACCTGCCGCAGGACGATTGCGCCCCTTGACCTTGCTGCCCAGTTTGGACGCTTGGCCCATACCAACATTAATGCCTTTGTTGATCGCCCGCCGCATCACAAGACGGACCACCATATTGATGATTTGATTAGCGTTCATATCTGCCTCGGTTGGTTACTTGGGTGAAACCTTGCGTCCACCCTAGCAAAGATGACGGCAATCCTCTTAACAAACCGCGAAATCAGTCCTCAAAAAGCTCCGACTGTCCCTCAATTGCTTCATCTTCATCAGCATCCGGTTCAAACTCAGGCCCCGGAACACCCGTCATCGGGCGGCTTTCCAGCAAGCCAGAGACACGCAATTCCTTTAGCCCCGGCAGATCACGTGCCGATTCCAAGCCAAAGTTATCCAAGAAGTTCTGCGTCACAACAAAGGTCACAGGCCGACCGGGTGTCATACGGCGACGGCCAAAGCGGATCCATTCCATCTCAAGCAACTGGTCCACAGTACCGCGCGACACGGACACACCGCGAATTTCCTCAATCTCGGCGCGGGTCACAGGCTGGTGGTAGGCAATGATCGCCAAGGTCTCAATCGCGGCACGGCTCAACTTGCGGGTCTCAACGGTTTCCTTTTGCATCAGGAAACCAAGATCAGCAGCGGTGCGCATCGCCCAAGCATCGCCGACTTTCACAAGCTGCACGCCGCGTCCTTCATAGCGTTTGCGCAAATGCGTCAAAGCCTCGGCGGCATCACAGCCATGCGGCATACGGGCCTCAAGTTCGCGCACTGTCACAGGATCAACCGATGCAAAAAGAACGGCCTCAACCATGCGCTCTTGTTCGCCCATGGGTGGGGCCTCAAACAGGCTTTCTTCTTGTGGTTCAATATCTTCAGGCACGCGGCTCATCCTTTTTGCGCAACTGGATCGGAGCAAACGTCTCGGTCTGCCGGATTTCCAGATGGCCTTCTTTAACCAACTCCAGTGACGCCGCAAAGGTCGAAGCAGTGGCAGAGCGCCGCTTCACAGGGTCCATTTCCCAGCCTTCGGGCATATAGCTTTGTAGATCCGTCCAATCGCCTGCAAATCCGATCAATCCGCGCATCCGGTCCAAGGCTTGCTCCATCGTGAACACCTTCTCGCGGTCCATCACAAAGGGGCGGAATTCATCACGGGTGCGGATACGGGCATAGGCCTGCATCAGATCAAGCAGATTGGCAGTATAGGTCACCGTTTTGATACGGGTCACGTCCTCGGGCAGACCACGGGCAAAGAAATCGCGGCCCAATCGGTCGCGGCCCATAAGACGTGCAGCGGCATCGCGCATGGCCTGCAAACGCTCCAACTGAAAGGCCAGATGGGCGGCCAATTCATCACCCGTCGGGCCTTCGTCAGCGGGATCGGGCGGCAACAGCAAGCGTGATTTCAAGAACGCCAGCCAAGCCGCCATCACCAGATAATCCGCCGCCAGTTCAATCCGCAATTCTGTCGCTTTGTCGATAAAGGCCAGATACTGACGGGCCAGCGCCAGAACGGAAATCGTGCGCAGATCAACCTTTTGAGTGCGCGACAGGGTCAGCAGCACGTCCAGCGGGCCCTCGAAGCCATCCACATCCACAATCAAAGCCTCGGCCGCCAGCCGTTCCTCTACCGATTGTGTGTCTTCCTGAAAGCTGTCGTCAGCCATACACCTGCCCGCCTGATAGCGCCTTAAGCTGCGCCTCAAGGTCGGGAATGTCTATAGCATCGGGGGTCCGGCGGGCCAATAGGGCAGCGTCTGCGCGCGATTGCGCCAGTTCGGTCATCTCGCCAGCCGCCTCAGCGATGTCCATACGCTCCGAAAGGGTGCGATTACAGGCCAGAACCACATCACAGCCTGCATCCAGTGACGCTCGCGACAGGTCCGCCAAAGACCCCTGCAAAGCCTTCATCGAAATGTCGTCCGTCATGATCAACCCGTCAAAGCCGATTTGATCACGGATCACCCCCATCATTTTCGTCGACAGGGTCGCAGGCTTGGGATCAATCGCGTCATAAACCAGATGCGCGGTCATCCCCATCGGCAGATCATTCAGCGCCTTGAACGGCGCGAAATCCACCTCTGTCAGTGCCTCAATATCTGCCTCCACATGGGGCAGATCAAAATGACTGTCTTGGGTCGCACGACCATGGCCGGGGATATGCTTCAACACAGGCAGAACACCCCCATCCAGCAACCCCTCCGCCACCGCACGACCAATGGCCGCAACCTGTGCCGCGTCCTTCCCGTAACAGCGATTGGTCAGAAATTCATGGGTCTGATCATTGGGCACATCAACCATGGGCGCACAATTGCTATCAATTCCAAGGGCATAAAGCTCATTCGCAATAAGACGATACCGCAAATACATCGCCCGCACCGGATCAGAACAGCCCGCGATATGATCCAAAGGCGGCACCCATTCGCGCCAGATAGGCCCGCGCAAACGCTGCACGCGACCCCCTTCTTGATCAATGGTAATGGGGCAATCACGGCCCACGGCCTCACGGAACTCAGCACAGAGCGCGCGCACTTGATCAGCTGTATCGATGTTGCGGGCAAACAGGATGAACCCGAAGGGGTTCACATCGCGGAAAAACGCTTTCTCGTCAGTGCTTAAACGCAACCCATCCGCATCAAGGATCGTCGCGCCGAACCGGCTCACCGAGATTGAACCGGAATACAATCTGCCTGTTCGGCAAGCAAAGCAGAACAGAAGCGACGGGAATCGGCCAAATCAGTGAACCCAAGTGCGCGCAAACGGTAGAACGTGCGCCCACCGCTTGTCGCCTTTTGAACGACACGGGATTTGCCGGACAGGTAATCACCAAAGCGACCATTCAATTTGTCCCATTCCGCGCGGGCGATCTCGGCACTGTCAAAAGCACCCAGTTGCACAAGGCGGGTGCCCGCAGGGATGGTTTCAGGGTCAGCCTCCGCCAAAGCGGCAATCACAGGGTCCGCAGGGGCAGACGTTTGCTGCACATTGGTAATCGGTTTAGGGCGCACAACCGGACGAAGGGATTGCGCAACGGCGGTCACCGAAACCTCAACCGCGTCTGTTGCTACATCTGGCACAACCACAGCCGCAACTTCGGAAAGCGCCTCAGGGGCGGCTTCAATCGGCTCAACGCCTTGGGTCAATTCAGCCACAAGCGCATCTACAGACCCTTCGCGAATGGCCTCAGCAACAGCGGCCTGATCGGCCAGACGAGGCTGCGGGGTCACTTCAATTTCAGGTTCAGGGGCGACCAAAGGAACGGCGGCAACGATGGTCTGCATCGGCACATCGCCGTCGGCAAGCTCAACCGGACGGGGGGCCAAAACCAATCGATCCGCAGGAGCCTCCGCAGCACCGGTCGCGGCAACAGCATTTACAGACAGTCCTTGGTGGCGGGCGGCTTGCCCACCGGGGTCTTCAGGGCGAATACGCATATCACCTTCGGCGGCACGAACCACAGGGATGCCGGTCACATCGCGCATGAACAGCTTATAACCCCAAACGCCCACGCCAACGACAAGGGCCAAAGACACGGCAGCACCAGCAATGTTGGTCAGCGTCGCAGCACTGGGCGCAGGAATGTCTCGGGTACGGGTTTGGGAAGCGCCTTGCGACGGGTTCGCGTATGCCATTTTTGCCTCACTGCCCGCTGCACGACTTGGCGCCGCATCCTTCGGGTCTGATTATACTGCTCTTTTGACCGATGATCGGACTGCGATTAACGCATCTCCTCCGCCGGTTTGACGCCCAAGATACCCAAGCCCGCTGCAATTACAACGGAAACAGCCCGCGCGAGCGCAATTTTTGACTGTGATGCATCTGAGTCACCCTCTTGGATGAACCGAAGGCTCGGCACATCGTTGCCCTTGTTCCAAAGACCATGCAAATCGCCCGCCAGTTCATAAAGATAGAAGGCAACGCGATGCGGCTCGTTGGTGCGGGCGGCGGTCTCAACCAAACGGGGCCATTCCGCCAGTTTCTTGGCCACACCCTGCTCCGCCTCATGGTCCAGCTTTGACAGATCGGCTGCCTTCAAAGTGGCATCATCACAAGCAATTCCAGCCTCGGTCGCCTTGCGCAGCACTGAACAGATCCGAGCATGGGCATACTGCACGTAAAACACAGGGTTCTCGCGGGATTGCTCCAAAACCTTGTCGAAATCAAAATCCAAAGGCGCATCGTTTTTGCGGGTCAGCATCACAAAACGGGTCACATCAGGGCCAACCTGTTCAACCACATCGCGCAGGGTCACAAAGGTCCCTGCCCGCTTGGACATCTTGAACGGCTCACCGTTTTTATACAGCTTCACAAGCTGGGTCAGCTTGATATCCAATGGCACAGTATTCTCGGACAAAGCCGCAACCGCCGCCTTCATCCGCTTAACGTACCCGCCATGATCGGCGCCAAAGACGTTGATCAACGCGTCAAAACCGCGTTCAACCTTGTCATTGTGATAGGCAATATCAGGGGCAAAATAAGTCCAGGACCCGTCAGATTTCATAATCGGCCGGTCCACGTCATCCCCGTATTCGGTGGACTTGAACAAGGTCTGCTCACGGGCTTCCCAATCTTCCGGCAGTTTGCCTTTGGGCGGCTCAAGCGTGCCTTTATAAATCAATCCCTTGGCTTTCAGCTTGTCGATGCACGCCTCAATCTTGCCCGTGCCATAGAGAGACTTTTCACTGAAAAACACATCCATCTCGACACCAAGCTGGGCAAGATCAGCACGGATCAAATCCATCATGGCATCTGTTGCAAAGTTGCGAATATCCTCGATCCAAACCTCTTCGGGTTGGTCAAGATAAGCGTCGCCAACCTTGGCTTTCAACGCCTCCCCAACAGGGATCAGATAGTCGCCGGGGTATGTGCCATCAGGGAAGGCGACAGGTTTGCCATGGGCCTCAAGATAGCGCAGGTACACAGACCGAGCGAGCGTATCGATCTGGCTGCCGCCATCATTGATCACGTATTCACGGGTCACATCAAAGCCCGCGAAATCCAGCAAAGACGCAAGCGCATCGCCAAAAACTGCGCCCCGCGTATGGCCCACATGCAAAGGGCCTGTCGGGTTGGCACTGACGTATTCCACATTGACCTTTTGGCCCTGCCCCATGTCGGACCGACCATAGCCTGTGCCAGCCTCCAAAACAGCGCCAACCAGCGATTGCCACAAGGCGGGATCAAGACGCAGGTTCAAAAAGCCAGGCCCCGCCACGTCGGCTGCAACCACACGCGGATCAGCCAGCAGTTTGGCCGCCAACGACTCGGCAATCGCTCGCGGGTTTTGGCCTGCGGGTTTGGCCAAAACCATCGCGGCATTGGTCGCCATATCACCATGGGCCGCATCGCGGGGCGGCTCAACGGTCACATTGGCCGTGGCAAGACCGTCCGGCAAAGCGCCCTCAGAGACCAACACATCGAGTTGCGCCAATACAAGACTGCGAATTTCAGAAAAAAGGTTCATCGGCTGGGCCTACTTACATCAAGATTTGCAGGCGGGTGTAACACTCTGCCCACGCAGGTCAACATGGGGGGCGCTGGGATCAAACCAGAAAAGGCACCGCCTGAGGGCCAAGGCCGACACCGGCAGGCCCACACAGCGACAAAACCGTCTGCACAGCCTCGGCTGGATCAACCCGCGCAGCCAATCGCAAAGACGTGCCGCGCGCACCGGCTTTGCGCAATGATCGAGCCAAAGCAGCAGTGCCAGCCTGCAAAG
Source organism: uncultured Sulfitobacter sp. (assembly GCA_964636575.1). GTDB lineage: Bacteria > Pseudomonadota > Alphaproteobacteria > Rhodobacterales > Rhodobacteraceae > CAZWSE01. The sequence continues at coordinate 24,425 of CAZWSE010000015.1, read as the reverse complement.
TGCCATCCTGCGCATGCAAAGCGACACCATCCCTTTCACAATCCGCAGCGCGCCAAACCGTCATGGCGACGCCCTTGCCTGCGGCCAAACCCTTTGAGAACCCTTGATCGACACCTTGCAAAATCCGCGTCTGCGCCGACGGGTCCGCCGATCTGGTCAATGGAAACAGATTTATCAACACGTCCAAAGGCTCACGGTCCCAGTGACTGCCGAATTGCTCCAGCGTTCCGCTTAAACTCAACGACAACGCAAGTGTATCAACCTGTTTGGGAAACCGACGCACAAGCGGGTCCAACCGATCCACTTTGCGGTCCACCAGCACAACACGCGCCTGCGACGCTGCCAGCTTAATTGCCAACCGATGCCCCAAAGCGCAGTCCGCACCCAGCACAACAGCCGTTTTTTCTTTGAAATACCCAGAGCCTGCCAAAACGACCTACCGAAACAACATCTATTTTTATTCTTTTGTGAGAGTATTATGCTAAATCGGTAAGGCAATCCAGAAGGCAGCACCGATGTTACAACGAATATGGCTGTTTTCCGCCTGTCTTGTCTTTTTGGTCTGTGTGATCTGGATGGCCGTTGAATGGATGGCACCCGGATTGTTGATTGAAGGGGCGAGTGTCCAGCTGTGGCAAAACGCGAGCGGATTTCATGCGCTCAGTGGCGCGGCGCTGTTTTTGTCAGCGCCCTTTATCGCAGGGCGCATCAGTAGGGCCACATGGATTGGCACCGCTGGATATGCAGCCGTGGCTTTGGCCATTGTCACCTTTTTGGCAGCACTCTGGGCCAGCTTTGCGGTCTCGCCATCTATTGTCTTGCTGGATCAAAAACCGCCCCCCGAAATCGTCGCGGTCCGTACTGGTTCCCGTGCGATCTTCAAGTATCTGCCGGTGATTATGCTTGTTCTGTCTTGGGTCGCCGTCTCGCAGCGCCTGAAATCCGGACAGGGTGCCCTGCTGCTCGCCTTGGCGTCCGTGCTATCAGTCCCGGCCTTTATGGCGTTTACGCCCACGCTGTCGGTGTTTTCAGACACCGCAAGCTTTATGGGGCTGCAATTTGCTGTCGCGATGTCACACAGCCTTTGGTACGGGCCAGCTGTCATCGCATGGGTGGCTCTGCTGTGCGTATGGGTCATGCGCGGACAACCGCATTGGGGGCCAATGGCTGCTTTGTGTCTGCCGGCAGTGTGTCTGATCTTGGCGTTGAACACGCTTGCGCAGCTTGGACTGCAAGGTATGCCCTCGGGGTATCCCGACTTCCCGCGGGCCTTTGCGCGCAACACATTTGATGTTTCTGTCTATATGATCGCCTTCGCCACAAGCCTTGCCCTACCGGTCGCACTTGCTTGCCTAGTGCGCAGCCGGCTAGGACCTGAGGAGACGGACGTGTTCTTGTAATGCAAAGCGATCGGTCATTCCGGAAATATAGTCACAAACAATCCGCGCGAGCGCAGTTTCATCACGGGCCTGTTCCACATCCAGCCGCCACTGCTTGGGCAACTCGCCCGAGTTGGCCATGAAAAAGGGAAACAGGTCTTCGACAACTTGGGTGACCTCGGCCCGCATTTTGACCACGCTTGGGGCGCGGTACATGCGTTCAAACAAGAACTGGCGGATCACTTTCAGGTCCTCAAACACAGGTTGCGAAAACTGAATGACGCACAGCCCCGCCTCGCGGACATCTTGGGCTGTTGTCGGATCAATATCCGCAAGCTTTCCACGGGCATCGTTTATGACGTCTTCAACAAGGACACCAAAGAACCGACGCAACGCCTCATGCCGGCGGCGGTAGTAGTTCAAACCGGGGTACAACGCATCCACACGGGCAAAACAGCGATCCAGGATCGGCAATTCGGCAAGTTCATCCGTTGAAAAAAGCTCGGCGCGAAGGCCATCGTGCAAATCATGATGATTATAGGCAACATCATCAGAAATCGCGGCAACTTGGGCTTCGGCACTGGCATAGGTGTGCAATTCCAGATCATGACGCGCGTCATAGTCCGCCAGCGCATGCGGGATGTCCCCGACAATGGGACCATTGTGTTTTGCAATGCCTTCAAGGGTTTCCCAGGTTAAGTTCAACCCGTCAAAGTCTGCATAGTGCCGCTCAAGCGAGGTCACAATCTTGATCGCTTGGGCATTGTGATCGAACCCGCCATAGGGCGCCATCAACACATGCAACGCATCCTCGCCGGTATGGCCAAACGGGGGATGGCCCAGATCATGGGCCAGTGCGACGGCCTCGGTCAACTCAGGGTTCAACCCCAAAGCACCCGATATGGTGCGCGCCACCTGCGCCACTTCAATCGAATGGGTCAAACGGGTGCGAAAATAATCGCCCTCATGTTCGATGAACACTTGGGTCTTGTGTTTCAAGCGACGAAAGGCGCTGGCATGAATGATCCGGTCACGATCACGTTGAAAACAGGACCGGAAAACGCTTTCCTCTTCGCCAATCAGGCGTCCACGCGACTGGGCTGGATCTGAGGCAAAAGTGGCAGGCATGATGCAAGTCCTTGTCGGCTGTCGCTGGGGTTTCTATATTGGGTGCAGACCCGTTTTGAAATAGCCCACGAAAAAGGCCGCCCCGATGCAATTGCCCCCCAAAGTAACAGACCGCGCGTTCTCTCGGCTTGCCGAAATCGGAGCCGCAGATCAAGGACAGGCGCTGCGGGTCGCAGTAGAAGGCGGCGGATGCTCCGGGTTTCAATACGAAATCGCACTGGACACGCCAGCCAGCGATGATCTTGTGCTGGAAGGCAACGGTCAAAAAGTGGTGGTCGACACAACCTCACTGCCCTTCTTGGAAAACGCAGTCATCGACTTCTCGGAAGAGCTGATCGGGGCAAGGTTCGTGATCAACAACCCTAACGCCAGCAGCTCTTGCGGATGCGGCACATCCTTTTCGATGTAGCGCGGCACCCACCTTCTTCTTGGGTCAAATACCTCCGCCGGAGGCAAGAAAATCTACCGTGGTGCCATCCGAATAGCGCCATCCAGCCGGATCACTTCGCCGTTCAGCATCGGATTATCGACGATATGCCCGACAAGGGACGCGAACTCGGTCGGATCGCCCAAACGTGACGGAAACGGCACCTGCGCGCCTAAGGAACTTTGTACATCTTCCGGCAACCCCTCCAGCAGCGGCGTCAAAAACAAACCCGGCGCGACCGAGCAGACCCGCACGCCCTTGTCCGCCAGATCACGCGCCATGGGCAGGGTCATCCCGACGATCCCGCCTTTTGAAGCCGCATAAGCCACCTGCCCGATCTGCCCGTCATAGGCCGCAACGGACGCCGTGTTCACAATAACACCGCGCTGACCGTCAGGAGCAACAGGATCAGCCGCAACCATCAAGGCGGCCGCCTGCGAGGCACAGTTGAAACTCCCCAGCAGGTTCACCTTGATCACGGTCTCAAAAACGGCCGGATCATGGGCCGCACCGCGCGACACAGTTTTGGCCGCTGGGCCAATGCCCGCACAATTGACCAACACACGCAGGCTCCCCATGTCAGCGGCAACGCCCGCAAACCCTGCCTCCACGCTGACCGGATCAGAGACATCAACGCGGTAGAAACGGCCCCCCAAAGCCTCTGCATGGGCCGTGCCACGCTCTGAATTCATATCGAAAATCGCAACAGACAGGCCTTTGTCTGCCAACCCAGCGGCTGTCGCAGCGCCCAATCCAGAAGCACCACCGGTGACCACCGCAACACTGTTTTTTTCAAAAATCATCGCCTCATCCCCCTTAGGTTTGAGACCGTTTAACCATCAACGCAAACTGCAATCAACAAATCGAACCTTACGAATTGTGACAGCTCAGCGGGCTTCAGGGGCTGATACAGGGCGCGGGCGCAGTTTCGGCCCATGACGCGACGACAGCGCCGGCAGCACGGGCAACACCGGTTTTGCGGCGAATTGATCCCAGACCAAAAACAGCCCTGTGGCGATGATAATGAACACCCCTACGAACAGGTTGGTTGATGGAACCTCTCCAAAGACAGCAGCACCAAGTCCGACCATCCAGACAAACTGAAGGTTCATCAAAGGGGTGACAGCATAGGCGGGCAGCAAACGCAGGGCCACAACGGACAGCCAACGGGCAGCAAACAAACACACCGCATAGCCAACGATCAAAGAAATGTCCGCCCAAACCATGGGCACCCAAAGCATCGGCAGAACCGCCCCCATCGCAACAAACAGGGCAAGGTTCGGGTAAAACACTTGTGCCAATGCGTTGGTTTCATACCGGCCGATATAACGCGCCATGACCATCGAAAACGTCCCAGCCGCCGCAGCCATCAGGGCAAAGCCATGGCCAATCCCGACACCACTCACACCGGTTGGAAACAGACACAAAACGCCCACGAACCCGAAGGCCAAAGCCCCCCAGACAACAGGTTTGATTTTCTCTTTCAGGATCACGGCTGAAAACAGGCCCGCAAAGATTGGCATAAGCCCGATGAAGATGAAAACCTCGGCAAAGTGCAAAAACTTGAAGGCGTAGAAGAACGAACAGGCAGCGATAATCGTCGCGGCCGACCGCAGACCCATCGCCAACGGGGCGACAGTCTTCAAACCCAACCGTTGCTTTGGGTGACGGTCAGCAAGAACGCTCAAACCCATAACCACAAATGAGGACACAAAGAACATCTGTGGCGCAGAATAGGATCCTGAAACCAGTTTCGTGATCGCATCTGCGCTTGAGATGAGTGCGGTGTAGACCAAAACCATGGCCGCCCCCGCAAGACTTGCACTAGACATTCGGGCGGGCAGCGCCTTCACTGAACACCGCCCAACCGGCGCGCGCGGGCAAACCCTGCAAAGAACGCCTCGAACTGATCGGTGGATTCTTCAGCTTGGGACAGCGCGAACAGGGCGTCTTCTTCAAGCGAAGCTTCCACAAAAGGACGCATCCGCTGCCAGTCCTCGCTGCGGTTGTCGGCCATATTGAACAGGCTTTCAGACAGGCCACGCAACGGGCTGAATTCTGCTCCAGGGCGGAAGAACGAAACACGACCCGCCGCAAATGCGGTTTCAGGCAGCGGTTTATCGGCCAGCTTTAGCAACCAATTGCACATCAGATAATCGTGGTAGTGGTCTTGGGTGCTCGTGTGCGGGCCTGCCTCTATGGAAAAGTCACGGGTGGTGCGTGAAATCAGCCCTTCCCAGATCGGGGATGGGGTCACACCGGCAAACCGCAACGAGACACAGATCTCGGCCAACAGATCGACGTTTTGATCCAGAAACGCAAGAATGCCAGCAAATTCAAGGCTCTTCATCGCAGCCTCGGACAGATGCGGGTCAACCCGACCATACTCAGAAAGATAAAACACCGCATGGGTTAGCTCATACGCGGCCTTCTTGTTGGGCAAGGCAAAAGTCTCGGGGCGGGAAATAAAGCGGTGAACGCGGTCGCGCAAACCAGCATCGTGGGACATCGGGTCAACACCGCGACGCAGCATCAACCGCTGGGCTTCGGCACGTTGCAAATCGGAAAGCTCGGCCTCGGCCAGCCCCTCAGTCGCAACCCACTGGCACAGGGCTTCGCCTTTGCCATCGTTCATCCCCAGATCTTCTAGATCAAGGCAGATCGACAGCAGGAAACGGTAGTATTGCGGGAAAAATTGCATCCGCTTTTCGATGCCATCGTAGAAGCTGGCATGAGACGACAGGGCTGCGGATGGAACCTCTGTCTGGGTCGATTCAAGGACGTTAAGAATTTCTGCATTTTCCTTGAGCCAAAACACGTCATCTCCAAATCTGCGATGACGGGCAAAGCTTTCAATAAGGGCCGGTAGGCCCCTATTGGCGGTGTTACAGCGACGCGAGGCGTTCAGTTGGATTACATTTGTCATCGGGGGATGATCCTTTCCAAACGGCGTCCACCTGAACGCCTCGTTTCACTGTTCGGCACAAAAGGGGATTAGGACCCCGATGGGAACAAGTATGTGCCTTCGCCGTCGACAGTCGCTGTCGATGTGGTTGGCGCGGAACCTGATGGGAACAGGCCAGTTTCTTCACCGAAAGTTGCAGCAGGAGCAGACCCAGACGGGAACAAAGCGGTTGCTTCGCCACCCATCATGTCTGTGTCGACGGAAACAGAACCCGATGGGAACATGTCACAGCCTTCGCCTGTCAGGCCGTCAAAGGTGAATTCTGCATCTGCGGTGAGGAATTTTTGTTGAGCTTGCATTTGGTAATCTCCAGTTAAAGTTGATGTTGAACGCCCCTCTAGCATTACACGTTAAAAGTGTGTTGCAACTCATTTTTCTATCCTGGGGTGAAAATGAAGACCTTATCCACAGTCAAATTTTGAAGAAATCGATTGGGTTTCAGGCTGTTGAAGGTCTTAAGATTTCGCTAAAAAAACTTATCCACAGCACTGGATTTGGTCGGTTAACGCTAGGTAACTCGCTATATATGGGGATAGTAGACCTCCCTAACGTACGACGCAATAACGATTCTCCTTATGGTTGATTCGAATCAAGCAACCCTTGTCGCCGCTTTGGCACCTCTCTAAGACGAACCTCGGACTTCAACCGCATCGGATCTGCCACCATGAAAATTGCGACCTTCAACATCAACGGGATCAAAGCACGGATCGACGCCCTGCCCGCATGGCTCGATGAGGCCAACCCCGATGTGGTCTTGCTGCAAGAAATCAAATCCGTCGACGAAGGCTTCCCCCGCGAAATCTTTGAGGACCGCGGCTACAACGTCGAAACCCACGGGCAAAAGTCGTTCAACGGCGTGGCGATCCTGTCCAAACTGCCACTAGAAGACGTCACACGCGGGTTGCCCGGTGATGACAGCGACGAACAGGCCCGCTGGATCGAGGCAACAATCGTCGGCGACAAACACCCCTTGCGCATTTGCGGTCTCTACCTGCCCAACGGAAATCCGGCGCCTGGGCCGAAGTACGATTACAAATTGGCATGGATGGAACGGCTTTATACGCGCGCGCAAGCTCTAATGGCCGATGAAACCCCAGCGCTTATGGCAGGCGACTACAATATTATCCCGCAAGCCGAAGACGCCAGACGGCCCGAAGCTTGGGGTGAAGACGCCCTCTTTCGCCCAGAAAGCCGCGCTGCCTTCCGCAAAATCGTCAACCTCGGCTTCACCGAAGCCTTCCGCGCGCGCCACCACGGCCCCGGACACTACAGTTTTTGGGACTATCAGGCAGGCGCATGGAACCGTGACGACGGCATTAGGATTGACCACTTCCTTTTGACACCACCCTGCGCGGACCTGCTGCGCGACTGCCAGATCGACAAACAAACGCGCGCGGGCGAAAAACCGTCAGATCACGTTCCGGTCTGGGTCGATCTGGACCTGTGACGTAATATCGTACCGGTATAGCCAGTCAAAACGCGACAACATGAACTTCGGGGCCAATGTGCTGCTGACACGCAAAGCGCCATGTGCAGCGGCCCGCAAGGGCGGAAACTTCAGATGATAACGCCATGCATTACGGTTCGCGGTTGAAATCACGCGTTTGACCCGCCCCTCTCGAAGCTCTTGATACCGCGTCAAACGCGCAACTGATGGATCATCGGCAGGCACAGACGCCGCCAACCCCCATGCATCCTCAAGCGCCATATTGGCACCCTGTGCCAAAAACGGCAGCGTCGGATGGGCGGCATCCCCAACAAGGGCAACGCCCTCGGCGACCCAATGCGTGGCGACAGGATGGCGAAACAGCCCCCACAAGCGCAGATCGGTAATGCGCTCCAACAAGGCGCGTGGCTCCGGCCCGAAATCTGCAAACGCAGATTGAACACTCGCGGGGGTATCATGATGGGACCAGCCTTCTTCAGCCCATTCTTTGCGTTCCTGAACAGCGACAATATTCACAAAAGCACTTCCACGCAGCGGATATGTCACCAAATGACGGCCCGGCCCCATGTAAACCCGCGCTTCTGCGGGAACGCGGGTGGTGTTGGGCACGACAGCCCGCCAAGCAACTTGCCCCGTAAACTTTGGCGCATCCGCGCCATTCAAGGCCATGCGGATCTTTGATTTCACCCCATCCGCGCCAATGACCAAATCGGCAGTCAAGTGATCGCCGGTCGCCAAATGCACGACAGGGCGCGGGCCGGGAACAACGCGGTCAACCTGTTGAAGCAACCTGATAGACACGCCAGCCACTCGGGCTGCCTCAACCAACAGATCAATCAGATCAGACCGATGCACAAAGTAGTATCGCTGGGTATCCTCCAAATCACCAAGATCAAGGCGTGTCACGTCACCAAGTGCGCGGTAATCCCGTAAAACAACAGCCCCGGCAACAACGCCAATCTCGCGCAACTGGCTCTCTAATCCCAAGGCGCGCAAAACGGCGGCCCCGTTGGGACTGATCTGTAAACCAGCACCGACTTCCGTGATCGCGTCTGCTTGCTCAAGAACAGTGACCTGCGCCCCTTGACGGGCATAGGCTATGGCACTGGCAAGACCAGCAATCCCGCCTCCAACAACCACAACTGAAACTTCAGACGACATAATAAGACTACACAAATGACTTGGCTAAAAAAAGCGCCGCAGCTTAAAGCCACGGCGCTTGTCTATACACTGTCAGGGCCATCGGGCCAAATCAATCGTCGCGGTGCACTTTTTCGCGGCGTTCGTGCTTTTCCTGCGCTTCAAGGCTCATGGTGGCGATGGGGCGGGCATCAAGGCGCTTCAGGGAAATCGGTTCGCCTGTGACGCTGCAATATCCAAACTCGCCTTCGTCGATCCGGCGCAAAGCACCGTCGATCTTGGACACCAGTTTGCGCTGACGATCACGTGTGCGCAGTTCCAACGCGCGATCGGTTTCTTCAGAGGCGCGGTCATTCACATCTGGAATGTTGCGCGTCCCGTCTTGAAGACCTTCGATCGTATCGCGGCTGCCATCCAGCAGTTCCTCGCGCCAGTCGATCAGTTTGCGTCGGAAATACTCAACCTGACGCTCGTTCATGAATGGTTCATCTTCGGCCGGCGTATAGTTATCCGGTAGAAATACTTCCTGCTTCATTTTGGCTCCCTTTTCGGGACCAGCTTTGGACATGGACAGCTCCTCACACATCTGGCACCCCTATGGCGCAGGCTCTAACGCAGCGTCATTCGATTGTCACTACACAATAGCGTCGGAAACAGTCTATTTTTGCATGAACCACGTCACCCAAGGGTAAGGAATACGATGAAATTTACAGGGACCAAGGATTACGTCGCGACAGACGACCTGACGATAGCCGTCAACGCAGCCGTGACGCTGCAACGCCCGCTTTTGGTAAAGGGTGAGCCCGGCACCGGCAAAACAGAGCTCGCCTTGCAAGTCGCACAGTCTTTGGGCCTGCGTATGATTGAATGGAACATCAAATCAACGACCCGCGCTCAGCAGGGCTTGTATGAATATGATGCCGTCAGCCGCTTGCGCGACAGCCAGCTTGGCGAAGAAAAAGTGCATGACGTGGCCAACTACATCCGCAAAGGCAAGCTCTGGCAGGCTTTTGAGGCGGACGAGCGTGTGGTTCTGCTCATCGATGAAATCGACAAAGCGGATATCGAATTTCCAAACGACCTGCTGCAAGAGCTCGATAAGATGGAGTTCTTCGTCTACGAGACAGGAGAGACCATTAAAGCCAAACACCGCCCCGTGGTCATCATCACCTCCAACAATGAAAAAGAGCTGCCAGACGCCTTCCTGCGCCGCTGCTTCTTCCACTACATCCGGTTCCCGGACGACGCTACAATGCGCAAAATCGTCGATGTGCACCACCCAGGGATCAAGGCCGACCTTCTGACGACCGCCCTCACACAGTTCTACGAAATCCGCGAAACGGCGGGTCTCAAGAAAAAGCCCTCCACCTCAGAGGTGCTCGATTGGCTCAAACTGCTGCTGGCAGAAGACCTCGATGCAGAAGATCTGAAACGCGACGGCGCCAACGCATTGCCCAAACTGCACGGGGCTCTACTGAAAAATGAACAAGACGTACATCTGTTCGAACGGCTGGCCTTCATGGCACGGGCAAAAAAATAGACCCACTCTTCTTCTTGGGCAAAATACCTCGGGGGGTCCCCTGCCAAGGGGACGGGGCAGCGCCCCCAAATCAACAAAAGAAGCGGGCGCAGCCCTCCGCTTGGCAACGACAGAAGTGACAGCAGGTCACTTTATTGACATAGTGGGCCCTTATCTTGCGCCTCATGACCGGGGCCCGCCCCGAATAACCCTGCGGAGCCTCACATGAGCGACACAACCATTCGACCCGTGATCGCGTCAGATCGCAGCCAATGGGGCGCGCTCTGGCAAGACTATCTGGCCTTCTACGAAACCACAGTGCCAGACAGCACTTATGACAGCACGTTTGAGCGGCTCTTGGGGGATGACCCGCGCGACTTTAACGGGGTGGTGGCAGATCAAAACGGCACGCTGATCGGGCTGGCACATTACCTGTCGCACAGGCATGCGTGGAAAATAGAAGATGTGATCTACCTGCAAGACCTCTATGTGGCGCCACAAGCGCGCGGAACAGGATCGGGGCGCAAACTGATCCAAGCGGTCTACGACATTGCAGACCAACAAAACGCAGGCGGGGTCTATTGGTTGACACAAGACTTCAACGAAACAGCACGCAAACTCTACGACCGGATCGGCACAGTGACACCCTTCATCAGGTACCAACGGCCATGAAACGCGCAACGCTAGCCATGACACTCGGGGCGGTCCTTGCAGCCTGCACAACACCCGCCCCCGAACAAGACACAGCGACACGGATGCGGATCGCAGATCAACGGCTGCCGCCGATGAAACTGTTCCAAACGGCGCATCCAAAAGTCGGCTCTGCGTCAAACGCAGACATCGCGCGTGACATCTTGGACCTGACGTTCTCGCTGGAAAGCGGGCGCAGCCTGCCGGTCCTGACACGGTTCGAAGGGCCGGTCACTGTGGCCATCACAGGCAACCCGCCGGCATCGCTCAAACAAGACCTGGGCAAACTGGTCACACGGCTGCGCAACGAGGCCCGCATCGACATCCAGCCCGCAAAAGGCACGACAGCAAACATAACGATTGAGGCCGTCACCCGCAGCCAGATCAAACGCGCCCTGCCGCAAGCAGCCTGCTTTGTGGTGCCTGGCATCTCGGCGCTGTCAGAATACCGCCAAGCCAGACGCAGCAGCAAAACCAACTGGACCCAACTCAAAACACGCTCACAGGTCGCGATTTTTGTGCCCAATGACGTCAGCCCGCAAGAACTGCGGGACTGCCTGCACGAAGAACTGGCACAGGCACTGGGGCCACTGAACGATCTCTACAGATTGCCCAATTCGGTCTTCAACGACGACAATACACACACGGTGCTGACAGGGTTCGACATGCTGATCCTCAAAGCAGTATATGACCCGCGCCTGCGCAGCGGCATGACACGCGGTCAGGTGGCACAAGCCCTGCCCGATATCTTGGACGATCTGAATCCGAATGGTCGCGGACACGCCAGCCGCGCCCTGCCCGCAACGCCGCGACGCTGGATCGCAGCGGTGCAAACAGCCCTCGGACCGGGGTCTTCAATCAGCCAACGGCGCAACGCGGCGGACGCCGCCCTCGGGATCGCGCGCGCCGAGGGCTGGCAAGACCACAGGCTGGGGTTCAGCCACCAGATCAACGGGCGTATTCTGATGCGCTCTGACCCCGTGCGCGCAGAAGCCCACTTTCGCGAGGCAGATGCAGCTTTCGCACGCGCGCCTGACAGCACATTACACCGCGCAATCCTGTCCGCACGTCTGGGGGCCTTCGCCTTGCGCGCAGGCGATCCTGCAGCGACAATCGCGCACGTAAAACCCTATATCAAAACGGCTGCCACCGCTGAAAACGCGGCACTTCTGGCCACTTTGCAACTGCTCCACGCAGAAGCCTTGGCGACCCAAGGACTGACAGCACAGGCCGGCACCGTCAGACTGGACAGTCTGGGATGGGCGCGGTACGGATTCGGAGAAGACTGGGCCGTGCGGGCCAAGATGCGCGAAATCGCATCGCTGGCACCCAGACCCTAAAACCAAGCCACCAAAGGGCAACCAATGATCTATATTCCAATGGGCCTGTTGGGCATCGCTATCGGCGCACTGACAGCCAAACGGCGCAAGGGTTCCGTGCTGGACATCCTGCAATATGCGGCCGGATATGGCATCGCCTTTGCGCTCATGGGCTTGATCGCAACAATCGCTCTCGACCGCGCAGGGGTCTTTTCCTGATGTTTCTGCCTTTCTTTGAAAACCTTCGACATGCAGGCGTGCCAGTATCCTTGCGCGAATACCTCGGGTTCTTGGAAGGCATGAAAGAAGGGCTGGCCACCTACGATCCAGAAGCTTTTTACTATCTGGCGCGCACGATCATGGTCAAAGACGAGCGCAACATCGACAAATTCGACCGCGCCTTTGCCGCCAGCTTCGAAGGGCTGGACGCCATATCCATGCAAGACATGCTGGAAGCCGTTGAAATCCCGTCCGACTGGCTGGAAAAAATGGCCGAAAAGCATCTGTCAGAGGAAGAACGCGCCGAGATCGAAGCACTTGGAGGCTTCGACAAACTGATGGAGACGCTCAAAGAGCGGCTGAAAGAACAAGAAAAACGCCACCAAGGCGGCAACAAGTGGATCGGCACCGCAGGCACTTCACCGTTCGGGGCTTACGGCTACAACCCCGAAGGCGTGCGCATCGGCCAGAACGAAAGCCGCCACAAAAAGGCGGTCAAAGTTTGGGACAAACGCGAATTCAAGAACCTCGACGACACGGTCGAGCTTGGAACGCGCAATATCAAGGTGGCCCTCAAACGCCTGCGCCGTTGGGCCCGCGACGGCGCGAACGAGGAACTCGACCTCGACGGCACCATCCGCGCCACAGCCGAAAACGGCTACCTCGATGTGAAAACGCGCCCAGAGCGACGCAATGCGGTTAAGGTTCTGCTGTTCCTCGACGTCGGTGGCTCCATGGACCCGCATATCAAGGTCGTGGAAGAACTGTTTTCCGCGGCCCGCGCCGAATTCAAGCATCTGGAATACTACTACTTCCACAACTGTCTGTATGAAGGCGTCTGGCGCGACAACCGCCGCCGCTGGGATGCGCAAATTCCGACCCACGAAGTGCTGCGGACCTATGGGGCGGACTACAAATGTATCTTCGTCGGGGATGCATCCATGTCACCCTACGAAATCGCCTACCCGGGCGGCGCATCCGAACACTGGAACGCAGAATCCGGCGAAACATGGCTGCGGCGTACCCTCGATCAATGGCCATCCTCGCTCTGGATCAATCCGGTGCCTGAAAAGTACTGGGGCTACACCCATTCCATTGGCATGATCCAAGACATCTTCGGGCCGGACCGGATGGTCTCTATGACGCTCTCAGGGTTGGAACGGGGCATGCGCGAACTCACGCGGTAAGCTAACACAAGTGCCAAAATCGCTGCACAGGCTGTGTACGGGTTGTGTACGGATTGTGTACAGGTTGTGCATAGGCGTTTTTGCGGTTTTTTCCGGCTGTTCAGACAGATCGCGCGCTCCTAAACTGCCCCAATGTCAAACGCTCCGATACACCACATAGACCCCGCCGCCTTTCACGCCGATCCCTACCCCGATCTGGCCGAAATGCGGCGTACAAAACCCATTGCATATGTCCCCGAACTGGGCGCGACGCTGATCACCAAACGCGCTGATATCCACCGCGAAGAAAAGCGCATAGATGTGTTTTCCTCGGTGCAACCCGGCGGGCTGATGGAAAAGATCATGGGCCTCAATATGATGCGCAAAGACGGCGACGATCACATGGCCGAACGGCGCGCCTTGTTCCCCGCGCTCAGCCCGCGCACTGTGGCCGATCATTGGGCACCCCTGTTTGAGAAAATAGTTTCCAATCAATTGGATAAGCTGCACCTTTCAGGTCAATGCGATCTCGTTCACGACTTCGCAATGCCTGTCTCGGGGGCCGCCCTTTGTGCGATGACAGGGCTGACAAACATCACGCCAACACAGATGGATCAGGCCAGCCAGCAGATGCTGGACGCGATTGCAAACTACATCGCGGACCCCGATATCGAGACCAAAGGCTTCGACCAAAGCGCTTTCGTCGACACCGCAATAGACGCCCGACTAAGCGAACTGCGCGACGCGCCCGATCCGTCCATCCTCAGCGTGCTCGACCGGGCAGGCATGCCGCGCGACGCTATCGGGGGAAACGTCAAAGTCATCATCGGCGGCGGCCAGAACGAACCGAGAGACGCCATAGCAGGCCTCCTTTGGGCCCTCCTCAGCCACCCCGACCAATGCGCGCAGGTGACGGCCGGAACAGCCAGTTTCCATGACGCCTTTTCCGAATACACAAGGCTCATTGCGCCCATACAAATGGTGCCGCGCATGGTGGCAAAACAAGACACCGTCGACGGGGTTACATTTGAGCCCTCAGACCGTGTTTTCCTCATGCTTTCGTCCGCGTGCCGCGACGAAGAAGCTTTTGATAACGCAGATCATTTTGACGTCACCCGCAACACCTCGCAATCCATTCCCTTCGGGGCTGGACCACACTTTTGCGCAGGGGCCGCCGCCGCCAAATCGCTGGTCGCAGACTACGCTGTCCCGATGATTCTAGAGAGGTTCGAAAACTTGCGACTTGCAGGGACATCACCCTTCGCGGGATGGGCGTTCAGAGGCCCGACATCCGTTCCAGTCGCATGGGACATCTGACTTCTTTTTGGAAAAAATACCTCCGCCGGAGGCATCCCAACATTGCAACCCGCCCAACAAGGCCCACATCTAACCCATGTTGAAATTCGCACCCATTTTATTGGCAATTCTGTACGGACTGGCCATGTACCGCTTTTCCGTCTGGCGCACAGGAAAAGAGCTGGACGAGAAATCAACGCTTCTGGATGATCCCGCCCTGAACACATGGACCAACAGAATGGCCAAGGCGCTGAACCTTCCGCGGATCAACGTGCACATTTACGAAATTGACCCCGTCAATGGATTAGCCGCTCCAGACGGGCGCATTTTTATAACGCGGGGCTTTTTCAAGAAATTCAAAGACGGCGAAGTCACAGGCGAAGAAATGGCCTCGGTCATCGCGCATGAACTGGGGCATGTGGCCTTGGGACATTCACGCAGACGGATGATCGACTTTTCAGGACAGAACGCATTGCGCACAGCCCTTGGGATGGTGCTTAGCCGGTTTATTCCAGGGATCGGGATGTGGTTGGCAAACATGCTGACAAGCCTACTGGCCGCACGTTTGTCGCGATCAGATGAATACGAAGCGGACGCCTATGCAGCTGCCCTTTTGACCAAATCAGGCATCGGGATCGAACATCAGATCAGCTTGTTTGAAAAGCTTGAGGCCTTGACACAATCCAACAAAGGGGCTGTGCCTGCGTGGCTCATGAGCCATCCAAAAACACGCGAACGCATCGCGGCGCTCAACACTCTGCAACATAAGTGGTCTGCGACTTCGTAAGATGGGTCAAGACCCATCCTTGCGAGTTAAGGCCTTGGCCAAGCGCGGTAATCTCGCCTTCTTCAAAAGCCGCCGCATGTCCCAAGCTTGCCCGGACATCGCATTCGCCTGATCAAGAACCCTTCCAGCGGCACCCGCCACGATCTCGGGATTTTGCAGCCAAAGATCCACTAGAAAGCCGTCGGGTTCTACGCGCTGCAGACCCTCTTCGGCCAACACATTGCGGGGAAAGTCTTTGGTATTCACGGTCATGATCGCATCTGCCGAGCACCCGACTGCAGCCGCCAGAACATGAATGTCGTTTTCGTCCGGCAACCACAAACGCGCCTGAAGTCCGGTATCAATAGAAACTTCAGCCGCAGGCCAAGCGGCCTTCAACAAAGCTATTTCTGCACGGGCCTGCATTTCGCCATCAGGTCCCATTTTGCGCGCAGCCCGCGCCCATTCTTCCAAAATGCGCGAAGACCAAACTGGCTTGAAAAGGCCGTTCTTAGCGACACCGAGTAGCACCTCGCGCATCACGGTCGGGTACAGCACGCAGGTGTCGATCAAGACCTTCACAGCCGGAAGAACACCGACTTCAGGTAGCCGCTTTCTGCAAGCTGCGGTAGCATTGGATGATCCGGCCCTGCAAAACCAGTGTGGATCAAAGTACCTTGTCGCCCTGCGCGACCAATCCCACGCACGCTCGCTTGTCGAAACTTAGTCAAATCGGCCGCGTGTGAACACGAACAAAGGCCCAAAACACCGTTCTCAGCCACGAGCGGTGCTGCCAGACGCGCAACACGTTCATAGGCACGAAGCCCAGCATCCAATGCCGGTTTCGATGGTGCAAAGGCAGGTGGATCACAAATCACCACATCGAATTTGGCCCCTTCTTCTCCGAGGGCTGTTAGTACATCAAAGGCGTCACCTTGGCGTGTTTCAAAGGCTTCAGACTGCCCCATCTCAGCCGCGCCTGCCGTCGCCAAAGCAAGCGCTGGCGCCGATCCATCAACCGCGGTTGCATGGGTTGCACCTGCCGCCAAGCACGCCAGCGAAAACCCACCAACATGTGAAAATACATCCAAAACCCGCGCGCCGGACCGCGCCAAATTGGCGGCAAAGGCGTGGTTCGGACGTTGGTCAAAATAGAGTCCCGTTTTCTGTCCCCCCAGCAGATCAGCCATGTAAATCGCTCCGTTCATGGACACCGCAACAGGCCCGTCTGGCGCTGCGCCACGCACGACTGCGCTCATGTCATCCAAACCTTCAAGGCCACGGGTCCGTCCAGACGCGTTCTTGTAGACACAGCTAACGCCGGTCACGGAAATCAGCGCGTCCAACAAAAGCTCTAAATGGGTTTCGGCCCAAGCCGCATTAGGTTGTAAGACACATGTATCACCGAAACGGTCCACAATGACGCCCGGCAAGCCGTCAGCTTCGGCGTGGATCAAACGGTAGAAAGGTGCGTCGAACAGTTTTTCCCGCAATATCAAAGCGCGCGAAACTCGGGCTTCAAACCACGCTTGGTCAATCAGACAATCAGGACGCCGATCAAGAACACGCGCCCCAATTTTGGATCCTGTGTTCATTGCGACAACAGCTAGTGGAACACGGTTGGCATCTTGCAATTCGGCCAAAGCCCCTGGCTGCAAGGCCTTCGTACGCCGGTCCATAACCAGTTCGTTAGAATAAACCCAAGGAAAGCCATGACGAATGGCCTGCGCATTGGCTTTGGGCATCATACGGACGACGGGACGGTCGGAAATAGAAAAGGGCGCTGTCATAAGCGCCCTCCTAATCATTAATCTGGGTCGATGAAACCCTAGAGCTTGTTCACAGCCTGATAAAAACCAAGGCGTTCGTTGGTGTAACCGCTCTTGCGGGTTAGCTCTTGGCGGATAACTTCCGCCAGATGAGCCGTAATACGAGCTTTTTGGGTATGTCCGCGTGCCTCGGCCCTAATTGCAGCGCTGCCGCCGAACGCTTCTAGATCGGCCTCAACCAAACGCGGCTCTGTCATCAACTCGTTTGTTTTCGGGTCGATGATCTGCATTTTGAAAGTGATGGCATGCACACCTCCGACAGTGTATCGGGCTTTTTCAGTCAATGCATGGAAACGCACGACTTCGATGTGCACGTTTACAGGATAACCGTTCGCGCTGGAGGATGCAGACCGTGACAGGCTGTCTTCGAAAATAGCTTCGACCTGTTCATACCGGTTGCCCATGGGGTCGCCACGCCACACGATATCACCTTTTGGGTAGTATGCGTTCGCTTCAGAAACCCTCAAAGTGTCAGGAACTTTGACAGAATAGGACGCAACACGAAGCTGCGCTGTTTCTGTTTGCTGGTCTACGGCCGAAAGACTTGGCTGCGCTTGGTAGGGTGCATTACGCGAGGCTGTTTCAACGTTGGCGCAGGCGCTCAACGCGGCGGCGGCGGCAACAAAAAGGGATGTGCGGATTAGTTTCATCTTTTCTCCTCACCCTCGTTTCTTTCGAGGTGGCGGTTGCTGTTAACGAAAAGTTAACGGGAGAATGTGGCAACTTTGGGCCAATTTGACGCCAGCAACATGAAACTGAACACAATGGTTAATGTTTAGTTTCGGGGTCTGGACCGCCAACCGCCGCGCCGCCGGGGCGTGCCCATTGTTGTCAATCCTTGGCGCATGACCTCGGTCATCGGGTGATCCGGAAAATCTGGAGAATACTTTTCTATCAACAGCTTAAGTGACGTCGCTGTGTCGTGTTCCACCGGCAAACTCAGCGCCCAGTCCAGAAAGATAGTTCGACACTCTGCCGCTGTGATCCCTTCGATCCGAAAGGATTCGTAGACCAACGCCTTTGGGTCCAGCATATCACCTTTCATGGGGATACTCCTTGATCGTCCAACATCGCCAAAGCACTTGAAATCACTTCAGCCGCCTTTGCGTACTGCGATAGCAAAGCCTGTTCCACAACCTCAATACCGTCCGAGAACGCCACTTTCAGGTCTGCTTCCGCCAGAACTTTCAGCAAGAACTTCGTGCCACCTTGCCCGACACGGTCAAGATCAAGTGTATTCTCCGCCAGCAACCGGCCACCAAGCTGGATGCTCCAACACTGGCGGTAGACCTCACCAAGCAACGCCGCATCTGACTTTTCTAGCCACCCCAGCCCCTGCGCCGCAGCAAGGCCCGTTTGAATGTCGCTGGCCGGCGATTGCGCGCACAACAAGGCTGCTTGGGCGAACAACTCAATATCTTGAAGCCTGCCGGGGCCAATTTTTCCGTCCCAAGGTCCGCTAGGCTGCTTGGCCGCGGCAATTCGGTCGCGCATTTCAACAACGGCCGGGACAACGCGGCGCGGATCACCGCCTTGGGCCAAAACCGAATGTCGAAACGTTTCAATGTCTTTTGCCAGATCTTGCGCGCCTGCCACAACACTCGCACGTGTCAAAGCAAGGTGTTCCCAGACCCAAGCTTCTGTTGACTGGTAGCTTACAAAACTTTGCCAACTCGTCGCAACCGGTCCCTTGCTGCCAGAAGGCCGCAGCCGCATGTCGACCTCATATAGCCTGCCCTGTGACATTTGCGCAGTAAGAGCGGTAATCATCGCCTGCGTCAGCCGCGCGTAATATTGGCGCGATGGTAAAGGCCTGCGCCCGTCCGAATGTTCAGTGTCTTGAGGATCGTAGACAACGATCAAATCAAGATCGGACCCCGCATTCAAACGACCTGCTCCCATTGAGCCCATCGCCAGAACACTCGCCCCACGACCAGGCTGCGGGCCGTGCTTGGCTTCGAACTGAGCGCAAACCAAAGGCCAGATCGCACGCAAAGTGGCACGGGCCAAGTCACCGTACTGGAGGCCTGCGTCTTCAGCGGAAACAAGTCCACGCAGCAGATGCACCCCAATTCGAAAATGCCATTCTTTCGCCCATCGGCGCGCCGTATCAAGCTGGGTTTCATAATCCGGTTCTTGCGCCAGAAGCGCGCTCGCTTCGGCCTCTAACGCATCAACGCCAGGCCATGCATCAAAGAAGTCACCGCCAATAACAGCATCAAAAACGGATGAGTTTCGCGCCAAATGATCCGCCAAAGACGGCGAGGTCGAAACAATGTCCACCAATAGATCAATTAACTGAGGGTTCGCTTCAAAAAGCGAAAACAACTGAACCCCTGCGGGCAGCCCCGAAAGAAACCCGTCCAACGCGAGCAATGCCTCATCCGGCTTAGGCGCTTGTGAGAGTTTACGAAAGAGGTCTGGCTTGATGCGGTCAAACACCTGCCCTGCCCGTTCAGACCTAAACGCCGGATAGCTCGACCACCGATCCGTGACAGCCTTGTCAAATCCGTGGGTTTGGGCAGCGACATCGACCGTATCCGGTGCAAAAAACCCTTCCGTAAGGCTGTGCACTTCATTCAGACGCTCTTCCAATTCCGCGCGCAGACTTGCTACGTCCGTGTCCATCATCGCTGCCAGACGCTCAAAACCATCTGCGTCTTTTGGAAGACTGTGGGTTTGGGCGTCGTTTACCATTTGCAACCGATGCTCAACCAAGCGGTGATGCCTATAGTGATCGGTCAGTGTCGATGCCACATCTGGGCCGATCCACTCTTTATCAGCAAGAGCGGTCAGGCCGTCGACAGTGCCGCGCACGCGCAAAGCAACATCGCGCCCGCCGGCAATGATCTGGCGAGTTTGGGTAAAAAACTCAATCTCTCTGATCCCGCCCCGACCTAGCTTCATGTTGTGCCCCTCAAGGGTCATTTTCCCACCGAGGCCTTTGTGATCTCGTATGGCCAATCGCATATCATGTGCATCTTGAATTGCAGCAAAATCCAGATGTCTGCGCCAGACAAAGGGACGCAGGTTTTTCAAAAACTTTTGCCCCGCAGCAAGATCGCCGGCACAGGGGCGCGCTTTGATGTATGCTGCCCGCTCCCATGTCCTGCCAAGGCTTTCATAGTACCGTTCAGCCGCTTCCATCGCCATGCAAACGGGGGTCACCGCTGGATCAGGCCTAAGCCTCAGATCGGTACGAAAGACATAGCCTTCGCCGGTTTGATCGCTCAGCGTGGCACACATAGCGCGGGTTGCGCGCACGAACCCCGTACGAGCATTGTGAAAATCAGCTTCATCGAAGCGCGTTTCATCGAAGAGGCAAATGAGATCGATGTCGGACGAGTAATTCAGTTCTCCAGCGCCCATTTTGCCCATAGCAAGCACCGTCAACCCACCTGCGTCGTGCAAGTCGTCTTCGGTAAGCCCCGGCACTTTACCGCGTTTGATTTGAACGGCCAAAGCGTCTTTTAAGGCCAGATCACATGCTAAATCTGCGAAATCACTTAGGGTTTGGGTCACTGTTTCAAGCGGCCATATCCCACCAAGATCAAGAACAGCCGTCAAAAGAGCGATACGTCGTTTGGCCTGCCGCAGCCCGTCCGCCCGATGATCTGGAGGCAAGTTCCGCAGGCGGGTGAGTTCGGACTGGACGGCTGCATCACCGTTCGTGACGGCTTCAGCAATCCATGCGGCCTCTTTATGCACCAACCCAGCCAGATACGGGCTACAGGCCGCCGAATTCGCGATCAGTTCCCGCAAGTCTCCCGACAGCTCGCCAAGCACCATATTGGCCTCAGCCCCGCGATCTGGGTGATAGGCTCGTGGAATACGGATTGGTGATGGGGCGTTGGTCATAAGTATATAAGTGAACACCCCTTGAACCCGCGTCAATGGGGCGTCAGGTTCGGACTTATTTCTCGTACGGAGCAGATTGATGAGCAAAAGCCTAAAGCGTGTACGCGCCGCACTTGAGGCCGCTGGTCTAGAGACTTCCGTTCTTGAAACGGCGTTGGCTAGAACAGCTCAAGACGCAGCGACAGCCGTTGGGTGTGACGTCGATCAAATCGCAAAATCCATCATGTTTTTGGGACAGAACAGCGGATCGGTGATCTTGTTCATCACAGCAGGGTCAAACCAAGTAGATGCAATCAAGGCCTCCGAGCTTGCAGGGGAGCCATTGGGCAAGGCAGATGCAGCTGTTATCCGCGCTCAAACCGGATTTGCGATCGGTGGGGTGTCTCCCATAGGTCATCTGAACGCGCCAAAGGCATTTCTTGACCCTAAACTGTTGGAATTTGACCAAGTTTGGGCCGCTGCGGGCACGCCAAATCATGTATTCCCTATTTCAGGATCCGATTTATTGAAACTCTCAGACGCGCAAACATCTGATTTCACTGCATAAAGTGAATTAATGTAAAAAACATTCACATCAAGCATTGCAACCACGAAAACAACTCCCATCTTGGTAATGTGAAAGACATTCACATCAACTGTAATCAAAGACCGGAGACCAAACATGACCGCATACACTGAAACATCCACGTACCAGCCCCGTATGGGATGGTTTGCCCGTGCAGAAGCATGGCTGGACGAACGCGGCAAACCCGCGTGGATCGGTGCCATGGTCCTTGGATTCATCTTCGTCTGGCCCGTCGGCCTCGCCCTTCTGGCCTATATGATCTGGAGCAAACGTATGTTCTCTTCTTCCTCTTCTTGCGCTATGCGCAAATCCCGTCGCAATCAGTTTCGGGGTATGACCACCTCAACCGGAAACAGCGCCTTTGACGCCTACCGGGCAGACACACTGCGCCGGTTGGAAGATGAACAACACAACTTTGAAGCCTTCCTTGAACGTCTGCGTGACGCCAAAGACAAGGCCGAGTTCGACCAGTTCATGGATGATCGCGCCAAATCGGCCGACAAAGATGAAGATCGCCAAGACTAATTGGCCCCAAACCAAAGCCTTAAGGCCGCTTTCAAAGGCGGCCTTTGTGCTATCTGGCCCCAACTTGAAATATTGACGCAAAGAACCGATCTTTACCCTATGACCTACGCAGATCCTCCATTTGATCACCTGCCCGACCCATCAACACAGCCGGAGTTTTATGCTCATGTGCCGACTAAACGGCTTTTGGCTTGGGTCGTTGACACGGTGATTATCCTCTTCATGCTGCTCGTCATTGTCCTTTTGACGGGTTTACTGGCCGCATTTGTTCTGCCCATGCTCATTTTTGTTGTCAGCATGATCTACCGAACAGTCACCATCGCAAACCGCTCTGCCACATGGGGAATGCGGCTTTTCGCGATAGAACTACGAGACCACATGGGTCAACGTTTGGACCTGTCGAAGGCCGTTTGGCACAGCTTTGGCTTCTTGGTGTCATGCATTTTCATGCCCGTTCAGTTGGTTTCGGCGGTTTTCATGGCGACCACCGCCAACGGCCAGGGGTTAACAGATATCGGTTTGGGCACTGTTATGGTAAACAAACGGGCCTAACCCGAGGTCACCGGTTCGCACAGACCTACAATAGAAAAGACTTCTTGGACTATTGCGGCCCATTTGTTAGGTTTCCGGTACACCAATTGGGTTTCATATGCGCCACACACTTCCTATTGCTCCGCAGTTCTATGTAACTGCGCCGCAGCCTTGCCCTTATCTTGAGGGTCGGATGGAAAGGAAGTTGTTTACAGCCTTGCAAGGCGACGGTGCCGAAACGCTCAACGACAGCCTGTCCCGACAAGGCTTCAGAAGATCACAAAACGTGCTCTATCGCCCCTCTTGCGCGGAATGCTCTGCGTGTCTGTCTGCCCGTATCGACGTAAATGCCTTTGAGCCGACCAAAAGCCAGAAAAAGGCGATGCGCCGAAACAAAACGCTCAAACGGCGCGCAACCTCTCCATGGGCCACAGAAGACCAGTATGACCTCTTTCGTCGCTACCTAGACAGCCGCCATGCTGATGGCGGTATGGCCGATATGGATGTCTTTGAATTTGCCGCGATGGTCGAAGAAACCCCTATTCGCAGCCGTGTGGTCGAATACACAGACGATGAGGGTTTGATCGGGGTCAGCTTGACCGATGTGCTCAGCGACGGGCTCAGCATGGTTTATTCCTTCTACACGCCCGACCGTCCCAATAGCAGCCTTGGAACTTACTTGATCCTTGACCATATCAATATCGCTAAGGAAGCGGGCCTGCCTTATGTCTACTTGGGCTACTGGGTCCCGGGCAGTCAGAAGATGGGCTATAAGTCCAAGTTCTCAGGGCTTGAGGTTTATATGGGCGGCGAATGGCAAAAAGTCCGACATCCTGAAGACTTCAGCGCCGACACACACCCGCTGTCCACAGATCCAATTGCGGAACAAGTGGCCAATATAAAACTGCCCCAGACGCACCCGAAAGCTGTGTGACCCCCTTAAAGGTCTTTCCATTTCGGCAACCCGATAGAAACAGCCTTGGCTTTGTTTATCGCGGCAAACGCAATCGAGAGCACGATGTTCACAACAAACATGGCGACCGGTCCAGCCTCCATCATGCCGCGCACGGGACGTGGGTAGTGATCAAGAACTGAACACATAAACACGACGCCATAAAAGATCGCAGAGAATACGATGAACCCGAAAACCATCAGCCCTAGAATTGACCAATAGTGTAGCGGCTTCATGATTAATCCCATTTCTGACAAACCACGAAACGCTTTCGAATACGCGTAGTCACCTTGCACACCAGCGCGTTCGAGATGCGCCAAAGCAATCGCAAGTCTTTCACGTCTGTTGCCTGCTTTCTCAGGCATCGCTTGAACGGCTGCCTGAGTCGGTTGATCTGAACGCGTCAATTGTTCCTGAAAAGATGTATCTGCCATGTCCTGTCTCCTTTTTGCCTGTGCTGTCAGTATGCAGCCCATTTCGGCAGAACTATGACAAGGAATGTAAGTGGCATCTTTGCCCGCATTTCTTGAGGCCTTGGCCTTTCCGTCAAGTACCTGGAATTATGATGATCTGGATGGTTTCAAACCAATAGCAGCAAAAAAGGGCCCCGAGAGGCCCTTTTCCAATTCCAAACTTAAAGTCCGCTTATTTCAACAGATCAGGCAAGAACGTCACGATCACAGGGAAGTAGTAAAGCAAGAACA
>CAZWSE010000014.1:18880-43699 GCA_964636575.1 uncultured Sulfitobacter sp. | reverse complement strand
CCAGAGGTCTTTGTCACAGCGCCAATCGCTGTCATGGATGGCCCCAACAGCCAGGTTCACTTTGACATTCATCTGTCGCATCCTGCGCCTTCGGATTTGCAGTTTTCATACGAAACAGACGGGCTGTCAGGCGATCAGCTCAGCGGCCAAATCACGGTCGCAGCAGGACATAGCACCGCCAAGCTTACCCTACCCGTCGCGGCCACTGACGGTATTGAAGGTCTGAAAACACTCGGCCTGCGACTGACTTCGATCACTGACCCAGACGCTTCAATCTATACGCAGGCCCATTTGGTCCAACCCGCATCAAGCCCACTGCCCACGATGGTCGTGCTTGGCGACGCTGGGTTGGAAAACGTCGGCCCTGTGGACGGACGGCTCGGGTTCACGGTGGTTTTGTCCGAACCCTCTGAGACGCCAATCACAGTTGAATACTACCTGTCAGGCGGCACGGCCGATGACACGGATGTAAACCTCCCCTTTTCCAGCCTGAACACCCCCCGCATAGTAACTTTCGCCGCTGGTGAGACCGTCAAGACGGTTTCAGTGACCTTACAAACCGACAGCCTGCCTGAACCTGATGAGAGTTTCTCGCTACACTTGATCAATCCGACAGGTGCTCAATTCGCAGATGGCCACGCTGAGATTTCCGCACTTGGCGTGATTTTGGACAACGATGGCGCCTCAAACGTGCCGGTGGTGTTTATCAAAGATGCGGTGATCCAAGAAGATGGTGACGGTCACGTCGCGGTGTTTGCTGTGTCCCTCAGCCGCCCAGCATCCGAGCCACTGACCGTCACCTATCAAACCCAAGACGGCACCTTGGTGTCAGGGGTCGGCTTTGCAGGACAAACCGGTCAAGTCACATTTGAAGCCGGACAGATGCATAGCGAGGTACGTATTCCGCTGTTGGGCGACACAGACACCCCACAGTCGGGTCAGTTCTTCCTGACCGGAACCCTCGTACCGGAACATGACGCGGCTCACCCCTTCGTCACAGCGCAAGCCATTGTCGAGCACTTTGATCCATCAGCGCCGCCTGCCCTTACCGTGCGTGGGCTGGATACGATATGGTCAGAACAGTCCGACGCTGTGGCGCGGTTTGTGATTTCGCTCAATCAAGTGGCGAATGAGACGGTTTCGGTCGCTTACACAC
Source organism: uncultured Sulfitobacter sp. (assembly GCA_964636575.1). Taxonomy (GTDB): domain Bacteria; phylum Pseudomonadota; class Alphaproteobacteria; order Rhodobacterales; family Rhodobacteraceae; genus CAZWSE01. The sequence continues at coordinate 42,543 of CAZWSE010000014.1, read as the reverse complement.
TGAAATCGCAAGGTGCAGAGGATCCGACATTAGACGGTCTTATGGCCTCCTCCGGTGTCGCAACATTCGCCGCCGGCCAAACCAGCCAGATCATTGAAATCAGGTTGCGGGATCCGTCATCAGTGTCAGCAGACACAGCCCTTTGGTTGGAGCTTTTTGATCCGTCTGGCGCCACGCTTTATCCTTCGGGGCATGGCACACAAGCACTTTCCGTGCTGCGCATTGACCCCGACACAACTGCACCGCCACAGGTTTTCGTAACCCAGCGATCCGTTCAAACAGATGCATCCGGCGATCAAGTGGTGATGGTAGACGTAAGGCTATCACGGCCCGCCGAAGCACAAACACAAGTCTTCTATGCCAGCCACGACGGATCAGCGCTGGCAGGGCAAGACTATACATCAGTTTCGGGCAATTTGATCTTTGAAGCAGGTCAAGACCGGATGACCGTCAGTGTGCCTCTCTTGTCGTCCGTCACCGGCGAAACGGTCCTGTTCAGCGCAGGATTGGGCGGCCAAAACGACCTGACATGGACCACACTGAACCTGCCAATACCGCACCTCTCAGCATTGCCAGTGATTTCGGTCAGCGATGCCTCCGTGCTGGAAAACACCGGGCTTGGATCAAACGACCTGACGTTCGGCATCGCGTTGTCCGCACCGTCCGATGAGGTCGTCACCCTATCCTACGAAGCCGTGCTCGGCACCGCATCGGCAAACGACTTCATCCCCCAACACATGTCAGGAACCGTCACCTTCCAACCGGGGCAAACGCGGGTCTTACTGCCCTTCACGACAGCTTTTGACGCCACAGCCGAACCGGACGAAACGCTGTTCTTGCATCTTAGCGCCCCCGTGAATGGGGTCTTTGGGACAAGTACCGACACGACTTCGGCGGTTGGCTTCGTGATCGACGATGACGGGGGCACGCAGGTCACTTTGGCCGCACCGAACGCGCAAGTTACCGAAGGTCAAACAGCGCAGGTCGCGGTGCATTTGTCTCAAGCGCTTTTGCAAGACACCACTTTTGCAATCACCTTAACCGAAGGCACGGCATCGATATCAGACATCGAGACCGTACAGGAAACACTCACTTTCTTGGCAGGCCAAACGCTCGGCTATGTGTCTCTATCGGCCCACTCGGACGCGATCACCGAAGGGCGCGAGACACTGACGCTCACCCTTGTTGAGACACAACCCGCCACCGCAACCGCTCCCATTCAAACGACGATCACTGTCGACATCAACGAAGCGGGGCAAAGCGACCCGTCTGATCCAGTGGTGCAAAGCGGCTCGGCGCTTGATGATATCCTGAACGGCGGGCTGGGCGATGATCTTTTGTCAGGACTTGGCGGGGACGACCAAATATTCGGCGCGGCAGGGAACGACTTTCTAACGCCTGGCTTGGGCAGCGACATGATCGACGGAGGCTCTGGCACAGACACCATCAGCTTTGTCGATGCAGCCCTTGGGGTGTCAATCGATATGACAACCGGACACGCCACATCCGGCACGGACACCGACACTTGGATCAATATCGAAAACATCACAGGCAGCATCTACGGTGATTTTATTAGAACTGATGAAGGCGACAACCGGATCAGGGCGCTTGGCAACTACGATTGGATCGTTGGCAGCGACGGATCGGACGTGATCGATGGCGGCGATGGGCGGGACATGCTGTCATATGTCTATGCGCCAGACGCCGTTGTGGTCGATCTGGGCGCAGGGCGCGGGATCAGCGGTCAAGCCGAGGGCGACCGATTTACAAACATCGAAAGGCTCACAGGTTCGGTCTATTCAGATCGCTTTTTGGGGTCAGACGGCGCTGATGATTTTCGGGGATTGGGCGGCAATGATTGGTTTGTCGGGTCAGACGGCGGACGTGACAGATATGACGGCGGCACCGGGCGCGATACGGTTGCCTATGACTTGTCGACATCTGGTGTGACCGCATCTTTAACCGTAGGCATCTATGGGTCCGGTCAGGCGGCGCAGGATCTTTACACCTCGATCGAGAATTTAACCGGCAGCAGCCACAATGATCTTTTGATCGGGGACGCAGGCCGCAACACATTGCGCGGGCTATATGGGGAAGACCACCTTGAAGGACGCGGCGGCAACGACCGTTTGGCGGGTGGCGCTTTGGACGACATTTTGGATGGTGGCGCGGGCTGGGATGTGGCGGTGTTTGAGGCGAATGCATCGGAGTACGCCGTCACTCAAAACAACGATGTCACGCAGGTCACAGCCTTGGGCGCATCACGCGAAGGCACGGATACCCTCATCGACATCGAAGCGATCCAGTTCGCGGATACTCTGATTTTCTTGTGATGCCGGTCTCGCCATCGCATCACGGCGAAACCAAAGTTGAATGCACTCAGCAGCCTAGGCTTCGACAGCCCAACTTTGGATGCCAGACGAATATCACCGTTGGTTACTGGGGATAAAGGGAAGGTTTGAAAAACCCGATCAACAGCCTCGCGCTAAACCAACAGCCAGCGCATCACTTAACCCTAAGCATCCTCAAGGCTACCGAAAGTCCGACGACCCCCGCTCTGACCCCGTCTCATCATGCGCGACCTCTGCATCAAGATTAGCCTCTTTCGCGCGCAGCGTTGGCGTAAAGAAACTGTGGCGGGCGCGGCCTGCGTGCTTGCTGGCATAAAGAGCCAAATCAGCATCGGCCAACATCCGTTCAGCACTCGGTTGGTCATAGTCATCTGCGCGCACGATCCCGGCACTGGCGGAGATGATACAGCTTTCGCCTTGATAGGGGATCGGCTCTTCCAGCCGTTCGATCATCCGTCGGGCGATGTCCGCCAGTTTTGCGCGATCAGACAAGCGCGGGAACAGAATGACAAATTCATCTCCACCCACACGGGCCACGGTATCGCTGTCGCGGGTTTCCTCGACCATAATGCGGGCGACGCGTTGCAAGACATAGTCCCCTGCACCATGCCCATGCGTATCGTTAACGGCTTTGAAGTAGTCCAGATCAACGTGCATCATTGAAAACCGGTCCCGACCTGTCAGCAAGCGTCCCAAGACATGATCCATCGCGCGGCGGTTTTTGAGCCCGGTCAAAGTGTCGGTATAGGCCTGTTCTTCAGCCGAAATCATCGCCGCCTGCAGACGCTGGTTCAGCATCCGCGATGCTTCCATCGCAGCCGACTTGGCCTCGACCAGATAGAGCATTTCGATGGTCAAATCCGTCGGCGCAAAATCAGCATTGGTCAGATCATAGTCGCGCACTGCATCAAGTACGGAAATGCCGAAGCTCAGATTCAAAACCGAAGCGCCACCGGTGTGCATCGGGATCAGTATCCCCTTCATGCCGGTCTTGGGCGCGTCTTTGAATTGCAACCGCAGGTTTTGGCCCTTTCGTTCCAACAGATGATCCATGCAGCTTGCCCCCGTAGGGCGCTTTACATCGAAGACATCGAAAATTGAAAAGCCCACGATTGATTTCTCAGGGCGCAGCTTTTCCAGGGTTTGGGCTGCGTGCAGAATAACCCCGTCCGAGGCCACAATCGCGTGCATCGGGCAAAGCTGGTCCAGCATATGATGAAGCTTGGGGTCGTCCATCACATGGCTCCCGCAGACAGTGAGAAATCACGACCAGACGAATAATCGGTTTGCAGCAGATGAATATCGACCGTCTCAACACCCGCGTCCGCACCCGTGAATTCGAGCACCGCCAAAGCCCCGTAATCATCCGCCATCGCCCGCAGAACGCCGACCATGACATGCCCGTAGCCCTTCAGCTCGCCTTGGACCGTCAGCTTGTAGTAATCTTGTGCGACTTCGGACACATCAATTTGGGGAAGTTCCAGATCCGAAACCGCCAACCGCGCCCGATCCTGAAGCTCGTCCAACGAATGTAGGAAATCCTGAAACGTCACACCGCTGAACCGCAGCAAGCGCCGCAAGGCTTCTACATTCGGGTTGGAAACAAGATAGGTTCCGATGTCTTCCAGCAGGTCTTCGCGGGGACGTTGCAACAGGTCGCAGGCGCAGTCGATGACCACATCTGTCAGCTCATCCTCATAGGTCAGCATCGCCTCGAAGTCGGTGAACCCAAGGTTGGATTGCCGCGCCACATCCGACCAGCACGCCGCCCCATAGCTGTCGCGCACAAAGCACTGTACCGCCTTATTGATTAACCCATGCATCGCGCGAAAATCCTGTTTTCTTCCGCGATGATCTTTGGCTTAAAACCCTTAACAAACCTGCAATAGCTTCAATTGTAACGAAAACTCGGCCGCCTCTGGCCCGTTTTGTCTCAAAAATCCGTAGGTGCGCCGCCTTCTTCTTTCCGTTTGGCGACAAACTCTGCCAGTTCCTCGCGGATGGCGTCTTCCATCGGGGGCTCTTCAAAGTTGGCGATGATTTCCTTGAACAGTGTATGCGCCCGATCTGACGTCCATACCCCGCCTTTGACTTCCCAGCCTTCGTAGTTTGTCCAGTCCGACACCATGGGCTGGTAAAAGGCGGTCTCGTAGCGCTCTTGTGTATGCGGCGTTCCAAAGAAGTGCCCGCCAGAGCCGACCTCTTTGATCGCATCGAATGCGATATCATCGGGCGTTGTGGCTGTAATGCTGGGTTCCATGTACCGCTGGATCATCTGCAAGACTTCGCAGTCCATGATGAACTTTTCGGGCGACGCAATCAGACCGCCCTCAAGCCAGCCCGCCGCGTGATAGACCATATTGGCCCCCGACTGCACAGCCGACCAAAGCGAGTTGGAGGTCTCCCACATGGCCTGCCCGTCAGGCACATTGGCCGCACAAACGCCACTGGCGCGCATCGGCAGGTTATAGAACCGCGCCATCTGGCCGGTCATCTGGGTGGCGCGCATGTACTCAGGGGTGCCAAAGGCAGGCGCACCGGTTTTCATATCCACATTCGATGTAAACGTGCCAATCGCCACAGGCGCACCGGGCCGCACGATCTGGGCCAAGACCACCGCACATAGCGCCTCGGCCAGGGATTGGGCCACAGCACCGGACATAGTGACAGGGGCCATAGCGCCTGCCAAAGTAAACGGGGTCACGACCAACCCCTGATTGCGCTTTGCCATGCGCATCCAGCCGTCGAGCATCGGAATGTCGTGCTTTAAGGGTGAGGTCGAATTGATGTTGGTGTACATCTTCGGGCCTGCATCAAATTCATCATGGGTATGACCGCCAGCGATGCGCACCATTTCCATAACATCCTCAACACGCTCCTTGCCGAGACTATAGGCATGCATGGCTTTGTCGGTCAGGGTCAGCTTGTCGTAAAGAACGTCCAGATGCCGGACAGAGGCATGAATATCGACAGGCTCAACAGGGTATCCACCGGCGAAATGGATACAATTGAAATATTGGGTCAGTTTCAGCAGGTTCTGACACATCTCACGGGTGCCCGCGACCTTGGTGCCAATAGAGGCATCCCAATAGTTGGGCGGGGACGACACATTGCCGAAGGTCAGGTAATTGCCGCCGATGGTGATCTTACGGTCAGGGTTGCGCGGGGTGATGTCAAACTGGGATGGGGCCTTTGCGATCCACTCCATCACAAAATCGCGGCCCATGCGGACGTTTTCACCATCAACGGTACAGCCAGCCTTCTTGAGGATCGCCAAAGCTTCATGGTTCAGAAACTCAATCCCGATTTCCTCAAGGATGCGCATGGCACCATTGTGGATGGCCTGAACGCCATCCGCGTCCAAAGGCTCGGTCGGGCGATCCGTGTTCTCGATCAGCCGCCACGGCATTTGTTCCAGCACCGCACCACCGCGACGGGCTGTATTGCCTGCGCGTCCGCCGCCACGTCTTCTACGGGGTGCTTCTTCGGCCATGACGGAACTCCTTTTGAACTAACGTCCCAAGAAGGCCCCAGCCGCGCCCTGCCCGCCGTTCCGTTTGCGACGGGATCGGTCGCATTTGATAATCTTTGGGTCGGATTGGGCGTGCTTATCCGATCTGCTGCACCCAATCGGGCAGCGATCCGATATCAGGAAAGACCACATCCGCATGGGGCGACAGCACCCCATGGTCCGCCAGTCCGGTCAGAACGGCGACCGTTTGCATGCCAGCAGCGCGCCCTGCGATCAGATCATGGGTGCTGTCCCCAACCATCGCGATACGTTTGGGGTCAACGCCCACGGCCTTGGCAAAGCCAAGCAGTTGCCCGGGCTGCGGCTTGCCGCCAAAGCCGGAATCAAAGCCCGCAACGAAATCGAAATGATCCAAGACACCGGCCTTGTCCAAATGCACGCGCGCAGGCATTTCGGCATCATTGGTGGCGACACCCAGTTTCAATCCCAGACCGCGCAAAGTGTTGAGCAGCGGGATCAGCGGAACAGCCTCGGCTTGGGGGGCCTCGGCGGCCTCTTCGTTCAGAACCCGCACAAGACTGTCAAGCGTGTGGCGCTTGAGATGAGGCAAAAGATCAGCGGCGACCTCATCAGGGCGGCCCGCAATCACAACGCTGGTCTTGTCGAACTGACACTGGTCAAAATCAAACCCGATGGCGCGCCCCATCTCAGCTGCATGATCAGGGTCCGACGACAGGCGGATCAAAAAGGCTTTGGCCCAAGCTTCCCACGTTGTGGCAAAATCAAAAAGGGTTCCGTCTTTATCGAACAAAACGGCATCGACGCGCAAAGAAGACGTGTTCATATCAAGTCCAATGGGTCTGTTCGCCGCCGGGCAAGACAGCGCGCGCGATCATAGGGCGGTCATATGGCAAGGCATGCGTATCGCAAAATTCAACAACCCAAGCATCGTCCATCATGATGAAGTCCAAAACCGCGCCCAGAAAGGCTGGATCGGCTGCATTTTCACGCACATCAGATTCGGATGCGCCGGTCGCGCCCAGAAAGACGGGCAGCAATTCGTCGTTTCCAGCAAGCCAAGCCAGTCCTTGCAGGGCAACAGTTTCGGCGACTTCTCGCTGAATTGCCATAATTAATCTCTCCTTCCGGTTGTTTGGAAATCCTTTGTTAACCTTCTTCTCGAAAGATCGGTTTCAGTAACAGTAGATCTATACATGGGAGACCTCCATGCAAGGTAAGGTTTTGATTCTGGATGGTGTGCCGACCAACAGAATCGTACTAAAAGTCAAGCTGGCCACTGCGTTCTATGGCGTGGATGTGTCAGACACATCTCAAGACTTCAAAGCTCAGGTTTTGGCCTCTGGCCCCGATCTGATTATAATGCCCGATGAAATGCCGGAAGGCCCGAACGGGATTGATCTGTGTAAATCGTTAAAATCAGACCCTGAAACGGCCCGCTTTCCAGTGGTCATTATCACCAGCGAAAACAACAACGCCAAACGGATCGCGGCCTTGAAGGCAGGTGCCGATGATGTTCTGTCCAAGCCTGTCGACAATGCGTTGCTATTGGCCCGTTTGCGCAGCTTGCTGCGCGCCGCAGTGTCGGAAGATGAAATGCGCCTGCGCGATACAACCAGCCGCGCGCTCGGATTTGCAGAAGGCGCAAATACCTTTGCCCGCCGCGGCAAGGTCACCATACTGACCGGCACCCAAGAGGCCGCAAGCCAATGCGCGGAACAGATCTCCAAGCACAGCACCGCCGAGATCGAACAGTTCCCTTTCGCAGGTTTTCTGGCAAAGCTGGCCCAGCACAACACGCCCGATGTCTTTGTGCTTGTCCTTGATGCCACCCATATGAGCGACGGACTGCGGCTTTTGGCGGACATTCGTTCTGGCAACGACACGCGCCACTGCGGCATCATTGCGGTACTTGCCTCCGCAGATGGCACCACCGCCGCTGATCTGTTGGACTACGGCGCAACAGACTTGATGCCCGACGGGTTCGATGCGGCTGAACTGGCCGTGCGCATCGAAGGACAAATCGCGCGCAAGCGTACTGCTGAAACCCTGCGCGACACCGTGCGCCAAGGGCTGCGTGCAGCTGTGATTGATCCGCTCACAGGGTTGCACAACCGCCGCTACGCGCTCACCCATCTCAAACGGGTGGCAGAGCGGTCGCAACAGACTGAGCGCCGGTTTGCCGTGGTGCTGGCCGACATGGATTACTTCAAACAGATCAACGACACTTATGGCCATGCCGCTGGCGACGCGGTTCTGGTTGAGGTCGCGGAGCGTTTGAAATCGAACCTGCGCCCGATTGATCTGGTCGCGCGGTTGGGCGGTGAGGAATTTTTGATCGTCATGCCTGACACTACCCTTGAAGAGGCCCGATTGGCCGCTGACAGGTTGTGCCAGATCGTGCGCGCAGCCCCTGTCAAAGACCCGTCATCGGGGCAGTTGATCGGCATCACCGCCAGTTTCGGGCTGGCCTTGGGGCGCAAGACCAGCATCCCGATGCAATTGACCGGCCAGTGCGATCACATGATCGACACGCTTTTGCATCAAGCCGATCAAGCGCTCTACGAGGCGAAAGGCAAAGGCCGCAACCGCGTGCGGCTCAGTCGTCCCGCGGCTTAGAGCGGTTGCCCTTACGGCGTTCAAACGCTTTTTCCAAGCGGTCTGCATAAGCGGCCCGCTCGGCTCCATCCATCCCAGACACAACATCAAGCCATTTGGCATCAAGTGCCGCCTTTGAGGTCTGGCCCATCTCAGCGCGGGCCTCGATCAGGGCCTGCAATGCACTTGGATCAAAGGGGTCGGCGCGAAGGGCTGTCAGCATGTTTGCACCGTTCTCACGCTCGAACCTGCGCGCAGTATCGCGGCCCGCGCGCAACTCACCAAAGATCGCCTTGCGGTCTTGCGGCTCTAAGGCGCGCAAGAATACGGCACCCGACGGCCCTTGCCGCATTTTGCCACCACCCATGTCCTTCACACGCCATGCAGCACCGGCAGCCATGCCCACAATCAACAGGTTAACAGCCAGCGAAACTCCCAAAAGGGGCATCACCCAGCGGCGGCGTTTTGGAGGGGTTGGGTCACTCATCACAATTGTCCTTCTTCTAAAGTCCACGCCCAATCGTCAAAATCTGACAGAAAGTCGGCGGTTTGATCTGTTGAGACACCGATCCAATTGGCAGGATCAGGCAATAAGGCAGGCGGGTTCACCCCGACCCACAGGCCAACAAGGGCAGCAGGCACGCAGGTCGACCACACGGGCCAAAGATCCATGATCCGGCGGCCAAGTCCTTGGGGGGCATCGGTAAGCGGCGCGGCTCGACCAAGATGGGTCTGCGCATCGGCACGCACCCGCGCCATCAGGTCAGTCGACGGGATCGGGCGCTCGGCTTGAGCGGCCTTAAAGAACTGGTCCAATTCAGGGGTCGGGTCTGTCATGTCTCAGGTCTCCTCATATCCAAGGGCAGTCTTTTCGCCAATCAAGGCGGCAGTCAGGGCGCGTTTTCCACGCGCGGTCAGGCTTTCAACGGCTTCGACACCGATCTCCATGATCTCGGCGATCTCAGGGTTGGTCAGCCCTTCAATGTGGCGCAAAACGACGGCTTGGCGCTGGCGGTCTGGCAAAGTCATCAAGGCCTTTTGCAACGCATCACTTCGGGCCTTGTCCTGCATCTGATCCGCAGCAGATTTAGACGTTTCATCGGCCAGATCAGGGGCCTTATCAAGAGGCACATGGACCTTCGCACGTTTGCGCAGCCGGTCGGTGGCAAGGTTGAACACAACACGGTAAAGCCATGTGGTCACTTGGGCTTCGCCATGCCGCCATTCAGGGGCAATCCGCCACAAGCGCATCAAGGCATCTTGGGTGACATCCTCAGCCTCAGCACGATGTCCGAGCAAGCGAAAGGCCTGCCCGAACACCCGAGGGGTCAACCGTTCCGTGAGTATGTCAGCGGCTTGTCCATCGCCTTGGGCATAGCAGCGCAGAACATCTGCATCCGCCATATCTGCCCAAGGATCTGCTTTGGTGTCGCGCATTGCGGTCTTGCCTGCGGTTCAGGGTTTGCGGCGATCCTGACGACGTTCCTTCATGGCGTCAAACTCGGCCTTGGTGATCACACCATCGCCATCGGCATCAACGCGGTCGAACATACGCTCTGCACGGGGGCTGGCTTGCATCTCAGCAAGGCTGATCTGACCATCCGCATCGGCGTCGAGGTGCTTCATCATGCGGGCCGCACGCTTTGACGCACGCTCGGCTTGCTTGGCTTCAACCTCGGCTTGGGTGATAAACCCGTCACCATCTGTATCCAGTCTGGCAAAACGGGCAGCCCCCATCGCTTCAAGCTCGGTCTTGGTGATCTGACCGTCGCTGTCAGCGTCGATCTTTTCAAAAACAGCACCGCGCTGGCCACCTTCTTTGGCATTGGCGATGATGGGCATGTACATCAAACCACCTGCGGCGATCACGGCGGCGTAGACTGAAATTCGTTTCAACATCTTTTGGTCTCCTGTTTTAACCATGTCAGCCCGTCATCTTGGGCCGTCATACACACTCAAACGAAAGGCCGCGCAGGTTCCGTCGCACTTTTTTGCCAAAATATCCTTCGCGACATCCCGCCGCACTGGCGATTTGTCAGCTTTCCAAAGCCGATCCAGCCTGTTGTTAGTGTGTGCGTAATGGTGAAGGACCAGTTTGAATGGCACATGCGGATCAAGATCAACTGCCCCAAGTAGCAGTCGAAGAACGCCCCCTATGGCGGTCAGTGGGCCGCGGCTGGCGGCGTAAATGCCCGAACTGTGGCAGCGGGCCATTGTTGCGCAGTTATTTGAAACTGAACAAAACCTGCACTGTGTGCCAACAAGACTTCCGCCATGCAAAGGCCGAAGACGGGCCGGCCTATCTGACCATTTTGTTTGTCGGGCACCTTATGGCACCGTCCTTGCACTGGGTTTTTGTGACGTGGCGGCCTGAACCAATGACCCTTTTTACCATTTTCGCGGTTGGCTGCGTTGGATTGTCTCTATACCTTCTGCCTCGATTGAAAGGGGCGATTGTCGGCTATCAATGGGCGCGTCATATGTACGGGTTCTAATTGGCGGGCGTACCTTTTCGCAAAACCAAAGGGCCGCCCGCGATGAGCATCGACAAAACCGCCATCCGCAATGCAAGCACAGTGATTGCAATCCGCGACCGCGATACGACCCCAAGCATCCTGATGGGGCAACGCGGCGCCAAGGCGGCCTTTATGCCGAACAAATTCGTCTTTCCGGGTGGCGCCGTGGATGCCGCTGACGGGGATGTGCCGCTCGCCAGCACGCTGTCTGATCTGTGCCACGCCCGTCTCGCTGATGATGCGCAAGACGGGTTGCAAACTGCTTTGGCCGCTGCAGCCATTCGTGAGCTTTGGGAAGAGACCGGATTGATCCTGGGCCAGTCCGGCACGTGGGCCGATGCGCCCCAAGACTGGGAAAGTTTTGCCGCCACAGGCCACCTGCCCCATGCAGCGCCTTTGCAGTTCGTGTTTCGGGCCATCACGCCCCCCGGCCGGCCGCGCCGGTTTGACGCGCGGTTCTTTATGATCGATGCGGATGATCTATCGGGCGACATTGATGACTTCGCAGCCGCCAGCGATGAGCTGTCGCACCTGCAATGGATCCCCCTGTCAGAAGTGCGCAGTTTTGATCTTCCCTTCATCACAGAGGTCGTCTTGGCCGAAGTCGCAGCCCGCGCAACTGACCGCACGCCCCCCGCAAGCGTCCCCTTCTTTCGCAACAGCGACGAAGAAAGCCTGTTCTTGCGCCTGCGCGGACATCCCATGCCCGATTAAGCGGTGTACTTTCAGTGTACGGGTTGTGTACGGATTGTGTACAGGTTGTGCACCGCCGTTTTTGCGCTCAGTGCACCACAATCAGCAGCACAATCGAGACGCCCAAAACGGCAATCCCCGCCATTTCGCGCTTTGGAATTGTCTCTTTGAAGAACAAAGCTGAGGCCAGAATACTAAAAATCAGCTCTATCTGACCAACCGCTTTGACATAGGCCGCCGATTGCAGCGTAAAGGCCAAAAACCAGCAGAAAGACCCCGCCATAGAGGTCAGTCCAATCCAGCCTGCCACAGCACGGGCCTGCCAAACGGCCGTGATCTGTCCCGCCTCGCGCCACGCCAACCAAAGCGCCATAGCGCACATCTGCATCATGGTTACAGCCGACAGCGTAACACTGGCACGCACGATAGGGTCGTCGCTTAGAATTTCTAGTGATGCGCCCCTATAAGTCACTGCTGATATTGCAAAAAACACGCCTGACGCCAGCCCGAGCGCGACCGATTTGTTGCGAATCCGGCTCAGCCACGGCCCCGTCGCATCAGGCGGGTCAGACAGCAAAAGCAGGCCGCCAAGGCCGATCAAAATCGCCACAAGCCCAAGCGCGGATACCCCTTCACCCAGCACCAGCCATCCGACGATCACCGTCTGAATAACTTCGGTCTTTTTGAAAGTGATCCCCACCGCAAAGTTGCGTTGTTTGAACATCAAAACCACGCAGATCGTGGCCAGTATCTGCGACAGACCGCCCAAAATGCCGTATATCCAGAACGCCGGCGGCAATGCAGGCAGCGCCTGATCTGTCACGCTCAAATAGGTCCACGCCAGAACAGCCACCAAAGGTGCCGAATAGAAAAACCGCGCAAACGTCGCCCCCGTCGCCGAAAGCGTCACCTTGGCCATTGATTTTTGCAGCATAAACCGAAGCGTCTGCACGAAAGCAGCGGCGATACTTATGGGGATCCAAAGGCTCATGGCGGTAAGCTATGGCGAATTATGCGGGCGATTGCCACAGCCTCCGGCCAGACTATTTTTGGGAATGCCAAATGGGGTGCGGCAGCGGATCTTTCGCTTTGAACAAATACCGCCGCATGATCTCAGCGTAGGATGCGTAAACATACCCGTCGTTGCGGGCCAAATAGCTGTCTTTATTGCGCGCATATTGGGCAGGCAGTTGGTACCACGGCAGCCGAGGATGCACATGATGAACGACGTGTAAGCTGTTGAAAAGAAACAGCCATGAAAGCGGGCCCTTACCCTCAATGATCACCGTCCGCGCGCGGGATTTTTCATGCGCTTGATGTTCCAGAAACGTCCGGATGCGGATCAATGATAAGCCCGCATAGCAGGCAATCAAATAGGCCAAAATCGGCATCGGGGACAGGCTCACAACCCAAAGAACCAAGGCCACCATCGGCATGTGGATCACCCAGGCCTTTGTCACGGCCCATTCCCCTGCCCGCATAGCCCGCCAATCACTTCGCAAAAAGTAAAACCCACCGATCAAAGTGCCAAGCAGGATACGCCCTAACAGAGTATTGTTGACCCGCAGGACGTTCTTCCCCCAGCGGGGCAGTTCTGCCCAGACCACCGGATCAAAATAATTGGTTTCAGGATCGTCATATGGATCGGTCAGGTTCGCATCCTGATGATGCGCCAGATGCGTATCGCGGAACCGGTAGTAGGGAAACAAAAGGCTCGGTTGCAGCACACCCAAGGCGTCGTTCACGTGTCGGTTGCTGAAAGGATGCCCGTGCAGCAGCTCATGGGTCACCGACGAATGAAGGGCAAGTGTGACGCTGACGCACAGGATCGAGAGCACCACGGAGACCTGCGCCAGCAAGAAAACAGACACCCCCAACGCGAGATACGTCCCTAGGAACAAAACAAATGTCGGCCATTCTATCGCGCGGGGGCCTTGGCTTGGATGCGCGCGGGCGGATGCGCCGTTGGTGTGGCCTATCATTGGGTCTCCTAGGGTATGAGTTGCATTCAGATAGCCGCGTAGGCCGCGTTTGGGCCATTCTGAAAACAGTTAACATATCTCCGCAAATGTGATAATTATCACCATATGATTGATAAAATGGACAAACGGTATCGCGCCCATCAGTTCAGGCGTCGCTTGAACAGTGCTCTGACGACAGCAGGTCAGAGCCAAAGTGCGCTCGCCCGCGAAATCGGAGTGGATCGTTCAACCGTGTCGCAGTTGCTGTCCGATGATGGCGCGCGCTTGCCCAATGCGCATGTGGTCGGCGCCTGTGCCAGCGCGCTTGGGGTTTCAGCGGATTGGTTGTTGTCTTTGTCCGACCGCCCCGAAACCACAGCGGACCTGATGGCTACGGACTTCGCCCTGACCGAAGCCCCCCGCGCCTTGGTCGACGAACAGATCTTTGCTTGGCATAAAGAGGCCGCGGGCTACAAAATCCGCCACGTCCCCGCCGCCTTGCCCGATATGCTGAAAACCCGCAGCCTGATCGAATGGGAATATGCCCCGCACCTTGGCAAAACGGCGGCTCAGGCCATCAACGCCTCCAATGACCGCCTGAGCTGGATGCGCAATTCAAACAGCGACTATGAGATCGTCATGCCTGTGCATGAGCTGCAGAACTTTGCACAAGCCACAGGATACTATGACGGGCTGTCCGCTGACATTCGGCGTGATCAGTTGGATCATTTCGCCGATCTTATTGATCAGCTTTATCCCAGACTGCGGCTGTACCTGTTCGATGCGCGCAGGCTCTATTCGGCACCAGTCACAGTCTTTGGTCCACTGCTTTGCGTTCTTTACGCAGGCGGGCACTATCTGGCCTTTCGGGACCGCGAACGCATCACAACACTGACCGGCCATTTTGACACCCTTGTGCGCGAAGCGTCAGCATCAACCCGCGAGGTCGCCGCCCAGATCGCCGCCTTTCGTGCGGATTTAGCTTAGACTTTCGGATCAGGATTGACCGTATGCCCATCCACCGCGATCACCTGACCTGAAACAAGCCTCGCTGCATCGGATCCCAAAAACACAGCCATGTTCGTGATGTCTTCGGCTGTCACAAATGCGCCCATGGACGTCCCGCTGGCATAACCCTCATAGACTTGATCGCGGGTCATGCCCTTGGCCTTTGCTTCGCGCTCCAGAACGCCCTCCATGCGCGGGCCTTCTACAGCGCCGGGGCAGATCGCATTGGCGCGAATTCCATATGGCCCAAGCTCCATCGCGAGCGTCTTCATCAGCCCGATCACCGCCCACTTGGCCGCCGCATAGGGTGCGCGGTTCGGGTAGCCGTATTGGCCAGCTGTGGATGAGGTCAGAATGATCGATCCGGCCTTAGCCTGTTTCATCAAAGGGGCCGCAAACTTAGACGCCAGAAACGCGCCTTCGAGATTAACAGAAACGCAATTCTTCCAGTCCTCTAGCGGAATATCTTCAACCAAGGCGGTTGGTCCAGCGATCCCCGCATTGGCGCATAGCACATCAATTCCGCCCCACTGCGCCTGAACGTCGTCAAACAGCGCCTTCATGCCCGCTTCGTCCGAGACATCAACCCGCGTTGTTCGCCAACAACCGGGAACGCCTGCTAATGAAGCGTCATCGATATCCGTGATCCAAACCTGAAAACCAGCAGCCGCAAAGCCTTGCCCCATCGCAAGACCGATCCCGCTGCCCCCTGCCGTGATCAGAACCCGTTTCACCGCGGCGCCCCAACAAACCGCCCCGCGCCCTCCGGCAAAGGCTGTTCTGCTTGGGCTTGCGCAAAGCGGGCCAATGCGGCTTCGATAGCTGAGCTTGGGTTGCTTGGGCGGCGGGTTTCAAGACTGACATGGATCAGCATATGCTCGCCCGTAGCCAGCAAGCGGTCGCCTTCAAACATTTCGTGCCACAGATGCATTTTCTTGCCCTCGCCCAAAAGCACCCGTGTTCTGACTTGAATGGTCGCCCCAGCATGGACCTCATCGATATGGCGAATGTGGGTTTCTGCGGTGAAATAGCTACCACCGGATTGGATATAAGCTGCATCGCAGCCAACGAGTTCCATGAACCTGTCCGTGGCATCGCCAAAGGCTTGCAAATACTTCGCCTCGTTCATGTGCCCGTTGTAGTCGGTCCAATCCAAGGGCACGGCACGGTCGACGGTCAAAAGCGGCTGAGACGGATCAGCGAAGTCGGCCGCCATCTTGGCCAGTTCGGTTCCATCGCGCAGCTGTGCATCATGCGCCTTTAGCAGCGTCCCCGCCCCGTAGTCTTGCACCTTCAGCGCGCGCATCATTGCGACAAGGTTGTTGTCGCGGGCGCGTTCGAGTTCGCGGATGCTCATGTGGCCCGATTGATCATCAGACTGTCCGGCGATCAGATCGACAAGCTCGTCTGTGAACTCAGGCACATCCATCAGCTTGGTCCAAGGCCACTTCAGACAAGGACCGAATTGCGCCATGAAGTGCTTCATACCGGCCTCACCGCCAGCCACGCGGTAGGTCTCAAAAAGACCCATTTGCGCCCATCGGATGCCAAACCCGTAGCGGATGGCATTGTCGATTTCTTCCGTGGTGGCGATGCCGTCTTTGACCAACCACAGGGCTTCGCGCCAGACCGCCTCTAGGAAGCGATCCGCGATATGGGCGTCGATTTCCTTTCGCACATGCAAAGGATAGAGACCAAGCGAGGTGAGGATCCCTTTGGCCTTATCCAAAAACGCAGGCGCGTTAGCTTCCGTGGGCACAACTTCGATCAATGGCAAAAGGTAGACCGGATTAAACGGATGGGCGACGACGATCTGCCCGGGGCGCAAAGCGTTTTCCTGGAGCTCGGACGGTTTGAAGCCCGATGTAGACGATCCAATAACTGCATCAGGGTCACAAGCCGCTTGCAGGTCGGCAAAGACCCTGTGCTTGATCTCAAGGCGTTCTGGCACGCTCTCTTGGATCCATGACGCACCTTTTACGGCTTCGGCCAATTCATCGTGAAAGGTCAACGCACCTTCAGGTGGCAATGCCACCTCGCTCAACCCCGGCAAGGACCGCCGCGCGTTGTCCAGCACTTCTGAAATCTTGCGCTCGGCCTCTGGATCAGGGTCGAAAACGCGCACATTCCATCCGTTCAGCAAGAACCGAGCCGCCCAGCCTCCACCGATAACACCCCCTCCAATGATTGCTGCTGTCTTCATCTTCTGCGCCTTCTCTTTTCCGGTTTCGGCCACTGCGCGACTGTCGCCGCAACAAAGGCAAATGTACCCATCGATAGTGTGAATAGTACCGTGCAAAGCCCGACCCAGCCCGAAAGGGTCAGCTCCGTTACACCGCGTGCATCAAGGCGCTGCGGATCATAGCCGCTTGAAAGCAAATAAAACCCGAGAATAACCACCGCCAACAGAAAAGCCATCAGCAGTTTCAAACTGACACCACGATTGATCAAAAGCACGCCCAAAGTGGCACCGACCACCAAGGACAAAAGGATCAGCAAAGGCAGAAAGCTCATTGCAGTGCCTCCTGCGGGTAGCCGAACCAGACCATGACCTCGCGCGCCGCTTTGATGCGATCACCGCCGCCAGTCTGATTGCGATCAAGGATCATACCTAAGGTCCCGTCCGGATTGCCCAAGGCTGCGGTGCGATAGTCCGCATCGACCCACAGCAACCAAGTTTCGGTTCCCTTTGCATCGCGCCAACGCGCGCCTTGGGTCTGCGAGATCTGCGTCACCCGCCCAGCGCCGTCGGTCATCTCAAACCCGCTGGTTGTGGGGGCTAAAGAAAGTGTTCCCAAATTTGGGGAAACGGCTGAATGGCGCACAACCCAATCACCGGCCAAGCGCGCTGCGTCAAACCGTGTGGTCGCTGCAATGGGCGCTGACATATCCCGCACACCTTCGACAGGCTGAGGCGGCACAGGCGTACAGGCACAAAGCCCGACAACCGCAGCCAAAGCCCACCATCTGTACATCAAACTGGCATCCGTTTGGTCAGACCCAGCTTTTCGCGCACAGCATCAGGGCCAATCACTTTCGCCCCAAGTCCTTCGATGACCCCAACCGCGCGTTCGACCAGCTGGGCGTTGGTCGCCAGCTCACCCTTGCCAAGCCACAGGTTGTCTTCCAATCCGACCCGCACATTGCCGCCTGCAAGAACAGAGGCTGCGACCAAAGGCATCTGATGTCGACCCAAACCAAAGGCCGAAAACGTCCACTCGTCAGGCACATTGTTGACCATCGCCATAAGCGTGTTCAAATCATCCGGTGCGCCCCAAGGCACGCCCATACAAAGCTGCACAAGCGCATCCGGCTTCAAAATGCCTTCCGCGACCAGTTGTTTGGCGAACCACAAATGACCGGTATCAAAAGCCTCAATTTCGGGTTTCACGCCAAGGTCGGTCATCATCTTACCCATCGTGCGCAACATGCCAGGCGTGTTGGTCATGACATAGTCAGCTTCGGCAAAATTCATCGTGCCGCAATCAAGGGTACAAATCTCGGGCAGGCATTCGGTGACATGGGCCATGCGTTCTGTCGCGCCAACCATGTCCGTGCCTGTAACAGGCGGCAAAGGGGCCTCAACCCCGCCAAAGACAATGTCGCCGCCCATGCCTGCGGTCAGGTTCAGAACCATATCAATGTCTGCAGCACGGATGCGATCAGTGACCTCTCGGTAATACTCTAGCTTTCGTGAGGGCGCGCCGGTATCAGGATCACGCACATGGCAATGGACCACAGCGGCACCCGCACGAGCCGCAGCAATCGCGCTGTCGGCAATCTGCTCAGGGCTGCGCGGCACATGAGGGCTGCGGTCTTGGGTGCCGCCAGAGCCGGTCACAGCACAGGTGATAAACACCTCGTGGTTCATTTCGAGTGGCATGTTCAGGCCTCCTTCTTCGTGTCGTAGTGTCGGGTCTGGATCAGTCCAAGGCGAGCGCTTTACGCGGCGCCGCCTCCTTCATTTTTCCATAAATACTCAATAGGGCATCGGATGCAGGCGGTGTGCCTCGTCAATCTGAGATAGTACCTCATCGCTAAGGCGAATGTCCAAACCGTCGATCACATGATCCAATTGCGACATGCGCGTCGCGCCGAAAATGACCGATGCCATAAAGGGTCGAGACCGGCACCAAGCGATCGCCATATGAACCGGATCGAGACCATGATCTGCTGCAATTTCAAGATAGGCCTCAACGGCCTTGAACACCCGTTCAGATGCACGACCACCTAGGCCTGGAACCAATTCTTTGCGTGACCCTGCAGGAACCGCGCCCTCTTGATACTTGCCAGTCAGCAAGCCAACTGCCAGAGGCGAGAACGACAGCAAGCCAACATCCTCATTGACGCTTAACTCCGCCAGATCAGTGTCATACATCCGGCACAACAGCGAATATTCATTCTGAATGGTCGCAACACGGGGGCCTTGCCCACCCTCTGCACCCGCCAGCCACTGCGCCGTGCCCCAAGCGGATTCGTTTGACAGACCAAAGGCGCGGATACGGCCTTTGTCGACCTCACGCTGCAAAGCGCCGAGCGTGTCCTCGATATGTGCCAGTGTGTCTGCGCGGTTTTGACCGGACGGGTCATAGGTCCAGTTTTGGCGAAACATGTAAGACCCGCGATTGGGCCAGTGGAATTGGTATAGATCGACGTAATCGGTTTGCAGCCGTTTCAACGATCCTTCCAAAGTGCTCGAAATCGTCTTGGACGAAATGGGTTCGCCATCCCGCACATGCTTCATTCCAGAGCCCGAATGCTTGGTCGCCAAGATCATACGATCGCGCCCACCCTTAGCATTCCAAGTCCCAATGATTTCTTCGGTCCGGCCACAGGTTTCTGCACTGACAGGGTTCACGGGATACATCTCTGCGGTATCGACAAAGTTGATACCTGCTTCCAAAGCGCGATCAATCTGACCATGCGCTTCCGCCTCAGAGCTTTGCGTGCCCCAGGTCATTGACCCCAAACACAGATCGGAAACCATAATGTCGGTGCGGCCGAGGCGGTTCATGTTCATACATTTGATCCTTACTCATTTTACGCCGACCCTAACTTTGGATTTGTCAGGCGCAAGTGGGAAGGGTCACAATCTGTATCCGCCCGAAACGGTCAGTGTCTCACCGGTTATAAAGGAGGCCTCATCGCTCGCAAGAAAGCGCACCGCGCGGGCGATGTCTTCCGGCACACCAAGCCTGTCGAGCGCGGTGAGTTCTAGAAAGAGGTCCTGCAAGTCTTTCGGGCGCATCGCATCGGGGATGTTAATCGCGCCGGGGGCCACGGCGTTCACCCGAATACCGGACGGCCCCAGTTCTTTTGCCATCGCCTTTGTCCACAGATCCAAAGCGGCCTTGCTAGCCCCATAGATCGACGCATCGCGCGGCGGCAATACCGCGTTGACAGAACTGATGTTTACAACGGCCGCGCCAGCTTTCAAGACAGGCAAAGCTGCACTTAGAAGGGCTGCAGGGGCAAGAAGGTTCACATCCAAAACAGCACGCGCTGCTTGCATATCGATATCTCCCTTGGGGGTAGAGGCTACCAAACCCGCATTGTTTACGATCACATCAAGGCCGCCGAAACGATCGGTCACGTCTTGAACGACCCGCACAGGGCTTCCCTTTTTGGTCAGATCAGCTTGAATGGCCAATACACCCTTTGGCAAATCATCAGGGGGCGTTGTGTGCCACGTGATTGCAACATCATGGTCACGGCTCAGGTTTTGAGCAATCCCAAGCCCGATCCCGCGCGCCCCACCTGTGATCAAAGCTGTTCTCGGCATCTAGCTTTCTCCTATTTCTGCAATAACACGGATTTCAACAACGGCCCCTTCGCGTCGCAAGCCTGCTACTTCTACGGCGGTCCATGCGGGGTAAGGTTTTTGAACGTAGTCCGCACGAACCGCGCTAAAAAGATCAAAGTGATCCCGCAGGCCGACATGATATGTCGTCATCTCAACGATTGCGTCAAAGCCAAGACCGGCCTCTGCGAGAACTTTGCCAATCTTTTCAAAGGCACTGTGAAACTGGGCACGATCGGTCTCTGGCATAGATCCGTCGGGCGCGCTCCCCGTTACCCCTGTCAAAAACACATGGTTGCCAGACACAAGCCCGGGCGAGACTTTGATCTCATCCGCCGCGGCTTGGGATCCTTCGGGAAAGAGAGCGCGTTTTTGCATGGGCGAAAGCCTCTGCGCTATCTCAAGCGAGGTCAACCGCAGGGCAGGTTTCATGCGACATATGGTTTTCATTTTTGTTGAGAACATAAAGTGAACATGCAATACTACCCCATGACCTACCATCCCGTTTCCCCTGCCGCCATCCGCGCCCGCCACCCCTTGTTGCGCCGCGCACCGCATCGCGCCAAACCCGCGCTTGATCTGCTGGGGCAACTGCCGCTGGTGCGGGGCCGTGTGCATGAGGCCTGTGGACCTGCCCGTCATGCTCTCGCCCTGTGGCTGGCTGCGCAAACAACCGGTCCACTTTTGTGGATCGCACCGGATTGGATCGGCGACCGGTTGCACCCTGATGGTATCAAGGCCTGGATTGATCCTGGCCGTTTGCTTTTTGTCAGCCCCAACAAGACTGCGGATGTTTTATGGTGCGCCGAGGAAGCTTTGCGGGCGGGCAGCCTTCCCCTGATCGTGGCCGAGCTTTCGGAGCTGCCAAGCCTGACCCAAGTGCGCCGGATGCATCTGGCGGCAGAACAGGGCACCACACGGGCAAGCGCGCCTCCGCTGGGGCTTTTGCTCTGTGCAGGCGACGGTGGCGCGCCGGGGGTTGAGACCCGCTGGCATCTGGATCATGCCCATACCCTACGAGGTAGCGCATGGCACTTATCGCGCCGCCGGGCGCGCACTGATCCACCGATGGACTGGCGCGTCACTGGCGATCACGGGCCACGTGCAGCAAGTTTACCCAAACTTGTGCCGAAAGCGGACGCACCGCACACCCAAAGCGGATAGGGACACACCCAGATTACGCCGCTGATTTAGCCGCTCACCCCGGCGCCACATCTACACATAAATAGGGCCAAACTGGACATCCGCGCCAAAATACGGTCCATCCCATAAAACCGACCCTGCGGGGTCGAAAACACACAAGCCTTTAGGGCAGAAGACAGAAAGACTGGCCACATGCGCCTTCTCATTTCCTTCGCAGCTCTCTTTTTGTCTGTGCTTTTGATGCAGCTTTCATCCGGCGGGCTTGGACCTTTGGATGCTTTGTCTGGGTTGGCGCTTGATTTCAGCAAGGAACAGATTGGTCTGCTGGGGTCTGCGCACTTTCTGGGGTTTTTCATAGGCTGCTGGTGGGCACCTCGACTTATGGGCAGCGTCGGGCACAGCCGGGCCTTCGCGGCTTTCACGGCGACAGGAGCCATTGGGATGATGGCGCATATGCTGGTCGTAGACCCCTATGCATGGGCTTTGATGCGGGTGGCCTCGGGGCTTTGCGTGGCGGGCTGCTACACTGTGATTGAGGCTTGGCTGCAAGCCAAAGTCACCAATGAGACACGCGGGCGCACAATGGGCACCTACCGGATCGTCGACATGACCGGATCATTGGCCGCGCAGATGGTGATCAGCGTGTTAGAGCCTGCGTCTTACGTCTCTTACAACCTTCTTGCCATTATATGCTGTGCGGCCCTGATCCCGTTGGTGCTGACCAAGGTCAAACAGCCCGAAACCCCCGAGGCCCCGCGCCTGCGCCCGATGCTGGCGGTGTCGCGGTCCCCGCTCGCGGCGGCTGCTGTGATCGTTGCCGCCCTTTCGAGCGCATCTTTTCGCATGGTTGGTCCCGTCTATGGCCAAGAGGTCGGGCTAGACACCACACAGATCGCCTACTTTCTGTCAGCCTTCGTCTTGGGCGGAGCCATTGCGCAATATCCCATGGGCTGGCTTGCAGACAAATATGACCGCCGGTGGGTGCTGATCTGGTTGTCTATTGCAGCAATCGCTGCCTCATCGTTGACGGCAAGCACATCAGGCGGCGGGACTGCGATGGTTATGCTGATGGCAGGGCTGTTCGGTTTGACAACCTTTCCGATCTATTCGGTCGCAGCCGCACATGCCCACGACTTTGCAACCGATCAAGAACGGGTCGAACTATCGGCCGCGTTGATGTTTTTCTTTGCTCTCGGGGCGATTGCGGCGCCTTACGGGGCCTCTGTCTTGATAGACAGCTACGGGCCACCTGCGCTGTTCATCATGATCGCGGTGGGCCATGCGGTACTGGTTGTGTTCGGGCTGACCCGCATGAAGGTACGCGACACCCCGACCGAACGCACCGCCTACACCTATGCCCCCCGCACAACATTTGTGATCGGGCGCTTGTTGAAAAATTTGCGTCAAAAGGATTAGGCAGGGCGGCTGCCCTCTGGCCTAAGCCCCTGTGCTGCACTAAACGGGGTGAAACCTTAATTGCACTGGCCCAACAATGACCCGTCACCTGATCACATCAGCCATCCCCTACATCAACGGGGTCAAGCACCTCGGCAATCTTGTGGGCAGTCAACTGCCTGCCGACCTTTATGCCCGTTATCAGCGTGCACGCGGCAATGAAGTCTTGTTTCTGTGTGCTACTGATGAACACGGCACCCCCGCTGAACTGGCGGCTGCCAAAGCAGGCAAGCCCGTGGCCGAATACTGCGCTGAGATGTGGGAGGTTCAAAACCAACTGGCTCAAGGGTTTCGGTTGTCGTTTGACCATTTCGGGCGGTCTTCGTCTGAACAAAACCGCAAACTGACCCAGCAATTTGCGGGCGTTCTTGCGGACAACGGGTTGATTGAGGAACGGTCAGAGACACAGATGTATTCCCCAACAGACGGGCGCTACCTGCCGGATCGCTACATCGAAGGCACCTGCCCCAACTGCGGATATGAAGACGCCCGTGGCGATCAATGCGACAATTGCGGGAAACTGCTTGATCCGGTTGATCTGATCAACCCACACTCGACGGTATCTGGGGCAACAGATCTGGAAATGCGCGAAACCAAGCATCTCTACCTGCTGCAATCCAAGCTCAAAGACCGGTTGGATGCATGGAT
>CAZWSE010000014.1:0-18780 GCA_964636575.1 uncultured Sulfitobacter sp. | reverse complement strand
GACGATGTGCGCTACACGCAATTCATGGGTAAAGACAATGTACCCTTTCACACGCTCAGCTTTCCGGCAACTTTGCTGGGGTCAGAGGAGCCTTGGAAAACAGTGGATTACCTGAAATCCTTCAACTACCTGAACTATGATGGCGGTCAGTTTTCAACGTCGCGGGGACGTGGGGTTTTCATGGATCAAGCGTTGGACTTGCTGCCGCCGGACTACTGGCGCTGGTGGTTGTTGTCACACGCGCCCGAAACATCGGACAGTGAATTCACATGGGAAAACTTCCAGTCTTCTGTGAACAAGGATCTTGCTGATGTGCTTGGCAATTTTGTCAGCCGGATCACCAAGTTCTGTCGCTCCAAGTTTGGTGAAGCCGTGCCAGAGGCCGGTACTTACGGCCCCGAAGAAGAGGCTTTGATCGCAGAACTCACCACCCGCCTGCGTGACTATGAGACCCACATGGAGGCGATGGAAGTCCGCAAATCCGCGCAAGAACTGCGTGCGATTTGGGCGGCTGGCAATGAATACCTGCAATCGACAGCGCCATGGACGGCCTTCAAAACCGATCCTGATCGCGCGGCGGCCATCACGCGGTTGTCGCTGAACCTTGTGCGATTCTACGCGGTCCTCAGCGCGCCTTTTGTGCCGGATGCAGCGGCTCAAATGCTGACCGCCATGCAGACTCAAGACGACAGCTGGCCCGAAGACGTAGCCGAAGCCTTAGCCGCCCTGCCCGCAGGTCACGCATTTACAGTGCCAGAGGTGTCTTTTGCGAAAGTCACAGACGACCAGACCGCGGAATGGCAAGCCAAGTTTGCAGGCACGCGCGACTGAGACCTTCGATATTTGCTGGTACCCGCGGCCGGGCTCGAACCGGCACGGCATTCCTGCCCAGAGATTTTAAGTCTCTTGTGTCTACCATTCCACCACGCGGGCCAGCGAGGGCGGACAATAGCGATGACGGCCCCCATGTAAACGGGGTCCGAGCAGGATAATCTAGATATCTTCGCCTTTTGGAGCCAAGGGGCCGCCTTTGGCCATCAAGGCTCTCTCGCTCAGCCAAGGGTTGAGGGCCAAAGCAGCCTTCAAGGCGTCCCGCGCCTCGTCGATCCGTTCAAGATTCATCAATGTCAAAGCCTTGCCAGACAATGCGGCCACATGGTTCGGCGTGATCTCGATGGCTTTGTTCAAGTCTTTCAAAGCAGGCTCATAATTTTGCGCTAGAAAATAGGCAAAGGCCCGTTGATTGTACCCTTCTGCATAGTCGGGGCAGTAGGCAATCAAGCGATCAAAATCTTTGACTGCGCCCGCAAAGTTGTAACTGCTCCGTTTGGACATACCTGCATCCAACAGTTCTTGGGCAGGTTCATCAGGCGCATCCGTCCAGATCTCCCAAAGGCTAGCATGGACCGTCTGGCGGTCACGACCGTCTGTATCAGCCTGGGCCATATCCAGTATTTCTGCAATCCGGTCGGCATGGTCCGGTGCATCGGGGCAGTCAGCGAAGGCGGGGCCAGCGGCAAAAACCGCAACGGCGATGAAGCGTTTCATATGCTAGAGTGTGGCGTGATCCCGCTATCCGTCAAGGGCGGCGCTAAATTGACTGCGCCGTCATCGTTTCCTTCACGGCCTGCATCGCAACATAAGTCGATGTGCCTGCCACATGGGGTAA
This sequence comes from uncultured Sulfitobacter sp., assembly GCA_964636575.1. Classification (GTDB taxonomy): domain Bacteria; phylum Pseudomonadota; class Alphaproteobacteria; order Rhodobacterales; family Rhodobacteraceae; genus CAZWSE01. The sequence goes on along the minus strand of CAZWSE010000014.1, from coordinate 17,111 downwards.
GGACGAAATCTTCTCCCCCAAAACAGCTCTGTAGTCAGCCATATTGCGGGTACGCACTTTCAACAGGTAGTCAAAATTTCCAGCAATCATATGGGCTTGCTCGATCTCTCCGACCTTAGCGACGGCAGTATTAAACGCCGCCAAGGCAGCTTCGCGGGTATCGCTCAGGCGGACCTCAACAAAGGCCACATGGTCCAACGCCAAGCGAATAGGGTCCATCAACGCGCGGTACCCGATAATGATCCCGGACGCCTCAAGTCTGCGCAAACGGGCTTGCGTCGGAGACTTGGATAGCCCGATCTCTTTCGCCAAATCCGTAATGGAGATACGACCATCACGGGCGAGCACATCGAGAATCGATCTGTCAAACCGATCCATCTCAACTGTATCTTTTGACTGCATATCCTGCATTTTCTGCCCTCTTTTACCAACTTTTAGACCAATCAAAGTCTTTCTGACCTCTATTTCTCTGTTACGCTACCCTAAAGTTTTGGAGAAATGATATGACCCGCGACACTCACCCGCCTTTGCGCATGACGCTCGACCGTCAAACCTATGCGGATCAGAACGAGATCATTCAAACTTTGATCAAAACAGCAAACCTCAGTGCTGAGGATCGAAAAGCGATTTGTGCCAAAGGTGCCAACCTCGTGCAGGCCATTCGGGACAGCTCAGACCCCGGACTGATGGAGGTTTTCCTCGCAGAATACGGGCTGTCCACAGATGAGGGCGTGGCCCTCATGTGTCTGGCCGAAGCGCTCCTGCGCGTTCCCGATGCAGATACAATCGACGCCCTGATCGAAGACAAAATTGCGCCATCGAATTGGGGAAAGCACATGGGGCAATCCACTTCTTCTCTGGTGAACGCGTCTACGTGGGCGCTGATGCTGACGGGTCGCGTGTTGGACGATGACAAACCCAGCCCTATCAGTGCTTTGAAATCTGCAATCAAGCGCATGGGTGAACCCGTGATCCGTACAGCCGTGTCGCGTGCCATGAAGGAAATGGGACGCCAGTTTGTGCTTGGTGAAACCATTGTGTCCGCGATGGAACGCGCCGCCAAGATGGAAGAAAAGGGCTATACCTACAGCTACGATATGCTCGGCGAAGCGGCCCGCACGGATGCGGATGCCAAGCGCTATCACCTGAGCTATTCGCGTGCGATTTCGGCCATCGCCACGGCCTGCACCCATGACGATATCCGCGCCAACCCCGGCATATCTGTCAAGCTCTCCGCGCTTCACCCCCGCTATGAGCTGGGGCAGGAAGAACGGGTGATGCGTGAACTTGTGCCGCGATTGCGGTCGTTGGCCTTACTGGCCAAATCCGCAGGCATGGGTCTGAACGTGGACGCTGAAGAGGCTGATCGGCTGTCTCTATCGCTAGACGTGATTGAGGCCGTCTTGTCCGAACCTGCCCTGCAAGGCTGGGACGGCTTTGGCATCGTGGTGCAAGCCTACGGCCCGCGCGCCTCTTTGGTGATTGATACGCTTTATGACATGGCACAGCGCACAGATCGCAAGATCATGGTTCGGCTCGTCAAAGGCGCCTATTGGGACACCGAGATCAAAAACGCGCAAGTGATTGGTGTGGACGGGTTTCCGGTCTTCACCACCAAGGCCGCAACGGACGTTTCCTATATCTCCAACGCGCGCAAACTGCTTGGCATGACCGACCGAATTTACCCGCAATTCGCCACCCATAACGCGCATACTGTCGCTGCGATCCTACACATGGGGCAAGACACATCCAGCTTTGAATTCCAACGTCTACATGGCATGGGCGAAGCGATGCATGACATCGTTCTGCGCAGCGAGAACACCCGCTGCCGCATTTACGCCCCCGTTGGCGCGCACCGTGATTTGTTGGCCTATCTTGTCCGAAGGTTGCTTGAAAACGGGGCCAACTCTTCGTTTGTGAACCAGATCGTCGATGAAGATGTCCCGCCCGAAGTGGTTGCAGCCGATCCCTTTGAAACCTTGGAACGTGGCGGAACGCATATTCCAACCGGGCCTGAGTTGTTTCAGCCAGAGCGCCCGAACTCCAAAGGTTTTGATTTGCGGCACTCCCCAACACTGGCGGCAATCGACGCTGCACGTGATCCGCTGCGCAAAGCCAAATGGGCAGCGGCTCCACTGCTGGCAAAGGACCCCTCCCCCGAACCAGCGATTGCCGTCACGAACCCTGCGGACCCGATGGATCAGGTGGGCACAGTGGCCCCTGCAAGCACAAAGGACATCGAAATTGCCATCGCGGCGGCAAAGCCTTGGGATGCCGCGCCGTCTGAGCGCGGCGCTGTTCTTGACCGCGCAGCAGACCTTTTTGAGGAAAACTTTGGCGCTATTTTCACGCTGCTGGCGCGAGAAGCGGGCAAAACACAACTCGATTGCGTTGCCGAACTGCGTGAGGCCGTCGATTTCCTGCGCTACTATGGCGCGAACGCACCCAGCACCCCTCCAGTCGGGACATTTACTTGCATCAGCCCTTGGAACTTCCCGCTTGCGATCTTTTCCGGCCAAATCAGCGCAGCCCTTGCGGCCGGCAATGCGGTTCTTGCCAAGCCTGCTGAGCAAACCCCATTGATCGCACATCTGGCTGTTGAATTGATGCATCAGGCAGGCGTTCCAAAAACTGCTTTGCAACTGCTCCCCGGCGATGGAATGGTCGGTGCCGCCCTTACGTCTGATCCCCGAATTGACGGCGTCGCCTTCACCGGATCAACGGCAACCGCTTTGAAGATACGTACCAACATGGCGCAAAACATGACGCCCGGCGCACCTTTTATCGCCGAAACCGGTGGGCTGAATGCGATGATTGTCGACAGCACCGCCCTGCCCGAACAGGCCGTACAAGCCATCGTGGAAAGCGCGTTTCAATCGGCAGGCCAACGCTGTTCGGCGCTGCGTTGCCTTTATGTGCAGGACGACATTGCAGATGACCTGATCGCCATGCTGACTGGCGCTATGGAGGAACTGTCGCTTGGCGACCCTTGGCTTTTGAGCACCGACAGCGGCCCAGTGATCGACAGCGCCGCCCAAAAGGGGATCGCAGATCACATCGCGAAGGCCCGCGCAGAGGGACGCATCGTCAAAGAGATTGCAGCACCCACAACAGGAACATTCATTGCGCCGACCTTGATCAAAATCGGCGGCATCTCTGACTTGGAGCGCGAAATCTTCGGGCCGGTCTTGCACATCGCCACGTTCGGGTCAGAAGAACTGGATCAAATCATCGACGACATAAATGCGACCGGCTATGGGCTGACCTTCGGCCTGCAAACCCGCATTGACGACCGCGTGCAACATGTGGCTGACCGGATCCATGCAGGCAATATCTACGTCAACCGCAACCAAATTGGTGCCATCGTCGGCAGCCAACCTTTTGGCGGGGAAGGCCTTTCAGGAACCGGACCCAAAGCTGGCGGGCCCCACTATCTGCAGCGCTTTGGGCGGGTCGAACCGCAGGTTTCAAGCGAAGCATGGCAAGCATCGTCGCCTGCCCCCACAGCGCCCGAAGTGCCCACCGAGGACGTAACAACACTCGTTCTGCCGGGGCCAACGGGTGAGTCCAACCGACTTAGCACGCAACCCCGTGCAGCAATGCTATGTATGGGACCGGGGCAAGCGGCATGTGATGCGCAGGCCAAGGCTGTAGAAAGCTTAGGCGGGGTTGCTGCGAAAGCGACAGGTCAGATCGACCCGAATGCCGTGACTGACATGTCAAAGATCGGTGGCGTTTTGTGGTGGGGCGACACCAAAACCGCCCGGGCGATTGAGATCGCATTGTCGAAACGCAATGGCCCGATCATCCCGCTGATCACGGGCCTGCCCGACACCACCCGGGTGCTGGCGGAACGTCACATCTGCGTCGACACAACAGCCGCAGGCGGCAACACCACACTGCTCGGAGGCGCCGCATAGCAAAGGCCCCTTGACCCTGCGCCGATTAACACCCAGCGTGGCGGCATGTTTCCAATTCGCGACCATAACCCGTCCGGCGTAACGCCCTATGTCACCTACGCGCTGATTGCAGCGAATATCGTGATTTTCCTCGGCTATTTTACTCTGTTTGAAGACGCGCGTGCGATAAACGCCTTTTTTGACAGCTACGCCATGGTGCCTGCTGAAATCAGCGCAGGGCAAGACTATTGGACGCTTATCAGTTCAATGTTCTTGCACGGCGGTTGGATGCATCTGGGTGGCAACATGCTGTTTTTATGGATCTTTGGCGACAATATGGAAGACGAAATGGGTCATGTCCCGTTTTTGATCTTCTACCTTGTCGCAGGTGTTTTGGCCGGATTGGCGCATTGGGTGTCTGATGCATCATCGGTCATTCCTACAGTCGGGGCATCAGGCGCGATTGCAGGCGTTATGGGCGGCTATCTGTTGCTCTTCCCAAAAGCCAAAGTCGACATTTTGATCTTCATCGTGATCTACGTGCGCATCCTACCGATCCCTGCGTTCATCATGCTAGGGCTATGGTTCATCATGCAGTTTGTCGGAGGATTTGGTGCCAGTGCGGCTGGCGGTGGCGGGGTTGCCTATTGGGCGCATGCAGGCGGTTTTGTGATCGGAATGATCCTAACTGTGCCGCTGTGGCTTAGGCTCGGTGCGACCAAATTCTGGGATCGCACACATGGACACCCACCACACCCAGAGGCTGAATACAAGATCAGCCCCAGCCGCATCCCCAAGGTCAAACGGAAGTAATCAGCTGTTCCGGATCAGCTTTGAGAAGGTATTGAACAGCGGATCGTTACAGGCAATGACGCCGCCTGATTCCAGCATGTCCTCGCCTTCGACAATCGGCTCTACCAAGCCTCCGGCCTCACGCACGATGATCAGCCCCGCGGCCATATCCCACGATTTCAACCGGCGCTCCCAAAACCCGTCGTAGCGGCCCGCCGCCACATAGGCGAGATCAAGCGCGGCCGATCCAAAGCGACGCACACCGGAACAAGTGGGCAAAACACGCGCTAAGTCTTGCAGCGTTTCAGGCAAATCAGAACGGCCTGCAAAAGGCAGACCTGTTGAAAACAAGGCTTCGATCATTTTGGCCCGACCAGACACACGCAAACGGGTTTCATTCATCCACGCGCCTGCGCCTTTCTCGGCAAAGAACAACTCATCCCGCGACGCGTCATAGACACAGCCTGCAACGATCTGGCCTTTGTGTTCCAACGCAATCGAAACGGCCCAGTGGGGCAATCCGTGCAGGTAATTCGTGGTGCCATCCAGAGGATCAATGATCCAGCGTCGGGTCGGGTCTGTACCTTCGATCTCGCCACCTTCTTCGGCCAACCAGCCATAGGTGGGACGCGCGCCAAGCAACTCATCCTTCAGCAGCTTTTCAGCCGTCAGATCAGCCTTGGAGACAAAGTCACCCGCACCCTTGGTGGACACCTGAAGGTTTTCGACCTCACGAAAATCTTTCGCCAAAGCGCGGCCCGCTTTACGGGCGGCTTTCATCATGATGTTAAGATTGGCACTGCCTACCATGTCTTTGGCTCCTGTCCGGTCAGGTCGGGCGTATACGCCGCGCTGCGGAAGATGCCAAGGGCTAGAGCGCCTGCAATTTGCGCGCTTCCGTGCGGGCCAGTTGGATCAGGTTCGCCATATAAGGTTTGGTGCGGTCTTCAGACCTGACGGCGGCATAAAGCCTGCGGGTCAGCCCCTTTTTCGTAATGGGTCGCGTCACGTAATCGGAACTGTATTTCACTTCACGTACGACCCAATCGGGCAGCACCGACACACCACGGTTTGAGGCAACGAGCAACAAGATCACAGCCGTCAATTCGACCTGCCTTATGCCGGCAGGTTCGACCTTGGCGGGGATCAAAAGCTGGCTGAAAATATCCAAGCGGCTGCGGTCTACGGGGTAAGTGATCAGGGTTTGGTCGCGAAAATCTTCGGCCTCGACCCAAGGTTTAGCGGCCAAAGGATGCGCACTTGAAGCCACAAAGACCGGCGAATAGTCAAACAGCTCAATAAAGTCGACGCCTTCAAGGTCTTCTGGATCGGACGACACCACCAAGTCGACCTCTTCCTTTTGCAAAGCTGGCAGGGCGTCAAAAGCCAACCCAGGCCGAATGTCGACATCCACATCCCCCCAGTTTTTGCGAAAGCCCTCAAGCACGGGAAACAGCCATTCAAAACAGGCGTGGCATTCAATCGCGATATGAAGCCGCCCTGCACTGCCCTCGCGCAGGCCTTCAAACTCGGCTTGCAGGGCTTCGACCTGGGGCAAAACCTGATCGGCCAACCGCAAAAACCGCAGGCCCGCTGCTGAAAGGGTCATGGGCTTTGATCGACGCACAAACAATTCAACACCAGTTTGATCCTCTAGTCCTTTGATTTGATGGGACAAAGCGGATTGGGTGATGTTCAGCCTGTCCGCCGCGCGGGCAAGTCCGCCCGCTTCGTGGATCGCTTTGATGGTGCGAAGGTGTCGAAACTCGATATGCATATCGCAATCATATTCATGTTCTTTGTGAGCGTTATGAAATTGTTTCACATCCACAGATGAGGGACAAGGGCTGAAACCGAAAGGATGCCCCTATGACCCCGCCCTCTGTTTCGTTTGAGTTCTTTCCGCCCAAATCGCTTGAGGCCTCTTTCCGGCTTTGGGATACGGTACAAAGCCTCGCGCCGCTGGACCCTCGGTTTGTGTCGGTCACCTATGGCGCTGGTGGGACAACGCGCAACCTGACACGTGATGCGGTGGCGACCCTGCACAAGGCGTCGGGCCTGCGCGTGGCCGCCCATTTGACGTGCGTAGATGCGACAAAGGTTGAAACCCTGCAAATTGCCGATCAATTTGCCAAAGCAGGCGTTCAGGACATTGTCGCATTGCGGGGCGATCCGCCCAAAGGCAATGACAGGTTCGTGCCACATCCTGACGGGTTCGCCGATGCCTGCGCGTTGATCTCGGCCCTAGCAGACACAAGCACATTCAACATTCGCGTCGGTGCTTACCCCGAAAAACACCCAGAGGCCCGCGACAGCAAAGCAGACATCGATTGGCTGAAAGCCAAGATTGATGCGGGCGCGACCGAGGCTTTGACCCAGTTTTTCTTTGAAGCGGATACCTTTTTCCGGTTCCGAGATGCTTGCGTTAAAGCTGGCATCGATGCGCCCATCACACCCGGCATCCTGCCCATCGAGAACTGGACCGGCGCGCGATCATTTGCGAACCGTTGTGGCACGTCCATTCCAACGTGGATCGATGAGGCCTTCGGCAAGGCCACGCGCGACGGTCGCGAAGACCTGCTTGCGACGGCTCTTTGTACCGAGCTTTGCTCTGACTTGATGGAAGGTGGCGTTGACAGCTTGCATTTCTACACGCTTAACCGACCCGAATTGACCCGTGATGTTTGTCATGCATTAGGGGTTACACCAAAGGTCAGCCTGCAAAACGTCGCGTAACGCTTGCCGCTGGCCGATCGGTTTCCTAGCGTTAAGGAAACCATTGAGGGCCCGCACCCATGTATTACGCCACCTCCCCTGACGAGCTGTTAAAACTTCCCCAGATTCTGGAAATGTCCGGTTTGGACTTCATGCAAGGGATCCTTGATGGCGCCCACCCTGGCCCGCCAATCGGGCAAACCATGAACTATAACCTGCACAAGGTGTCCGATGGAGAGGTCATCTTTCGAGGCGCGCCCACCTTTCACATGGCCAACCCGATGGGCACCGTCCACGGCGGCTGGTATGGAACGCTTCTCGATTCAGCAATGGCGTGTGCCGTGATGACGCGCGTTCCCAAAGGGGCCGTTTACACGACGCTGGAATACAAGATTAACATCCTGCGCAGCATCCCTTTGGAGATGGAGATAGATTGCATCGGGACAGTGGATCATGCGGGACGGTCAACGGGTGTCGCGCACGGCGAAATCCGCGGGGTTGAAGATGGCAAGCTTTACGCGACCGGATCAACCACCTGCATCATCATGGATATATCGAAGACATCCTAACGCTGGAAAAAGCGCGCCGGAGATGGCATCGCCATCAACATCTTTTTCATGTCTGCTCTGGGCTTCCAATCAGCGCCAAAGCGTTCAGCAACAGAAGGGTGAAACCGCTCCGTCGGATGCACACCAATCTTGCGGGCTTTTCGGCTGATCAAAAACTTCCCAAACCCGCGCCACCGGCCAACGGAAGCGGCCAAAGCGTTTTGAGGAAACCGTTCTTTCCAACCATCGGGCAACGCCAGGCCGCAAGACACGGCTTTTTCCAGCATCCAAACCAATGAGATATTCGCCAATTCCCGCGCGGGTTCGTGACCGTTGATGTGCCCCCCCACATCGCCATGTGCACCCGGAAACCAGACCTGTTCGATTGCAGGATCATCGCCTTCCCAAAGCACAGGGCTATAGGCCACCCGCGTTTCATTTAGGGCAAGCGCCTGAAATCCGCGTTTTACGCTGGGGCCAAGATGGTGGGAATGGAACGCATGTCGCGCAACAGACAGCCGCCAAAGCACCGGAATATTCAAACCCAAAGATTTTACACTGTCCCAAACGCCAATCATTTCGATTTCGACCTCAGGGTGGCAGGTTTCATCCGCAAAAACCGCCCGCGAAGGGCTGTCACCGCTACATTCATAGTGACGGTAAGCATCGCGGACATTGCGTTCAGTGGCGTGGTCTGCGCGCAGCAAACCAACACGGTCTATGACCCCCGCCAAAGACCGAACAGCGTAAGCACCACGGGAATAGCCGAACAAGTAGATCTTATCGCCGGGACGGAACCGCGAGGACAGCCACCCATAGGCGCGTCGGATCATGCGGTTGATGCCGCGCCCTTCGAATACATCGCGGGCACCGTACCAATCGGTCCACTGGATCCCCTGTTCATAATAAACGGAAACATCGCCCCGTTCGCACATCAAACGGTAAAGCTGCCCTGCATGGGTCTCATAGCCCGGCTCAAGGCTGGACATAGTCCCATCAAGAATAATGACATGCGTAACTGGGCCGCGACCACGGGGCGCACTAGGCTGGCGAGACGGAAGATGGTCCGTCAGCCAGTCGCCAATCCGTTTATTCAGCCGCGATAGGTCCATTTCTTAACAATTCCCATACCTTGTGTGGTGTGAAGGGCATATCTGCCTGTCTTACACCACGATTCCATAATGCATCCTGAACGGCGTTGGAGATTGCGGCAAGTGCGCCGACCGTTCCGGCCTCTCCGCAACCTTTCATTCCCATCACATTTGCCGTCGATGGAACGGGTTCTGATGTAAATCCGATCATAGGAAGATCATCAGCGCGCGGCATCGCATAGTCCATGAAACTTGCCGTGAGCAGTTGTCCATCTTCGTCGTAAACAACCCGCTCTGTCAGGGCCTGTCCGATGCCCTGAGCGATACCACCATGCACTTGACCTTCAGCCAGCATCGGGTTGATAAGATTACCAAAATCGTCAACAACCGTATAACGGTCCGTGCGCACTACGCCTGTGTTACAGTCGATCACGATTTCCGCGATGTGGCACCCGTTTGGATAGCTGCGGGCGGGCAAAGTGGCGCGATCTTCATGTACCAGAAGGTCCGTGCGACCGTCTGCGCGGGCCATCTCAGCCACTTCGATCATGGTCGGCGTCAGGTTAGATCCGGCCGCTCTGAAGGTTTCATCATCAAACGAAACAATCCCTGCATCGACACTCATTTTGTCCGCGACATAGGGCGTGAAGGCTTCGATCATCTTGGTCACTGTTGCCAAAGTTGCATTGTTTTGAACAGTGACAGAGCGTGATCCGCCCGTACCGCCACCCTTCGCAATCAAATCACTGTCACCCTGAATCACGCTTATCTTGTCAGCTGGAATACCCGTCTGATCGGACAGGAACTGAGCATAGACCGTTTCATGCCCCTGCCCGTTTGATTGAGTGCCAACATAGATGCTGACGGTGCCACCCTCATGGAATTCGACCTTCGCCCCTTCGCTCGGATCGCCAAGGATGCTTTCGATATAATAGCAAATGCCCATCCCGCGCAGGTTGCCTTGCGCCTCATCGGCCGCGCGTCGGGCCTCAAATCCGGCAATATCTGCCTCACCCATGCCGCGTGACATAACCTTGTCAAACTCGCCTACGTCATAGGTCTCGCCGGTGGCCGTCTTGTAGGGAAACTGATCTGGCTTGATGAAGTTGCGCCGACGCAATTCAAAGGGGTCAACGCCAAGCTCTCGTGCGGCGCGGTCCATGACACGTTCCAGCACATAGATCGCTTCGGGCCGCCCAGCGCCGCGATAGGCGTCCACCTGAACGGTGTTGGTGTAATACCCTTCGACCTGTAGCCATGTCGTTTGCACGTCGTAACAGCCCATGAGCACGCGGCTGAAAAGCTGCGTCTGAATAGGCTGCCCGAACTGGGAATTGTATGCGCCCAGATTACACTTGGTGCGCACACGGTAGGCCGTGATCTTGTGTGCGTCATCAAAGGCAAGCTCGGCCAGTGACACCAGATCGCGACCGCCATTGTCCGACAACATGGCCTCGGTCCGGTCTGACATCCAGCGCACAGGACGCCCCAGCGCACGCGCGGCTTGGGCCACAACGTGGTATTCTGGATAGGCCATCGCCTTCATCCCAAATCCGCCGCCGACATCAGGGTTGGTGACGCGAACCTGATCTTCGTTCAGGCCCATCATTTCGATCAGCTGACCTTTCAGCCCCCAGACGCCTTGCCCGTTGAAGGCCACATGCAAGCGATCTCCGTCCCATTCGGCGTAGCATCCACGCGGCTCCATCGAATTGACGATGATCCGGTTGTCATCGACCTCTAGGCTGACCGTATGGGCGGCTGTGTCAAACGCAGCCTGCGTCGCGGCTTCGTCACCTGTACCCCAATCGAACGCGCGGTTGTCTGGGGCCTCATCGTGAAGCGTTTCGCCGCCCAAGGCGACATCAACTTTCGCAGGGCGCTCGTCATAGTCTAGCTCAATCAATTCGGCAGCGTCTCGGGCTTGGGTCAGCGTGTCAGCCACAATCAGTGCGATAGGCTCGCCCACGTAACGGACCCGCCCACGCGCAAGCAAAGGCCGCACAGGAGCCGCCGCTTTGGTGCCATCGCGATTGTCGAGAACGGTCGCCTTCATTTTAACGTCCATGCCCGCGGCTTCCAGATCAGCGCAGGTCAGGATGGCATGCACGCCCTCTGCGGCGCGCGCATCCTCAAGATCAAGCGTCGTGATATCCGCATGCGCCACAGGACTGCGAAACACGAACGCATGAAGCGCGCCCTGAGGTGCGATATCGTCTACATAGCGCCCGTGCCCTGTCAGAAACCGAACATCTTCTACCCGCTTGACGGGTTGGCTTTTGCCAAACTTTTCCATGCGCTGTCCTTTTGTACCTGTGTTGCTTTTGAGATTAGCCTCGATGCGCCCAGTGTCCAGATGTGGTGATCTGTCTTTTGCCGTCGAATGAGTATTTGCCAGAAAAGCGAAGATGGGGGTGCGGTGTTTAACGGCTATGCCCTAGTGCAAGGCTGGCCCTTGTTCAACGGCTTGCCAAAGCGCTAGGGCCTGTGCGGTCTCTGCCACATCATGTACCCGCACGATTTGAACGCCTTGCGCAACAGCCGCCAGCGCCACGGCCACTGAACCAGCAATGCGGTCGCTTGCTAAGGTCGTGCCGCTGATCGTTCCGATGAACTTCTTACGAGAGGCCCCAAGCAAGATTGGAACCCCCAGCCCGTGAAACAGGCTGATACGGTTGAGCAAGGTCAAATTGTGATCCAGCGTCTTCCCAAAGCCGATCCCTGGGTCTGCAATGATTTGGTTTCGGTCTAGTCCGGCGGTTACTAAGGCCTCAATCCGGTCCTGCAGGTAGTCGAAGACGTCGAGAAGAACGTCATCATAGGTCGGGTTTTGCTGCATCGTCGCAGGATCTCCCTGCGCATGCATTACGCAAACAGGCACCGAAGCCTTTGCACATACAGACGCAAGATCGGGATCGAAGGTAAACCCCGAGACATCGTTCACCAGATTTGCTCCTGCGGACAAAGCTGCCCTAGCAACCAGCGCTTTGCGGGTGTCGATGGAAATCGGTGTATCTAGCTGCGCCCTCAACCCCGCAATCGCGGGCTCCACCCGTGCGATCTCTTCGTCCGGAGAAACAAAACTGGCACCTGGACGGGTCGACTCGCCGCCTACGTCAATCAGTGCAGCCCCCTTAGTCACCATCTGCTGACCTGCCGCGATGGCGGCCTCGGCCCCATTGTGCGCGCCACCATCTGAAAAGCTGTCTGGCGTGACGTTTAAGATCCCCATGATCTGCGGTGCAGCCATAGACAATCCTGCGATGGCAGGGCGCGGACGGGAGAGTTTGTCGAGGACTTCTGGAGGGCAGTCTTTGATCGCGCAGATGCGGGGGGATGTGGTTCTTGACAGAACTTCCACGTGGTCAAACCAAAGTTGCGTTCCGGCGAGGCTTATCGCGGATTGAGTACGGCCTACCGCGCTTTGTACAAGCGGGCGGTAGTATTGACGATCTTGAGAGGGTTTCGCGGTCACAACGTCGCGTTGTCCACTTTGTGAGCCTGCAAAGGAACATCCGACGCTTCAGGCAGCTCAGCGCCGACCACACGCATCTCTTTGGCCTCAAAAGTCGCGGCAAACCATGCAGCCAAGGCAACCGCGTCCTCCGGTTCAGATGAGGGCTGTTCAACCGCATCAAGCACGATTTTTGACGGTGCCCAAACACAAATCTGGCCGTTCTTCATCGCCCAATCCAGTTCTGTTCGGGTGGCGACCACAACGCACCGCGGATCGCGATCTGCAAGAACCCAAGCGTTTTGTTCGATCGCAAGTAAATCAATCCGACGCTGCGCCATTGGATGTACCGCTTGCGGCGCAGCCTCAGCCGCGGGGCCGACGCAGACAATAAGCGGACGGCCCGTGGCTTGGATCTGGTCGATCCATCCGCCTAAATGTGGGCTGGCGATCGCGTCGTTGGACAGATACATCAATTCGGGGTGCAGACCCGCAATTTGGCGGGCATCTTGGGACAGGCCTTCACCGCGTTCTCTGACAATTTCAACGCCCAAAGCGCCCGGACCACGATCCAGCTTTTCAATACGCACAAACGTCCGGACAGCTTGAGGTTCAAGCAAGATCAGTTCCGCTACACGGTCCGCAAGCGTTTCAAGCAGGTTCAAACGCTCTTCGGACAAAGCAAGCGCAATGGCTTCTGTGACGCGGTCATAAGACAAGATGCGATCCACATCGTCATCAATGGGGCCGGTTAAAGGTTCAACTTCGACCACCACGTTAAAGCAAATCCGTTGGGTGGTGCCCCGTTCGGCCTGAAACGCACCGATTTCAACATCAACGGTATGATCACGCAAAGAAATGCGATCCAGCGGCGCATCAGAGGCCGTGGCCTCAGCGCGTTCAGAAGGATGAGCAAAGGCAAGACGGATTTCGGACGGCATAACAGACGGCGCTTTCAGACAGGACAGTTGGACATAGCTTAGGCGACGCGCGCATAGCAAGTGTCCTTAACTGCGCCATTTCACCTGCCAAATGCGGCGGAAAGGCTCAGTTGCTGGCTTCGCGATAGGTGTGGCGATAAAAGATGTGAACGCCGATCCGCGCCGTTTTATTGTACACGCGGCTCCAACGGGGACGCACTGCGGTGGTGTGATAATGGGTTGCACCACTGGTCAGGGCAGCAGCCCGGCCATCCAGAACTGCGCGGGCAACTTTACCAACATTCTTATAGGCACCCGGTTCGCGGATCTTTTCGCTGTTGCCATCACAGGTATAGGTGAACTGACATTGATACTTTTTGCCTGTCCCCTGCCGGATCACGCCGCACACTGTATCGGGGAAGCGGCCACTTTTGACGCGGTTCATGATAACTTCGGCCACTGCGAACTGGCCTTTGACGGATTCACCGCGCGCTTCAAAATACAGCGCTTGCGTCAGACAGGCCCAATCGGCCTCACCTGTCGCAACAGGCTGCTCTGCCAGCCAGCGTCTTGTGTAGGAAACAGGCGTCAGGGGTTTGGGTTTTTCAACGATCCGCGAGAACAGGCGTTGCGGCAGATTGTTCATCGCAACCTGTTCGGCGGCAACAACATCGTCCAACGCACCCTGCGCAAAGGCAGGCGAACTGACCGCCATCGCGGAGCAAAAAGTACCAATGGTCAACAACCAGCGCATGTAACCCCCCAGAACGCTGTTTCCCGCTACATGCAAAGGGCAGTTCACAAGCAGCGAAAAACCGCTTACCGAATTATTAAGGAAAGGTCTAGTTATTAGGGACTTAACAGTAATTTCTAAAGCATTGTCTCATCTTTAGAAACAAAGTATCCACATAATCTGTGGATACTTTGGGGACCAATCACTGTATCTTGTGGGTAATCGCAATTTGTGCTGCTGCGAGTCGCGCGACAGGAACGCGGAAGGGTGAGCACGAAACATAGTCGAAACCGGCCTCTCTACAGAAGGCAATCGAATCAGGGTCACCGCCGTGTTCACCGCAGAGCGAAAGGGTTACATCAGGCTGCCCCTCTCGTCCCCGTTCAGCCCCCAGTTTCAACAATTCGCCAACGCCTTCAATGTCCAGTTTCATAAACGGGTCTTCCGGGTAGACGCCTTGATGCACATAATCGGACATAAAACGGCCCGCATCGTCGCGGGACAAGCCGTACGCCATTTGGGTCAAATCGTTGGTCCCGAAGCTCAAGAAAGACACATGCGGCGCAATATCAGCGGCCCTTAAGGCCGCGCGCGGTGTTTCTACCATCACGCCGAGCCGGTAGTCGAAATCACGCCCCTGCTCTGTTCGAACCGCAGCCGCGACAGCATCCACACGCGACTTTACCAATTCAACCTCGCGGCGGGCAGAAACCAGCGGGATCATGATCTCTGGTACCACAGGCTCACCTTCTTGGCTGGCCTCAAGCGTAGCCTCGAAAATGGCGCGGGCCTGCATTTCATAGATTTCAGGCACTGTCACACCCAACCGAACGCCGCGCATGCCAAGCATCGGGTTGTATTCGCTCAGTTCTTCGACACGTCTTGTGACGTCCGACAAAGGCAAATCCAACGCTTCGGCCAGTTCGCGTTGCTCGGCACGGTCAGCGGGCAAAAACTCATGCAAGGGCGGGTCGAACAACCGAATACAAACCGGCTGGCCCTCCATAATTCTGAACAATTGCGCAAAGTCGGACCGTTGCATGGGCAGCAGCCGATCCAGAACCGCACGTCTGTCTTCACTGCCTTCTGCAAAAATCATCTCACGCATGACGGTCAGACGGTCTTGTTCGAAAAACATATGCTCGGTCCGGCACAAACCGATCCCTTGAGCATTGAAATTTCGGGCGGTTTGCGCATCCAAAGGTGTATCCGCATTGGCACGCACATCTATGTCGCAGGCATCATCCGCCCAACCCAGTAAGGTCTGAAACGCATCGTCCAAAGCGGCTTCTAGCATTGGAGGGGACCCGGCCAAGACCTGACCACTTGTGCCATCAATCGTTATGATATCGCCTTCACCAAACTGACGCCCGTCAGGGGTTTCAAACCGCTTCTTGCCAGCATTGAACTGGATCGAGGACGCGCCAACAACACAAGGCAGGCCAATCCCGCGCCCGATCACAGCAGCATGGCTGGTGATCCCGCCACGTTCGGTCAAAACGGCAGCGGCGGCGTGCATGCCGCGGATATCCTCGGGGCTGGTTTCGCGGCGCACCAAGACGCAAGGCTCATCGCGGGCAGCACTCGCCTGTGCTTCGGCAGCCGAGAACACAATACGCCCCGACGCGGCACCGGGGCTGGCCGCAATCCCTGTTGCAAGCACATCGCGGCGGGCGTCCGGGTCGATCTGGCGGTGCAAAAGCTCGCTCAAAGTGCGCGGCTCAACCCGCATCAGCGCTTCTTCTTTTGGAATAATCCCATCAGTGGCAAGCCGCACCGCGATTTGCACAGCAGCACGGGATGACTGCGGCACCCGCACCCCGTCCAATATGTGTACAACGCCGTTTTCAATCGCGAATTCCACCTGCATTTCAGCGCGCAGCTTGATCCGCATCAGGGCTGCATGGGTTTTAAGATCTTCAAAGGCTTTCGGCGCCAGCTCTTCCAACGAAGGCCCGCGTTCGTCACGCTCCAAAAACAATGCCGCAGCATCGCCCTGCATCGCATCACGGCCTTGGCTTTGCGACATGTACCGGCCCGTAATCTGCGGCAGGCCCGTATCAGACGATACCAGTTGCAGAACACCGGACCCGCATTCACCCTGCCCGACTCCAAAGACCATTTCTTGCACCACAAGGCCAAGCCCCGCGTCCTGCGGAGCACCCTTGGCTTGACGCAACAACCGCGCCGAAGTGCCATCCCAAGCCCGCGCCATAGACCGCAAAACAGACCCGAGCTGAACGGCAGGGTCTTGCGGAAACGGCTCTTCGGCCTCGGCCTCATAGGCTTGCAAAGTCTGTGCCAAGGCTTCGCGACCCTCGCCTGTCACCTCGTCGAAAATATCGGGATCAAGGCGGGCAACATGTTCCGCGAAGGACTGAACAAACCGCAGGTAAAGCGCACTGGCAGCTTTTTCGCCCATGGTTTCGCAAAACACATCGTATCGGGCCTCGTTCATCCCGATGTTCAAAACAGCCCCCGGACCGCCCCAATCAGGGTCTTGGCTGGACGGACGCACGCATAGCAAGGCATCAGCATCAAAGGGAGACAGGATCTTTTCGATATCCGGCATCGTCCCGCGCGCAATGTCTTGAACCGTCTCAAACGACAGCGCCACAGTGCGCGGCACAGGCAGATCAAGCCGCACCAAACGCTGCAAACATTTGGCCCGCCCGCCATGCGCATCAGCGGACATGGGCGCGTTTTGGGTGATCAGCGTGACATAGGGTTGGATCGGCACGGGCTGTCTTTTCTGCGTTGCGGCGTAAAATTCACACGCCACACTACAGTCAAGCCGCACTTAAACAAGGGGGGTCGCGGTCCCCTAGCCTTCGATTTGGGTCAAATCCGCAACGCTTGAGCATATCTCGCGGATGCGGTGCAGCAGGTTCAACCGGTTCCGCCGCACCATCTGATTGTCCGCGTTGACTTGCACAGTTTCAAAAAACGCATCAATCGG
>CAZWSE010000013.1:0-44489 GCA_964636575.1 uncultured Sulfitobacter sp. | reverse complement strand
TCCGACAGTTTCACCGTCGCCCGTCCGTTCGCCTCGACCGCCTTACAGACCATCGAAAACGGGGCGAGCCTGTCTCCGTCCACCAGCCCTCTGAAATCATTCGTCAGCAGCGTCCCCCACCCGAAGGACGCGTTCACCCGCCCCTCAAACTGCTTGTGCAGCGACACGATCTTGTCCACGTCCAGCCCGTCCGAGAAGATCACCCGTTTCTGCGTCGGGTCCTCCCCCCGCGCTTTCCACCAGTCAATCGCGATCTCGGCGGCTGTTGCCGGGTCTCCGCTGTCGATCCTGATCCCTGTCCATCCCGCCAGCCAATCCGGCGCGTTGTCCAGGAACCCTTGCGTCCCGTAGGTGTCCGGCAGGATGATCCGCAGGTTGCCGTCGTGTTCGTCGTGCCAGTCCGACAGCACCTCATAGGGGGCCTGCGCCAGCGCCTCATCCGTATCCGCGAGCGCCGCGTAGACCATGGGCAATTCGTGCGCGTTGGTCCCGATCGCCTCGACCTCGCGGTTCTTCGCGATCAGGCAGTTGGATGTGCCTGTAAAGCTGTCCCCCAGCCCCTCGTTCATCGCCTGCACGCACCAGTCCTGCCAGAGAAAGCTGTGCCGTCGCCGCGTTCCGAAATCTGCAATCGACAGCCCCTTGGCCGCGCGCAAGGCTTCGATCTTTTCCCAAACGCGGGTCATGGCGCGGGCATAGAGCACCTGCAATTCGAACTTGCCCATGTCGTTAAGCACCGCCCGCCCGCGCAGTTCCATCAGGATCGCGAGCGCTGGAATTTCCCACAGCATAACCTCGGGCCAGGACCCTTCGAATGTCAGCTCGTACTGGTCGCCTTTGCGTTCCAGATGGTAGGGCGGCAGGGTCAGGTTCTCGAACCAATCCATGAAGTCGGGGCGGAACATCTGGCGTTTGCCATAAAAGGTGTTGCCGCGCATCCAAGTGCTTTCGCCGCGGGACAGCTTTAGGGACCGAACATGGTCCAATTGCTCGCGCAGCTCGCCTTCGTCGATGAGGTCCGCCAAAGGCACATGGGTCGACCGGTTGATCAGGCTGAAGGTCACCTGCGTGTCCGGCTTGTTGCGAAACACGGACTGGCACATCAAAAGCTTGTAGAAATCAGTGTCGATCAAAGATCGGACAATGGGGTCAATCTTCCACTTATGATTATGGACGCGGGTGGCAATATCAACCATGTTGGGTCTCCCTTAGACAGGACGGTTAGACCAAAGGGCGCGGAGCGAGGCAAGTGGACCCGTGCCTTTACCCTTTCCAAAATACTCGCGGCGCAGCCGTTCTAGAAAATGTAGTCGCGTGATAACGCGGCAATTAGGTCAAGACAGGCTCACACCCGCCTCTTTCATGCCAGACAGTGCAGCGGCCAACGAACCGTCCAGATCGATGGCGCGGCAGGCGTCTTGAAGAACGGTCACATCATAGCCCAGTCCGGCCGCATCTACGGCTGAATAGTTGACACAAAAATCCAAAGCGAGACCGACCATCGTCAATCGGGTGATCCCACGGGTTTGGCAATATCCGTGCAGACCTGTTGGCGTCTTGTGGTCGTTCTCAAAGAACGCCGAATAGCTGTCTATCGCAGGGTTGTATCCTTTTCGGATCACCATGTCCGCAGGATCCGTTGCCAGCGCACTATGAAACTGCGCACCGTCTGATCCTTGCACACAATGATCGGGCCACAGCACTTGGGGGCCATAAGGCATATCAACCAGTGCAAACGGGTCCTTGCCCGCATGGGACGAGGCGAAGGAAGAATGTCCCGAAGGATGCCAGTCTTGTGTCAGTATCACTGCGTCAAACTGCGGCATCATTTCATTGATTGCCGGAATGATCTGGTCTCCGCCGTCCACGGCCAAGGCTCCCCCCGGGCAGAAATCGTTTTGAACATCGATCACTATCAGTGCATGCATGCGGGCCCCCTAAAAGCTCTAATCACATAGACCAGCATAACCGTAAACGCAGGGCTTCCGAAATCAGCTTTTTGATCAGGTTTCGGGCAAAGACCGGCGCAGGGTTGGGGCTGTCCGTGACAGATGCGCCCATTCTTCCTGTATCAGTGCTTTGACCAAGGCTTTCGCATCTTTTCGGCTCAGGCAAAGGCGTGCGGTCCGGCCATAGCCTGTAACAGGGTTTTCCTTCAATCCGGGGATCAGATCCACAATAGCCCGACGATGCGGCGTTGGCATCATTTCCATCGCGTTGACCCCTGGATACAGCGATTCCGAGGCCGCGCCATTTGCAAACAGCACTTCGTGACCGGCCAAAAGCAAATGCACATACGTGACATCCCGCTTGCCAACCATCACCCGTACTCCGGGCAGCGTGGTCAATCCGATCGCGGGCGCCATCACCTCTTGAACCCCGAACATATCGTAGACGACCTGTCCTTTTATGACGATTCTGTGCTGCGGCGATACGATCAAATCACGCTTGGGCAAACCATTCCCCAAACAGCCCGCTGTAAGTGAAACAGGCCGCACTGCGTCGATGGGGTTTTGGCCCGCAAAGCAAATGCTTCGATGACCGGTCCACAGGATCTGCTGCGCGCCGTTATCTGCGGTTTCGACCAGATTTCCGGCCAGAAGGTTTTCAATCGGTCGCTCCCCATGGGGCGTCAAAACTTGCGTACCAGCCGCGTAGCAGATTACCCCTGCGTAGGGTTCAAGACTACCCTCACCGCTTGCGTTTCCTGTCCCATCGAGCCCTGAATCGACGGTAAAAACATCATTTACAGCTGGCTCTTCGCCCACGCGGTACGTCAGACCGACATTCACTCCGTCAATACGAACAACGTAGATTTCTTGTCCGCTGGCATCTATCAAAGCAACTTCGAGCTCGACGACGTCTCCAACGGAGAACGTCGTTCCGTCAATAGTTATAGCTGTATTTAGAGTCTGCGGCGCCCCAGTTTCAACGTATCCGTCCTCAAAGTCCGGATCGTCATCATCAATGCCTATGCTCTGCGACGCCCCGCCGTTGAACGTGAAGGTTTCGCCCACGAACGGCCCCGGGGTCGTGTTGCTTTGAACATTCGCCAACGTCATAGACGTTGTATATTGAGCCCATGAAAAGAGCGATAATGCGGGCATGACCTGTGACCTTATTCACTGTTCTACTCGAGGGTCTTGATCTTGGTTTCCGTCTCATTAACCAAGAATTCGGCCCTGCTCACGGCATCCGAATGGCAATATCGTGGCGGTATTCCGTGGTAAAATCGCTCCCCTCTTGGCAGAACCTTCGCGGTGATTTAGACGGCAGCCCATGTATACGATTGCAGCTCTCTACCACTTCACCCGCTTTACGGATCTTGAAGCCATTCAGGGCCCCTTGCTGGATCTGTGTCAGTCAAACGACGTCCAAGGCACCCTTTTGCTGGCGGCCGAAGGTATAAACGGAACAATCGCCGGACCCCGCCCCGGAATAGATACTGTGATCGCCCATATCAAAACCCTGCCCGGGTGTTCTGATCTGGACTGGAAAGAAGCGTCGTCTCAGGACGCTCCCTTTGGCAAAATGAAAGTCCGTATCAAGCGCGAAATCGTCACGATGGGGCAACCTGATGTCGATCCGCAAGCCAGTGTCGGTCACTACGTTGACCCCACTGACTGGAACGCATTGATCGCATCCCCTGATGTTGCCGTCATCGACACCCGCAATGATTATGAGGTTTCAATCGGTACTTTCGACGGTGCCGTCGACCCTGCCACCAAAAGCTTCAGCGAGTTTCCGGCCTGGTGGGAAGCCAACAAGCACCGCTTCCACAACAAAAAGATCGCGATGTTCTGCACTGGCGGTATTCGCTGCGAGAAATCGACCAATTACCTGCTTGGCCAAGGTGTCGAAGATGTGTTCCATCTAAAAGGTGGTATTCTGAAGTACCTCGAAGAGGTCCCGAAAGAAGACAGCACTTGGCAAGGCGAGTGCTTTGTCTTTGATAACCGTGTCTCTGTTGGACATGGGTTAGAAGAAGGCCCGCATGTGCTGTGTCATGGATGCCGCCGCCCGATCCTTCCCGAAGATGCTTCTCGGCCAGGCTATGAGATGGGCGTGTCCTGTCACCAATGTGTCGATGAAACCTCTGAGGCAGACAAAGACCGCTTCCGAGAGCGTCAACACCAGATGGCCTTGGCCCGCGCCCGCGGCGAGGTTCACTACAGGTCTTAGGCCGCTTGCAATGTCGGTTGTTTTGGCCGCGTCCGCCCCAATAACCAGAGCATGATTGCGATATTGGCAAGGTTCCAGATGATCCCGTTTAGGAACGCCCATTGATAGCTGCCTGACATCTGATAGATCCAGCCGCTCATCCAGCCGCCCAAAGCCATGCCCAAAATGGTCAGCATCAGCACGAACCCAACCCGCGCCCCTGCCTCGCGCGCGGGCATGTATTCCCGCACAACCAAAGCATAGCTTGGGACGATCCCTCCCTGACTGAGCCCGAAGATCAAGCTGATCACATAAAGCGACGCCATCCCGTCATAGGGCAGGTACAAAATAAGCCCGATGGTTTGTAGAATTGATCCAATCAGCAGGGTTCTGACACCGCCCAAATAGTCCGCCACGATCCCCGAAATCACCCGCGACACGACCCCGCCGAGCAGCATCAATGACAACATCTGCGCACCCACGGCTGGCCCGTATCCCAGCCCGACGCAGTAGGCCACGATGTGAACCTGTGGCATCGACATGGCCACACAACACGCCACCCCCGCAAACCCCAACAAATACTGCAACGCCCGTGGGGACAGCCCCGCTGATCTGGTATTCAAAGCGGCTGCCGCTTCTGCCTGCCCATGGGCATCGTCAGGGACCCGCGCACGCAACAGCAAGGCCAGCGGGATCATCCCGACGATCGAAACCACGGCAAGAACACCATAAACGGCTTGCCACCCCTGATCGGCCAGAACACCCGCCAAGAGCATCGGCCAAACAGCGCCCGACAGATAGTTCCCGCTCGCTGCAATCGCGACAGCAATCCCGCGCCGTTTCAAAAACCAATGAGATATATCCGCGATCAAAGGCCCAAAGCCGACTGCAGTTCCCAGCCCGATAAAGAACTGAATACACGAAAGTGCGTAAATGTTGGAACTGACCATGGCGAGACCGTAACCAATGGCAATCGTGATCGCCGTCCCGATCAAGGCAGTCGTCATCCCAAGCCGGTCGACAATCTTCCCGATCAGCAAATTGCCCAGCGCAAAACCAACCATGGTGGTGGTGTATGGCAATGTCGCCAATGCCCGACCGGCACCAAACTCGGCCTCGACAGCGGGCATAATCACAATGATCGCCCACATACCCGCATTGGCAACCACCCCAACTGCAAGGGTGATGCACAGCCTAATCCAAGAGGCGCTGCCGTCGTGTTGAAACGCAGGTGTCATGGGCGGAGGCTATGGGGGGACAAGGTGATTGTATAGGCTCAGGCGCATCGTTCTTCTTGGAAAAATACCTCCGCCGGAGGCATAAAGAATGTCGTCAGCGGAACGCTGTCTATTGGGGTGTTGTGTCAGCGGCTCCTGCGGCGCGGCCCAAAACAAGGGCAGACAGCAAACCGTTTCCGGACAGGTAACCGGCATCGGCAGAGCCGGACACCCCCACAGCGGCGCCCCCTGCGGCAAAGAGATTTGGAAATGGCGCACCGTCCGCGTGGAGAACCCTGCCTTGGGCAGTGACGTTTAGCCCGCCTTGGGTGTGGAACAGAGCACCAGTGACTTTCACCGCGTTAAAGGGTGGTCTCAGCGGAACATCCCCAAAGCGTCGGCCAAATGTATCAGTGCCGTTCACGGGAATACGCGCCAAAGTCTGTGACAACCTCTCAACCGGCAACCCTGTTACATCCGCCAGTTCCGCAATCGAGTTCGCCGTTTTCACAGCACCTTGGGCTTCTGCATCTTTGAAATCTTGGAACTGTCGCGCGGTCGCTGCAATGCGGTCGTCAAAAATCGCCCATGCGACGCCATCGGGTTGAGACAACACATATTGGGCGGCCTCGGAATAGCCCTGACTTTCATCCCAAAACCTGTCTCCGTCCAAGTTTACTTGTACCCCGCCTTGGGTGATCACTGCCCAAGTGATCAATACGCCATGAGGGTGGGCAACATTTCCGTGTCCCTGAAACGCCCCCAGATGCTTGGTTGCGGCCCCCAAGGCCTGCCCCCAGATCACTGCGTCGCCCTTGTTGCCATCATGTCCGAACCAAAGACCGTTCTCGATTTGTGGCATATGCTTGTGCACCATCTGCCGATTGCCACCGTACCCGTTGCAGGCAAGGATCAGCTTGCGGCAGGCTACCCGTTCGGTCGATCCATCGGGCAATTCGGTTTGAACGCCGTCTATCATTCGTCCTGTATGAAACAGCTTCACCGCGCGGCGTTCGCAGATGATGTCTATGCCTGCGGTCTCAACCGTTGTCCGCAAGGCATTGATCAGTTCCGCCCCTGATCGAGTTGGCAGCCCGTGCATCCGCCGCGCCGAATGTCCCGGATAGTCAAAGTTCGTGACCAGTGAAAAGGGCAATCCGTAGGTGCCACACAACCAGTCAATAGCCGGGCCAGCGCCCTGCGCCATTGCGTGCACATAACCCGCATCGTTCTCACCTTTGGCCTTGGCTTGGATGTCATCCGCGAATTGCGATGTGCTATCTTTAATCCCCGCCTCTTTTTGCAACCGCGTCCCAGCCGCTGGGATCAATCCGGCGCTGAGCGCTGTGGACCCTGATGGCACCGCGTCTGCTTCAATCACCAAAACCTCTTGACCGGCTTCATGTGCTGCCAAGGCCGCAATCAGCCCGCAGGCACCCGCCCCGATGATCAGCGTCTCAACGCTTAGGTCATAATGATCGGGTGAGGGCCCAACGCTCATTCGTATTGCTGCCCCTGTTTGAGCATTTCGCCAGTTCCAATCGCTTCGTTCAGACTGCCGAAATCATGCATCCGATCTGCAAAGGGTTTGTTTGATCCATTGGCATGCAGACTTTCAAAATAGGCTGCCGCTGTCTTGGCCAAGGCCCGCACAATGCCACCTGGAAAGATTACGATATCGAACCCCACCGTTTGCAACTGGTCTGCTGATGAAATGGGTGTTTCACCGCCTTCGACCATGTTCGCAAGCAGCGGGATACGGCCTTTGAACCGCTTTGCGATATCGCCCAGTTCTGCGTCCGTGCGCGGCGCTTCGATGAAAAGCACGTCTGCGCCAGCCTCTTTATATGCTTCGGCCCGATCAAGCGCCGCATTGAATCCTTCGACCCCGATTGCATCGGTGCGCGCGATGATCAGTGTGTCGAGTTTGCGTGCGTCGGTCATGGCTTTGATCTTGCCCACCATCTCGCCCGCTGGAATGAGTGTCTTGTCTTGCAAGTGGCCGCATCGTTTCGGAAAGGTCTGGTCTTCGACTTGCAGTGCCGCTGCCCCTGCCCGTTCGTATTGGCGCATCGTGCGTTGTGCGTTCAGTGCATTGCCGAACCCTGTGTCGGCATCAATGATCACAGGTTTGTCCGTGCGGTCAGCGATCAAAGCCATTGTGTCTGTCATTTCACTTACCGATGTCAGACCAATGTCGGGCCTGCCCAATCGCGTGTAAGCCACCGCCGCGCCGGACAGGTAAAGCGCCTCGAAACCCGCTTGATCTGCCAGGGCCGCGGTCAATCCGTCATAGACCCCGGGGGTCAGCAGAATTTTAGATTTGCTCAGTCGATCACGTAGGCTCATGCCGATCCCTCAATCATATTTGTGACCTCTGCACAGGTTGCTTGCGACCCGAGCGATCCGAGCGAGATCAGCGTTGCCTCGTGCACCTCAGGCTTGAACGCTGCACATCCGTCACTGAGCAGAACCGTATCGATGTTGCGTAGATGGGCGTCGCGCAGGGTCGAAGCAACGCCCCCGTTTGTGACGATCCCACCGATGATGATCGTATCAATGTCGAGCGCTCGCAGGATGTATTCCAACCGTGTTTGATAGAATGCCGAGTAGGCCACTTTTTCGATCGTGTAGTCCGCAGGTTTCAATGTATCGACGACGCTGTGCCCGAACCCGCCGGGTGCAAAATCACCTTTGGTCAGGAAGGGTCGTAACTGTTTGAGATGTGGCGCGATCAGCGGCTCACCCTTTGGACCGGGCACCAGCGTAAACTGCGCTGACACGTAGGTGCCGCCTTTGGATCGCAACGCATCTGCAAGCGGTTTGATCCTGTCTGGCAGAGCCTTGATGCTGTCGGCCCCTTGGCCCGCCCGCCCATAGGCCCCTTCCGGATGCAGAAAGTCGTTTTGCAGATCAATGGTCAGCAAGGCCGTTCGTTGCGGGTCGATATGCGTCAGGTCTGCCATTGCTTAGCCCTCTTTCGCAGTAATGATTGTGTTGCCGAAATCGTCCACTGTTCCGATCAGGTTCGGTTCGATCAGAACGGTTGTGTCGGGTTGTTCCAATATAGCTGGCCCTGCAATGATTGCACCCACGGGCAAGTCCAGCCGGTTGTAGATTGCGGTATCATGCCATTTGTTGCCGAAGTGTACTTGTCGCGTACCTTTGTGCGCGCTTTCTGGTTTTCCTTTTGCCGGAGCGAGCGTCGAAAGATCGAACTTTGGTCGTCGTCCTATTACCGCTGTGCGCAGGTTCATCACCCGCCGGACACCGTTCTTCAACAGTCTGCCGTAGGTCGCTTGATAGGTGTTATCGAAGGCTGTTCCGATCTCTTCCTGTGTTGGCGCTTTGACCTTTCCATTACTGACAGAAATTGACAGGGGCACTGAAACTGTGTGCGTTTGTCCCAGATAGGCCATGTCCAATTCAAAGGTCAGGTCACGGGCCTCAAATGTGGTGTTCGATGCCTTTAGCAAAGCCATGCCCTGATCTACGTGGGTTTGCATGAATGCAGCCATCGCCGAGGTGTCTAACCCGTCGACCATCGCGTTGATCGTTTGCACGAAATCCTGCCGCATGTCCGCGATCACGCAACCCATGGCTGAGGTCACACCCGGATAGCGCGGTACGATAGCGCGACCGATCCCGACCTCGGCCAGCATCGCCCCTGCATGCAACGCGCCGCCCCCGCCGAAAGGCATGAAGGCGAACCGTTTTGGATCAAACCCCCGTTCGATACTGACCAGCCTCAAGGCCCCTGCCATGCGAGAGTTCGCGACCCGTAAAATCGCTTCTGCCGCTTGTTCTGCATCAAGGTTGAGCGGTGTTCCCACGTGTTCAAGGATCGCTGCGCGCGCCGCATCGACGTCGAGCCGTTCCAGCTTGCCTCCAATCGGATTATCCGGATCAATGCGCCCGAGTACCACGTTGGCATCGGTTACCGTCGGTCTTGTGTTGCCAAGCCCGTAGGCGACAGGCCCGGGGTTCGAGCCTGCACTTTCAGGTCCGATGTTCAGCAACCCGCCCTTATCGACCCAAGCGATAGACCCGCCGCCTGCCCCGATGGTCGTGATTTCGATCATGGGTGTTCGTACCACCATCCCGAAGTCAATCGAGGTTTGTGGCGACAGCATGGACTGCCCGTTCGCAACCAGTGAAACATCAAAGCTGGTTCCGCCCATGTCGCCTGTGATGACATCTGGAAAGCCTGCGCAACTGGCGATGTAGCCGGCCGCGATCACCCCTGCCGCAGGTCCGGACAAGGCTGTGCGCACAGGCAGTTGGCAGGCCGTATCCACGCCCATAACCCCGCCATTTGATTGTACAATCATGAACTCGCCCTTGAACCCGCCTTTGGTCAAAGCCGTTTCCAACCGGTCCAGATAGCCGGACACTTCGGGTTGCAAATAGGCGTTGAGCGCTGTCGTCGAGAACCGTTCGTATTCGCGGATTTCGGGCAAGATCTCAGAGGACGCGGACACATGCGCGTTGGGCCAGATGTCGCGCACAGCTTTGACTGCGGCCTGTTCGTTCGATGGGTTCGCGTAGGCGTTGGCAAAGAGCACGGCGATTGAGGCGCACCCTTGGTCGAGCAAGTTCTGCGCGGCGTCGCGCACGGCGTCCAAGTCTACTGCTTGCCGGATGGTGCCGTCTGCCAGTGTGCGCTCGGCTACTTCTAGCCGTAGGTTGCGTGGGACGACCGGATCGAAATCCCCGCGCAGCCCCCATGTTCGGGGCCGATCCCTGCGACGCATTTCCAACACATCGCGCAGGCCTTGCGTGGTGATCACCCCGACCAAAGCGCCTTTGCGTTCGAGCAGCGCATTGGTGCCTGCGGTGGTCCCATGCACCACGACGCCTGCCGATGACAAGTCAGACACCCGCTGGTTGATCCCGTCGAGGAACCCGCCTGATTGATCCGGCCGTGTGGTCGGAACTTTGGCGACTTCGGCTATGCCTGTGCTTTCATCCAACACGAAAACATCCGTGAACGTGCCCCCGACATCCACGCCGATCATTTTGGTCATTGCGTGCGCTCCTGCCAGTTGGGGCCATAGGCGGTCGTCGCTTGGTCTTCGGACAGATAGCCTAGATCAATGTCGCGCTGAATGGCAGCCGCATTGCGGTCAGAGGCTGGGCCGTACCCGCCGCCCCCTGGTGTTTCGAGCCGCACGGACTGGCCTTGTGTCAGTTTGATCCCGCGCATTTTTGAGGTCAAAGGCGGGGCATGCCAGCCGTCTGTTTGTTCATAGGAAAAGACGTTCTTTGCGGCCTCGCCGCCGCCTTGCACCCCTTGAGGTGCGTAGCATCCACGTTCACCGAACAGGAAGGCTTCTGCTCCGTTTTCTTCGAGAACTTCAATTTCGTAGACCGCCCCAAGCCCGCCACGGTGGGTGCCTGCCCCTGCGCTGTCGGGGCGTAAGGCCCATTGCTTGAACATGACCGGATAGGCGGCCTCCAAGATTTCCATTGGCGGGATTGTGGCTGTTGAGATGGGCGCGTTGCCGTGGTTGAGCCCGTCGCCTGTCGCCGATCCCCCGTGCCCGCCGCCGTAGAAGCTGAACATCACCCAAGGCTGTCCGTTTGACCGTTTGCCCGCAATGGAAAGCGCATTGATCGTGCCGTATGCGTTGGCCACGACCCTGTCGGGTGCGGCTTGGCTGGCGGCTGAAAAAATCACGTCGATCATACGTAGGATCGTTTCGGTATACCCGCCCACCGGCGCTGGAAAGGGGGCTGACAACAGGGACCCGTCGGGGATACGCACGTCTATCGGGCGCATTACACCTGCGTTGGCGGGCAGGCTGGGAAAGATGTGTTTGATCGCCACATAGGCCGTGGCGACAGCCGTGGGCAAGGCGATGTTGACCGGCCCTGCACAGCGTGGCGCTGTCCCTTCGAAATCGAGCACCATGCGGTCGCCTTTGATTTCAAGCGCCACTTTGATCGGCAGGGCTTCGTCCGTGATGCCGTCGTTGTCGAGGTAATCTGTCGCCTCCCATCTTCCGTCTGGGAGATTGCTTAGCTCAGACTGCATCAAGGTTTCCGCCCGATCTCCGAGCGCATCGAGGGCGGATCGAACGGTGTGAGGCCCGTATTCCGCCAGCAGTTCATCGAGCCGTGTGACCCCAAGATCGAGCGCACCGAGTTGGCCGTTTAGATCCCCCTGCGCGGACTGTGGCAGCCGCGTGTTGCGCATCAGGATGTCGATGATGTCGGTGTTGATGACCCCCGCCTTGGCCAGCCGGACGGGCGGCAGAACAAAGGCTTCTTGAAATGCGTCCGTGGCCGCTGGGTTGTAGTTGCCAGGCACTGCCCCGCCGACATCGTGCCAGTGCCCGACGCTGGCCAGATAACAGAATAGTTTCCCGTCGTGGAAATAGGGCCGTACCAGCCGCATGTCGGACAGGTGCGTTCCACCGAGATGCGCGTCGTTGAAGATGTAGATGTCCCCGTCTTCGAGATCGCCATTTTCGGCGGCCTTGTCGATGACTGCTTTGACCGCAAAAGACATGACCCCGACAAAGATCGGCAGCCCCGATTTGCCCTGCACAAGCGTGTCCCCGTTGGTCGCGTGGTAGATGCCGTGCGATGCGTCGTGGGCTTCTGCGATGATCGGGTTAAAGGCGGCGCGGAACAGGGTTGCGTCCATTTCATCCGCGATCTGTTCCATTCGACCTGCCAGCACGGCGAGCGTTATCGGGTCAATGTCGCTCATGCGCGGACCTCTGCGATGTCGTTCCAGACGTCTTGTTTTGTAATCTTGCCATCGGTGATTTCAAACCGGTCGATGAAGCGGATGCCGTCGAATTTGGTCCCATCCGGCCATTCTCCATGGAGCGTCCCGTGGCAGTAAACCGTTGGCCCGCCGGACCCCATGCAGGCATCAAAACTGTCATAGGTTTTGCCGATGGAGTTATAGCGCGGTTTCGACCATTCGATCAGTTGTTCGAGGGTGGTCATGGGTTCGGCACCGGGGAAGGTCATTGTGAAGCCTTCGCCCAACATGGACCGCGCTGTTTCAAGGTCACGTGCCTCCATCGCGGCTAGGTAATCGCGCACGATTTGCACCGGATCAGGCAGAGCCGCAGCGCCCGATTTGTGCACCCGACCGCGCATGTAGCTGTGCGGGTCGTGGTCGTGGATCATTACTGTCACAGCCTCGGGTGGCGCGGGCACGACCATGCGCACGGCGTCGGTCAGCCCTTCGCACAGACGTGTGCGGGTTTGTGCAGAATACCCTTCGATCAGGTGTACTTCGACGACGGGCATGATTGGTCCTTTCCGCTGGCAGTCCCTTATTGGTACGGCAGAAATTGTGTTGCGCAAAGAACAAATGAAAATGCATACTTCTTCTTATGAAAACCCTGTTTGACAAGCTGTGGGATGCCCATGAAATCCTGCGCCGCGACGATGGCACGTCTTTGCTGTGGGTGGATCGACATTTGGTGCATGAGGGGTCTCATCATGCTTTCGCGAAGATCGCTGCCCGTGGTTTGCCGGTTGCCCGCCCTGATCTGACATTTGGTGTCACCGATCACTATGCCCCGACCCGCCGCGATGCTAAAACTGACGATCCGTCGATTAGCAAGATGATGGATACGCTTGCGCAAAATGTGCGCGCCCATGGGATTGAGCATTTTGATCTGACCGATCCCCGCCAAGGTATTGTCCATGTGATCGGCCCAGAACAGGGGCTGACCCTGCCCGGCTTGCTGATCAATTGCGGCGACAGTCACACCTCAACCCACGGGGCCTTTGGCGCGATGGCCTTTGGTATCGGTGCCACCGAGGTGGCCCATGTTTTGGCGACCCAGACCATCTGGCAGAAACGACCCAAGACGATGCGGATCAGGGTGACTGGTCAGCTTGGGCCTGCGGTGACA
This sequence comes from uncultured Sulfitobacter sp., assembly GCA_964636575.1. GTDB lineage: Bacteria > Pseudomonadota > Alphaproteobacteria > Rhodobacterales > Rhodobacteraceae > CAZWSE01. Next base: position 31,225 of record CAZWSE010000013.1, on the reverse strand, counting down.
GCCAAGGACATTGCCTTGAACTGGATTGCGAAGCTGGGTGCAGATGGCGCGCGCGGGCATGCCATTGAATATGCTGGTCCTGTTATTGAAGCCCTGTCGATGGAGGGTCGATTGACCCTGTGCAACCTGTCGATTGAAGGCGGCGGCAGGCTTGGGTTGGTAGCGCCGGATCAAACCACGTTTGACTACATCAAGGACCGCCCCTTTGCGCCGAAGGGTGATGATTGGGAAAAGGCTGTGTCGGATTGGCAGTCACTTCGCACTGACGAGGGCGCCCGTTTTGACCGTGATGTCGAGATAGACGCCAGTGAGATTGAACCGACCCTGACCTGGGGGACCAGTCCTGAAGAGGCGCTTCCTATTTCGGCTTCTGTTCCTTCGGGGGACAGCCCGGTGCTTGCCGCGTCGCGTGCCTATATGGGGCTTGCCGCTGGTCAGTCGCTGGCCGGAACGCCTGTGGATCAGGTCTTTATCGGGTCTTGTACCAATGGCCGGATTGAGGATTTGCGTATGGCCGCTGCCGTTTTACGGGGGCGTAAAGCTGTCGTGCCGGGGTTGATTTCGCCGGGATCTGCCCTGGTCAAAGCGCAAGCCGAAGCCGAGGGGTTGGATCAGGTCTTTACCGAGGCCGGTCTTGAATGGGTTGGGTCTGGCTGTTCGATGTGTGTTGGCATGAATGGTGACTTAGTGGGGTCGGGCAAACGCTGTGCGTCATCGACCAATCGGAACTTCAAGGGCCGACAAGGGCGCGGGGCACGGACCCATTTGATGTCGCCTGCGATGGTAGCCGCGGCGGCTGTGACCGGAACGCTTTCCGATGTGCGCCCCTTGCTGGAAGGTAGGCTGTAATGGCGGGGTGGAGCATTCATCGCGGGCAAGCGCTTGGGTTGCCGTTAGAGAACATTGATACCGATCAGCTGATCCCCGCGCGGTTTATGTCCGTGTCGCGGGCAGACGGGTACGGGCCATACTTACTGCACGACATGCGTGTCGATCAAGGCGGGCAGGCCACCGATTTTCCGCTGAACCACCTGAGCCCAAGCGTGCTGGTCGCGCGACGCAATTTTGGGTCGGGTTCGTCCAGAGAGGCGGCTGTCTATGCCTTGGTCGATTTCGGGATCACGGCGGTGATTGCGCCAAGTTTTGGGGACATTTTTGCATCCAATGCGGTGAACAACGGGTTGCTGCCTGCGCGGGTGTCCGAAGATGCGGTTGAGGCGCTTTTGGCGAACCTTGGGGATGAAATGCGAGAGTTGGCAGTTGATCTTGAGGCCGGGACGATTGACTTCGATGGTTCGCCTATCCCGTTTGAGATTGATCCGGTCTGGCGTCAAAAGCTGATGAACGGCTGGGACGATATCGATCTGACGCAAAGCCACAAAGCTGAGATTGAAACCTTTGGCGCGGCGCGTCCGGCTTGGACGCAACCTGCCAGAATGGGGTGATTTCTGCAAAAATCTTGCAAATGTTCTACTTATGTTCTATATTGAAGGAACACACAGAACAGGAGCAATCCCCATGCACCACTCTGATCAAAACGATTATCACCGCCTGCCGGCATCAGAAAAGCAGGTCATGTATGCGCGGTCCCTTTCGGGGCGCAGCGGAATGGCTTTGCCTGAGAATGTGGAACAAGACCGCCGCGCTTTGTCGGCCTGGATTGACAAAGCCAAGGTGGCCCCGCCCAAATCGAAGTTCTCAAACTACCCGTCGTCCAAACAAGTGGCATTTGCAGAAAGGATTGCGCGCATGAAACGGCGCAGCATTCCGCAAGAGTGCTTCAAGGATCGCGTTTTGATGTCGCGTTGGATCGACAGCAATTTGTGATCAGAAATCCAGGTTCTCAACGCTAAGGGCATTTTGCTGGATGAATTCGCGGCGGGGTTCAACCACATCGCCCATCAGCTTGGTGAACAGATCATCGGCCTCTGCCATGTCCTCTACCCGCACCTGCAACAGAGTGCGCGCGTCAGGGTCAAGCGTGGTTTCCCAAAGCTGGTCGGGGTTCATTTCCCCCAAGCCTTTGTAGCGTTGCAGGGACAGCCCCTTTTCGCCTTCTTGCAGGATCGCTTTGAGCAGGTCCATCGGGCCGTGGATCGCCTGAGACTTGTCCTTGCGGACCAAAGTCGCGGGCTGTTTGTAGACATCTTGCAGGTGTTCTGTGAACGAGCCTGTCCGGTTCGCCTCACCCCCGCGCAGGATGCGACCATCGAGCGTGCGAACCTCTTCGACGCCGCGCAGGATGCGGGCCAGTCGGATGCCGTGGTCTTGGGTGATCCGGCCTTGCCAGCCGCGTTCCCATTCCAGCGCGATCAGGTTCAGCCGTTCGGCCACAAGATCAGCGGTGCCTTGCAGGTCAGCGTCGACAACGCCGGGCTTGAAGGCGCCCGCGATGGCCGCCTGTTCGAGGATGTGGCGTGGATAGTGGGTCGGGAAGGCATCAAGCACGCGCTTCATCTGGCGGGCCATGCCAACCACGCGGGACAGGTCTGCCCCGCTGATTTCTTCGCCATTGCCTTGGCGCAGAAGCGCACCGTCAATGCCTTGTTCGACAAGATAATCGTCCATCGCGGTTTGGTCTTTCAAATAGACCTCTGACTTTCCGCGCGACACTTTGTAAAGCGGTGGTTGCGCGATGTAGAGATGCCCGCGTTCGATCAGCTCCGGCATCTGGCGGTAGAAAAAGGTCAGCAGCAGGGTCCGAATGTGCGCCCCATCGACATCCGCGTCCGTCATGATGACGATCTTATGGTAGCGCAGCTTGTCGATGTTAAATTCATCACGGCCAATGCCTGTGCCCAGCGCCATCACAAGGTTGCCGATTTCCTGACTGCCCAGCATCCGGTCAAAGCGGGCGCGTTCGACGTTCAGGATCTTACCTTTGAGCGGCAAGATTGCTTGGGTTTGACGATCCCGACCTGTTTGGGCGGACCCACCGGCTGAGTCCCCCTCGACCAGAAAGACTTCGGTCTTGGAAGGGTCTTTTTCGGAGCAATCTTTCAACTTGCCGGCAAGGAAGTTCACATCCATCGCGGTTTTGCGGCGGGTCAGATCACGGGCTTTGCGGGCGGCTTCACGGGCATGAGCGGCTTCGATGATCTTGCCAACGATGACCTTTGCCTGCTGCGGGTTTTCTTCAAACCATTCGGACAGTTTTTCGTTGACCAAGCCTTCGACGGCGGGGCGGACTTCGGACGACACCAGCTTGTCTTTGGTTTGGCTGGAGAACTTAGGGTCCGGCACTTTGACGGAAAGCACGCAGGTCAGGCCTTCACGGGCGTCGTCGCCGGTGAATTGAACTTTCTCTTTTTTGGCGATGCCGGTGGACTGGGCGTAGTTGTTGATCACGCGGGTCAAGGCACCGCGGAAGCCCGCCATATGGGTGCCGCCATCGCGCTGCGGGATGTTGTTGGTGAAGGGCAGCACGTTTTCATGGTAGCTGTCGTTCCACCACATCGCGACCTCAACGCCAATCTCGTCGCGTTCGCCAGTAACGAAGATGGGTTCTTCCATGACCGATGATTTGGACCGGTCGAGGTACTTAACGAATTCCTTCACGCCACCTTCGTAGAACAGCTCAGACCGCAGGTGCTCGGCCGGGCGTTCGTCGGTTAGGATGATCCGCACGCCGGAGTTTAAGAACGCCAATTCGCGCAACCGCTTTTCGAGCGTTTCGAACGAGTAATCGAGGTTCGAGAATGTTTCTTTCGACGCCATAAACCGGACTTCGGTGCCGGTCTGATCGCCGCACTCTTTTACGACTTCCAAGTGCTTGGTGGTAAAGCCGCCCTCAAAACGGGCGATGTGTTCTTTGCCGTCGCGCCAGATGCGCAGTTCCAGCCAGTCGGACAGGGCGTTCACGACCGACACACCAACCCCGTGCAGACCGCCAGAGACCTTGTAGGAATTGCTGTCAAACTTACCGCCCGCATGAAGCTGGGTCATGATGACTTCGGCGGCTGATACGCCTTCTTCTTCGTGGATGCCCACCGGAATACCGCGCCCATTGTCGCTGACAGACACGCTTGAATCCGCATGAATTACCACGTTCACAGCGTCGGCGTGACCGGCCAAAGCCTCGTCAATACCATTGTCCACGACTTCGTAGACCATGTGGTGCAAACCGCTGCCGTCATCGGTGTCACCGATGTACATGCCAGGACGCTTGCGAACCGCCTCTAAGCCTTTGAGAACTTTGATAGAATCTGCGCCGTATTCTTCGGGCTGCTCTGCCTTTTCGGACATCCGAAAATCCCTTTGTCATTTTGGCTATTTATAGGGTTTTTTGCGGGGATTGTCACGCAATCGGCACAAAATATTGTGGTTTTATGCAGGTGCGATTGTGCTGGCCCCGTCGGCATCGGTGACCTCTAGATACATGGCTCTGTCGCCCAGCTCCGCAAAGAGCTCCGGGCCTGTGCCTGTCATCCAAGCCTGCGCGCCCAATGCGACGATTTCGTCGTACAAGGCCGCCCTGCGATCCGCATCAAGATGGGCTGCCACTTCGTCCAACAGCAAGATCGGTGGCGCCCCGAAACTGTCCGCCAAGGCCCGCGCATTTGCCAAGATCAACGACACCAGAAGCGCCTTTTGTTCCCCTGTAGAACAGTCCTTGGCCGGAACCGCCTTGGCCGCATAGACCCCGTACAAATCCGCCCGATGTGGCCCCACCAATGTGCGCCCCGCCGCCAAGTCCCTGAACCGGCTTTCTTCTAGCGCCTCGCGGAAATCAGCCGCCGTGTCGGGCATTTCACCTTCGGTTTGGGTCAATTCCAAATCCGCCACAGGAAAAGCAGTCGCAGCCTGCGCCTGTGCGGCTTGCAGCATGTCCAAAGCCGCGCGGCGGTTGGCATCGATCGCGGCCCCTGTCTCTGACATCTGTTCTTCCAACACACGATACCACGCAGGATCGCGCACCTGATCTTTCAGCAACTGGTTGCGTTGGCGCATGGCCTTGTCATAGGCCAGTGAGACTTCGGCATGCGACGGCTCAAAACTCAGCGTCATGCGATCCAAAAACCGGCGGCGGCCTTCTGCGCCCTCAATCCACAGACGGTCCATGGACGGGATAAGCCACAACACGCGAGCAACACGGCCCAGCATCACCTGAGACGCGGCCTTGCCGTCTATGCGCACTGTACGGGCCGCACCGGCCTCGGATGAGGTTTCAACCTCGTGGACCTGCCGCAGAGACTTCAGAACCCCGCTCAGCTTCCAGCCCAAAGCCTCTGGCCTGCGCGCCATGTCTTCAGCGCTGGACCTTCGCAAACCACGGCCAGGCGAAAACAGAGAGACGGCTTCAAGCACGTTGGTCTTGCCCGCGCCGTTGGGACCGTAGATCGCCACAGGGCGACCATCGGTTTCAATGCGCCCCACCTTGTGGGACCTGAAATGGGAAATGGTCAGCTCAAGCAGGGCCAGTTCAGACATGGTCCCCGCCCTTCATTTTTCCAAAAATACTCAAACAGCGAGGGCGCTTATACGCGCATCGGCATGACCACATAGACCGCAGATGTATCACTGCCTTCTTGCATAAGGGTCGGATCACCGCTTGAGTTGAACATGAACACAGCGTTCTCACGGTCCACCTGCGATGCGATTTCAAGCAGGTACTTCGCGTTGAATCCGATTTCCAAAGCCTCGTCGGAGTATCCGACGCCAATTTCTTCTTCGGCAGCGCCGCTGTCAGGGGCGTTGACGGAAAGCACCAGCTTGTCTTCTGATAATTGCAGCTTCACTGCGCGCGACCGCTCGGACGACACTGTGGCCACGCGGTCCACGGCCTTGGCAAAATCTGCCGCATCGACAGTCATGGTGCGGGTGTTGCCCTGTGGGATAACGCGGGTGTAGTCGGGGAAGGTCCCGTCGATCACTTTCGAGGTCAGCGTGATGTCGGGCGTCGCAAAGCGGACTTTGGTCTCGGACACCGACACTGCGATCTCCATATCGTCCTCGTCCAGCAACTTGCGCAGCTCGCCCACTGTCTTGCGCGGCACGATGACACCGGGCAGCTCTGCAGCACCCTCAGGAAGGTCCGCATCAATGCGCGCCAGACGGTGGCCATCTGTGGCCACGCAGCGCAGTTTGGACCCACCGTCGCCTTCAGCCACGTGCATATAGACGCCGTTCAGGTAGTACCGCGTTTCCTCGGTCGAGATCGCGAACTTGGACTTGTCAAACAAGCGGCGCAACACAGAGGCTTTGGCGCTGAAGTTCGACGCATATTCGCTTGAGGCCATCACGGGGAAGTCTTCTTTGGGCAGGGTCGCGAGCGAAAAGTTCGACCGACCTGCTTCTACCGTTAGACGCCCTGCCGCGCTGTCAGCCGTCAGGGACACAAGCGCGCCATCGGGCAGTTTGCGTACAATTTCATGCAAAGTCGTGGCCGACACGGTTGTCGCACCGGCGCGTTCTACCACTGCTGCAGCTTTATCGACGACTTCAATGTCCAGATCGGTTGCGCGGAAATGGACCGCGTCGCCCTCGGCCTCGATCAGCACGTTCGCAAGGATCGGAATGGTGTTCCGGCGCTCGACCACGGATTGGGCTTGGCTGACGGCCTTAAGCAAGGCGGCGCGTTCGATGCTGATTTTCATGGCATTACCCTTTGGACAGTTGGGACGAGCAACCTAGCGGTTTGGCAGCGCCACACAAGCGTTTTGTTGTTTGTCCGCTGGAACGCAGGAAGGGTCAAGGGCGGCTAAGTCTTTTGCGCCCAAGACCCTGACTGCTCGAAGGGCTGTTCCCGCCCGTTATGTGTTATGCTTCAAGCGCGCGTCGCAGCATTTCGACGTCTTCCGCGATTTGACCGTCAAGCTGCTTAAGCTCTTCGATCCGCTTGACCCCGTGCATGATCGTCGTGTGATCGCGTCCGCCGAACCGACGTCCGATTTCAGGCAAGGAGCGGCTGGTCAACTGCTTGCACAGATACATCGCAATCTGGCGTGGGCGGGCGAAGGTCCGCACCCGCTTGGGGCCGATCAGGTCGCTCAGGCGGATATTGTAGTGATCCGACACTTTGCGCTGAATCTCTTCGACGGTGATCTTGCGCTCCGACGCACGCAGGAAGTCGGCCAGACATTCTTGCGTCAGCTCCATCGTGATCTCTTTGCCAACGAGCGAGGCAAAGGCGAAGAGCCGCGTCAGCGCCCCTTCAAGCACGCGCACGTTCGTCGAAATACGGTGCGCCATGAATTCGAGGATGCCATCCGCGATCTTCAGATCCGGATATGTTTCCTGGTGCTGCACGACCTTGCTTTGCAAGATACCCAACCGCAGTTCGTAGTTGGTCGGGTGCAGGTCCACGACCAGCCCGCATTGCAAACGGGACTTCACACGCTCTTCCAGCTTCGCGATCTCGCTTGGCGCGCGGTCGGCTGAGATGATGATCTGTTTGTTCTGATCTACAAGCGCGTTGAAGGTGTGGAAGAACTCTTCTTGAGTGCTGTCCTTGCCCGCGATGAATTGTACGTCGTCGACCATGAGCACATCGACCGACCGGAACAGTTCTTTGAAGTCCATCATCTTGCGTTCGCGCAGGGCTTGCACGAAGCGGTACATGAATTGCTCTGCCGAAAGGTACAGCACGTTCAGCTCTGGCTGGCGGTTGCGAAGCTCCCATGCGATTGCGTGCATCAGGTGGGTTTTGCCCAAACCAACGCCACCATAGAGAAACAGCGGGTTGAAAGTGACAGGACCACCTTCGGCCACGCGACGTGCGGCGGCATGGGCCAGCTCGTTCGGCTTGCCGACAACGAAGCTGTCGAATTTAAAACGGGCGTCCAAAGGCGCTGTCATCAGGCCACCGGGGCGCGCGATCTTTTGGGCTGGCTCAGCGAACCCTGCGGTAGTGGGAGCTGGAGCTTCGGCTTTGGTTGGATAGACGGGCGCTGCTTTGCGGACTTCAAACGCGATCCGGCTGGCCTCAACGCCGGCACTTTCCAGGGCGTGCAAAATCACATCCGCGAAGTTGCCGTTTACGTAATTGCCCATGAAGGTGGTCGGAACGTGGAATGTCGCGACGCCTGCGTCTATGCCGACAAAGCCGATTGGTTCGATCCATGTTGCATAGTTGTTCTGCCCGAGTGTCTTACGAAGTGTTTCTTTGATCTTGCCCCAAGTGTCGTCTTTCATGCCTGCCCCATTACCCAAGTTTTACCAGCGATAAACGCACGCCGTCCCAAACAGCCTGCTCGCTATCCCGCAATTCGACTGTTCCCTGTCAGACCCAAAATCAGACAGAAAAAGCCGCTTGCGACCGATATTTTATTACAATGCGCATAGTGCGTCTGATCTCAGGTATCCTCCTGATCACAGCATCACTCTGTGCCCACCGCACACTCAATTGATGACAGGGTTGGCATGGCCCTCTAGCAAGAGCCGGTCCAACGGATCGCAGAGTTGTCTAACCTGACAACCACCACGCTTCTGAGTTGCAAGAGCCTTAAGAATAAGGTGTCTGCGCGTCAGAGCCTGTCCCCCCAGGCGAAATGAATCGCTGTAACAGTCCTAGCAATATCGCCCGCAGAGCGGCAACTGAATCTAATGGGTTGACTCAGAGTTTTGTAAAAAGAATCTCTACAATCGTTTTCAGGTTTCGAAACAATAAAAGGCGCCGCTTGATGCGACGCCTTTTGGATTCAAAACCTTAGCTGGTTTTAGCCCAGTGCTTTGACCCGTGCAGACAGGCGGGACACTTTGCGGGCAACTGTGTTCTTGTGGAACACACCTTTGGTCACACCGCGCATCAATTCGGGCTGCGCTGCAATCAGAGCGGCTTTTGCAGCCGCAGCATCACCGGATTCGATGGCTTCTTCGACTTTGCGCAGGAACGTTCTGATTCGCGAACGGCGTGCTTTGTTAACGGCGGCGCGGGCTTCGTTCTGACGGGCGCGTTTTTTAGCTTGGGGCGTATTTGCCATGTGGTGGGTCTACCTTCGGTTCGTTTCGACGTTTTCAAAATGCGTGACGCCGACCCGAAGCGGAACGAACGGGTGCCGTTCCATAGGTGATTCTAGCCTGAGCGGGCTCCACGCGCATGTATGACGGCGGTCTATAGACAACAAATCGGGCTTTGCAAACCCGCAATCTGACATCACTTGTCGCGGAACTGTGCTCCGCGTTTTTCCAGAAACGCTGCCATCCCTTCGGACTGGTCTTCGGATGCGAACATCGAATGGAACATGCGGCGCTCAAACAGGATGCCCTCGGAGAGGGTTGTCTCATAGCTGCGGTTCACCGCCTCTTTCACGGCCATAGAAGTGAGCAATGACTTTTCAGCAACTTTCTGTGCTGCCGACATTGCCTCTTCCATCAGTTTCTTGGCGGGCACCACACGACTGACCAGACCAGATTTTTCCGCCTCTTCCGCGTCCATGAACCGGCCCGTCAGGTGCATTTCCATAGATTTGGATTTGCCCACGAACCGCGTCAGACGCTGTGTCCCGCCGATGCCAGCCACAACACCAAGGTTGATTTCCGGTTGCCCGAACTTGGCTGTATCAGCGCAAATGATGAAGTCGCACATCATCGCCAACTCACACCCGCCGCCCAGCGCGTAGCCGGACACGGCTGCGATAATCGGTTTGCGGGTTTGGGTGATCCGCGTGTGCTCTCCCCCAAAGAAGTCGGACATAAAGACCTCAACAAAGGTCTTTTCGGACATTTCTTTGATGTCGGCCCCTGCTGCGAATGCTTTTTCTGATCCTGTAATCACAATGCACCGCACCTTGTCGTTGCGGTCTGCGTCTTCCAAGGCCGCGCAGAGTTCACCCAACAATTGGCTGTTGAGCGCATTCATCGCGTCAGGGCGGTTCAGTTTAATGAGGGCGACGTGGTCTTCAACTTCGACGATGATCGTTTCAAAGGCCATGCGGAATCTCTCGTTTTAACCAATCAGGTGTTCGTAGATATCACTGACGCCACATCATTCAAGCTATCTTTGACAGGTTGGGCAATAGAATGACGACCGGCCGGATTGAACAATGCGCGCGATCTGGCTGGAGCAACCTTCGGTGTTGCACGGCTCACCCTCGCGCCCGTAGACATCGAAGCTGTGCTGAAAATACCCCAGTTCACCGTCTGCTTGCCGAAAATCGTTCAGCGTGGACCCCCCCGCTGCAATCGCGTCGTTAAGCACATCGCGGATGATGGGCACCAGTGATCCGACCCGTTTTGATGCGATGTTTCCCGCCTTCCGCTTTGGGGACACACCCCCCCGATAGAGCGTTTCGCAGACGTATATGTTCCCCAGCCCTGAAACGATCCGTTGATCCAGCAAGGCCGATTTCACGGGGCTGTTTTTGCCCTCAAAGGCGTCGATCAAGTGTGCTTCGTTGAAGTCATTACCCAAGGGTTCCGGCCCAAGCACATCTAGCAAAGGGTGACTGGCGTTGGTCGCGAAAAGATCCATCGCCCCGAACCTGCGCGGATCGTTGAAGGTAATGCGCGCCCCGTTGTCCATGTGAAACACTACATGATCATGCTTTTCGGTAGCCGGATGGTCATGCACGAATTGCCCTAATGGATCGCCAGAGACGGTCATCCGCCCTGACATGCCTAGATGGATCAACAGTGTCTCACCACTGGCCAGATCGGCCAGAATGTACTTGGAGCGGCGCCGCAACCGCTCAACCCGTTGTCCGGACAGCCGCCCCGCCATGTTTTGTGGGAAGGGCCAGCGCAAGTTGGGCCTGTTTACATCCGCTTTTGCGATGATCTGGCCTTCCATTGCTGGGGCTAACCCGCGACGGACCGTCTCAACCTCTGGTAATTCGGGCATAATGCACTTTCTTTAAGACCAACGGGCGCATTGTGCATGCCCCCATGCGCTCTATAACAAGGGCGAAGCTAAAGGACAGCAAGGCCCATGACGCAAGATACCCAGAAAACCACTCATTTTGGTGCTGAAACCATTCCAGAGGGCGAAAAGGCCGGACGGGTGCAGGGCGTGTTCAATTCTGTCGCCAGCAAGTATGACATCATGAACGACGTGATGAGCGTTGGAATCCACCGGATCTGGAAAGATGCGATGATGGATTGGCTGGCCCCGCGTGCCGGTCAAAAGCTGCTGGATGTGGCCGGTGGCACAGGGGATATTTCGTTTCGGTTTCTCAAACGCGCCGGATCGGGTCATGCAACTGTTTTGGACCTGACCGAGCCTATGCTGGTCGAAGGCCGCCAACGCGCCGAAGCCGGTGCCATGCAAGATAGCCTTGATTGGGTTGTCGGTGATGCGATGGCCTTGCCGTTTGAGGACAATACATTTGATGTCTACACCATCAGTTTTGGCATCCGGAATGTCACCCGGCCCCAAGAGGCGCTGAACGAAGCGTACCGCGTGCTCCGCCCCGGTGGCCGGTTGATGGTGTTGGAATTCAGCCAGTTGCCCAATGACATGATGCAAAAGGCCTACGATCTTTATTCGTTCAATGTGATTCCTCGCATGGGCAAGGTCATCACAGGCGATCGTGACAGCTATCAGTATCTGGTCGAAAGCATCCGCAACTTTCCCGACCAAGACACCTTTTTGGGCATGGTCAAAGAGGCCGGTTTTGAGAACGCCAAGTATCGCAATATGACCATGGGCGTTGCGGCGCTGCATTCAGGTTGGAAACTGTAACATGCGCGGCCCTCACAACATCTGGCGACTGATCCGAACAGGCGCGACATTGGAACGGACGGGTGCCATGAACGTGGTGCTGGATGCGTTCCAGGCGCCCCCCGCCCTGCGCTTTGTGGCGCGGACCTTGGGCTGGCCGTTCAAATGGCTTGGCCTGAAGGGCGATGTCACGATGCCGCCTGCAACACGGGCTTTGACCGCTTTGGGTCCGGCCTACATCAAGTTCGGGCAAGTTCTGTCGACGCGGCCTGATGTGGTGGGCGATGAATTGGCGGTTCAACTGCGGGTCTTGCAGGACAAACTGCCGCCCTTTTCGATTGAGCGCGCCAAGCAGGAAGTCGAAAAAGAGCTGGGACTGCCTGTTGATCAGATATTCACCGAATTTTCCGAACCCGTCGCTGCCGCTTCTATCGCGCAGGTGCATAAGGCCAAGCTGTCGGCATCCGGCGAAGACGTGGCCGTTAAAGTCCTGCGACCGGGGATCGAAAAAGCGTTCCGCAAGGACGTGGATGCCTTCTATCTTGCCGCCCGCATTATCGAGCTTTGCGCGCCAGGTGCACGGCGATTGCGCCCGATTGAGGTGATCGAACACTTTGATGGGGTCGTGAAGGGCGAGCTTGATCTGCGGCTTGAAAGCTCTGCTGCGTCTGAATTTGCGGCCAACACCAAAGACGATGCAGGGTTTCAATTGCCGGATATCAAGTGGGATCTGTCTGCCAAACGAGTGATGACGCTGGGTTGGGCGGACGGGGTGCCGATGGGCGACAATGCCGCCATTGATGCCGCGGGCCATGACAGGCGGGATCTGGGCGAACGCGTGCTGAAGCTGTTCCTCAACCACGCCCTGCGGGACGGGTATTTTCACGCAGACATGCATCAAGGGAACCTGAAGGTCGCCCCCAACGGTGATATCATCGCTTATGACTTCGGGATCATGGGGCACATCGACGAATACACGCGGCGGGTCTATGCAGAGATCCTTTATGGTTTCATTCGCAAGGACTACAAGCGGGTGGCGCAGGTACACTTTGAAGCGGGCTATGTGCCAGCGGACAAGGACGTAGACGAGTTCGCGCGCGCGCTGCGTGCGGTGGGCGAGCCTATCTTCGGGATGGACGCCACGCAAATCTCAATGGGTCGGTTGCTGAATTACCTATTTGAGGTCACCGAGCGCTTCGGCATGGAAACACGAACCGAGCTGATCTTGCTGCAACGCACGATGGTTGTGGTTGAAGGTGTGGCACGGTCGCTGAACCCAGAGATCAACATCTGGAAAGTCGCAGCCCCCATCGTCACCGACTATATCGGCAAATCGATTGGCCCACGGGCCGTGTTGCGGGACTTGGGCAGAACGGCGCAAGTCATGGCGCGGTTCGGGCCACGCCTGCCCGGGTTGGTTGAGGCCGCACTTATCCGGCAGGCAGACGATGCGCCTGCAGCACCCCCTCGCCGCAAGCGAGACGCGCTAGGTTTGGTGGTGCTGGGCGGAGCGCTTGGGGCATCCGCATTGGCCTTGGTGGAATGGGTGTTTTAAGGAAACGACCAATTGCCTTTGCCCGTTATGGTGAGTGTTGACCCAGACCTTCGGGGGCCCAAAAAGTGTCAGCTTAGCAAGAACAACGTACAGGCCCGGATCATCCGATCTGATGTGCGGAGCGCTCTTGCCGCGTCCTCAGCATCCGTATTGAAGGTTGCGCGGGTCAAAAGCGTTGACTGTGCAAGTTTGGCCGATAGGCGCCAGTTCAGAACTTCACGACCACGATCCTCGGGCATCACTGCATGAAGCAATTCCAAGATCGTATCGCGTTGCTTTGCGGTCTGTTCGGACTGCGGGCCATCGAACATCCACTGGTATTCAACCACCGCCGAAAGCCGCCCTGCGCAATTGGCGAAGGTGCGCAGCGGATCTGCCTGTTGTGCCATTGCCGAAGAGGCAACAAGGGTCAGGCAAAGCGTCGCAATGCGTGCATATGCTGTTGGGCCAGTCATAATATGTAGAGCTAAACAGAAGACCTGCACAAAAAATAAGGCAAAATGAAAACTTTTTCTAAGGCGTTGCTTTCAAGGCAATCCGAAGCACCGTTCGTGAACACCAATCAAAAGCGCGCGCATATGGCACAAACACCCCAAACGCTTTGTCAAACGCCCCGAAATCTTCACAACCGTTGACAAAAAACTGGCGTTCGTCGGATGTTTCGCTTCGACGCGACCTTCAAGGGCAAGGGACTCTGGCATTGCAGTTTTGGCAAACCAAATACACGGCTGGTGATACTTCAACATGCGGCTGAAGCACTTCAAGATAGCCTGTCTGAACCTGTTTGCTTTTGCGACCTATGCAACAGCAGAGCCGCAAGTCGTGTGCACCGTTTCGAGCTGTCAGGTGGCTGAGATCGCAATTCCTGAGTTTGCGGGTGCCCAGAATTTAACCACAGCGCAAGTCTGGGAGCTGGCAAGCGAGATTCTAGCGGTTTCCGGCCTTGCACCCAATTTTCAAGTCTTGGAATCTGAAGATGTCCCCAATGCGGCTGCTATTGTGCGACGTTCTGAGCGGTATCTCGTTTTCAACCCTGACTGGCTGGCCCGGCTTTCGGAGAGCGCGACATCGAAATGGGAAATTTACGGTGTGCTGGCCCATGAGATCGGTCATCACCTGCAAGGCCACACACTGCTTGGAATAGGCTCGCGGCCTCCGGTTGAATTGCAGGCGGATTCCTATGCTGGCTTTGCTCTTGGCGCCTTGGGAGCCAGCAAAGACGAAGCACTGGCATTGTGGAGAGGGTTTAGCGAGACAGGCTCAGCGACGCACCCTCCACGCCATCAAAGATTGGCTGCTGTGGAACGTGGCTGGATGCGCGCGGCGCAGCGTCCCGGCGCGCAACCGGAAGCGACCGTTTCGGAACCTGATCAACGCCCGCTGCCCGTTCCGAGCCGCATGGACGAGCGAGATCGCAGCGCGGACGTCAGTTGCATGCCTGTTTTCACAGGACTTGGACAAGCTGTGACCTGCGCGACCAGTGCTTTGAAGAATGCCGAACACTATATTCATGCGCCAAGCCTTTTGTTCGATGAAAACCCTGAGACTGCTTGGATCGAAGATGCCGCGCGGTTTGGTAAGGGGCAGACAATCGCGGTGGATTTTCTGGCGCCAGTTGATATTCGCCGGATCCTGTTTCAGGGCGCATCGAACAATGAGCCTCAATCGCCGCGGATCAAACAAGTCACTGTGAGAACATCAAGCGGGTTTGAAGGCACGATCACTTTGGCAGATTCACCGGCAGAGCAGTTTATTCCGCTGCCTTTGGGAGGTGTTGTGTGGATCAGTTTTACGATTGATGATGCGTATCGCAGCGATGGGGCACAAGACCTGGCTATCGCCGAAATCGGATTCGAGTGATCCGTTCAACGCATGAAATGTGGCCTGCGCCCTAGCGCGCACAGCTTCTTTTGTCAGAGCCTTTCGATAGCCAATGCAATCCCCTGCCCGCCCCCGATACACATGGTCACCAGCGCTTTTGACCCGCCAGTCCGTTCCAGTTCGTAAAGTGCTTTGAGCGTGATAATCGCCCCTGTGGCGCCGACCGGATGACCCAAAGCGATGGCACCACCGTTGGGGTTCACTTTGGCCGGATCAAGGCCCAGTCCTTTGTTCACAGCCAGTGCTTGGGCCGCAAAGGCTTCGTTGCTTTCGATCACATCGAAATCGGAAATGCTGAGACCCGTTCGGGCCAGCAGGTTTTCGACAGCAGGTACGGGTCCGATCCCCATGACCTCAGGTCTCACACCGGCATGGGCGTAGCCTAGAACGCGGGCTTTGGGTTTCAGACCTGCTTTTTCGGCGGCTTGCGACGTGGCCAGAACCATTGCGGCAGCGCCGTCGTTGATGCCAGAGGCGTTTCCTGCGGTCACGGTTCCATCTTTCTGAAAGACAGTCCGCAATCCGGCAAGAACTTCGGGTGTTGTGGCTTTGGGATGTTCGTCGGTATCGAAAGGCACAAGATCACGTTTCACCTTTACATCGACCGGCACGATTTGAGATTTGAAGTACCCTTCGGAAATCGCATGGGCTGCGCGTTGTTGGCTGGTGTAGGCAAAACCGTCTTGATCGGCGCGGGTCACGTCATGTTCGGCCGCGACATTTTCGGCAGTGACACCCATATGACCGGTTCCAAACGGACAGTTCAAAGCGCCCAACATCATGTCGAGTGTGCGCACATCCCCCATCTTTGAGCCCCAGCGTTGATCGGGCACAATGTAGGGGCTGCGCGACATGCTTTCCGCCCCGCCAGCAACTGCGAACTCTGCGTCGCCCAGCATCAGCGATTGAACGGCAGATACCACGGCTTGCGCCCCTGACCCGCACAAACGGTTTACGTTCATTGCTGGCGTTGTATCTGGTATTCCTGCTTCAATCGCTGCGACCCGTGACAGATACATGTCGCGCGGTTCTGTGTTGATGACGTGTCCGAATACAACATGGCCAACCTGTCCGCCGTCTACGCCGGATCGAGACAACGCTTCTTTGGTCACCGTTGCGGCCAGAGAAATCGGCGGTGTTGCTGCCAATGCGCCACCCATAGTTCCGATTGCGGTGCGTGCTCCGTCAAGAATCACAATGTCTGTCATGTCTGTCTCCATTCCCGTTTGGTCCAGTATTGAAGCCATCGAGACCGAAGGCCAGCACATACGTTCCGTCATCTTATGTTGACGTTCTGGAATGCCTCGGCCAGACATCCGATATGACAGAAAACACTGACGCTATCTTGAATTTGTTGCCCGCCCGCCTGAAGGAGGCGCGTCGGTCTCAAGGGTTGTCGCTTGATGCTGTTTCCAAACTGTCAGGCGTGTCCAGATCGATGGTCAGCCAGATCGAACGCGGTGAAAGCAGCCCGACGATTGCGACGTTGTGGAACCTGACGCGCGCCTTGCAGGTCGATTTTGCAGGGTTGTTGGATGCCGGATCAGGCCCCGCCTCAATTGATGTGGTCCGCGCGGCTCAGGTGCCTACAATCGACAAGCGCGGCGATGGGGTGCGCATTTTGATCCTGTCCCCCCCAGAGGACGCGGGCCAGCATGAGACTTACGAGTTGCGATTGTCAGCCGAAGGATTGCTGGACAGTCAGGCCCACAGTATCGGCGCCCGAGAGCAACTGACCGTCATTGAGGGCCATGTTGTTGTATCATCAGGCGAGACGTCACAGGAGCTCGGCCCCGGAGATACAGCCCATTATGCGGCGGATGTTGCACATAGTATTTCTGCTCCATCAGGCCCTGCCCGTGCGTTCTTGGTGGTTCATAACGCCTAAAAATCCTGTTTAACGGATTTTATCTGTTATTTTGTATTTCCAGTATTACGGATATCATTTCCATATGATAGAAGTGCTCCAAAGGAGTCGCTTCTATGTCCAGTGCTTTCACCGCCCATCTTTCCGAAACGATCGCCCAAATTGATGCGGATGGTCTGACCAAAACAGAACGTCTGATCACATCCCCACAAGCCCACTCCATCGCGGTAGATGGCAGGCCAATGATCAACCTATGTGCCAACAATTATCTTGGATTGGCTGATCATCCTGACTTGATTGCTGCCGCTAAAGGCGCGCTCGACAGTCATGGGTTTGGTATGGCTTCTGTCCGGTTCATCTGCGGCACGCAGGATCTGCACAGAGAGCTTGAGCAGCGGTTGGCTGGCTTCTTAGGCAAGGACGATACTATTCTGTTCGCGGCCTGCTTTGATGCCAATGGTGGTTTGTTTGAACCGCTTCTAGGTCCTGAGGATGCGATTGTCTCGGATGCGCTTAATCATGCGTCGATCATTGACGGGATCAGGCTGTCTAAGGCCAAACGCTATCGGTTCGCCAATTCCGATATGGATGATCTGGAAACGCAATTGAAAGCGGCCCGCGCAGACGGCGCGCGGCACATTATGATCGCGACAGATGGCGTGTTCAGTATGGATGGGTATTTGGCGAACCTGCCGGAGATCACTGCATTGGCCGAAAAGTACGACGCCGTGACGATGGTCGATGACTGTCATGCCACCGGCTTTATGGGGCCAAAGGGCGCGGGCACGCCTGCCCATTTCGGTGTTAACGTCGATATTTTGACGGGCACCTTCGGCAAGGCGCTGGGCGGATCGATTGGCGGCTATATTGCCGGTTCGCAGCCGGTGATTGATGTGCTGCGGCAGCGGGCGCGGCCTTACCTGTTTTCCAATTCCCTTCCCCCTGCGATTGTTGCGGCAGCGATCAAGGCGATTGACCTAGTGGAGCAGGGCGAGGTTTTACGCGCCCGTCTGTTCAACAACACCGCCTACTGGCGCAAGGGCCTGTCCGATCTCGGGTTTGATCTGTTGGACGGTTCCCATCCGATTGTTCCCGTTATGCTTGGCGATGCCCGACTGGCCCAAGACATGGCGGCGCGGCTTTATGATGAGGGCATTTACGTTTCCGGATTTTTCTATCCGGTCGTGCCGCATGGGCAGGCTCGTATCCGTACCCAGATGAATGCGGGCTTGACCGCTGCTGATCTTGATTGCGCATTGGCTGCCTTTGAGACAGCGGGCCGCGCGACCGGAGTGTTGCAATGACCAACACTATGACCGCTTTATCAAAACTGCACCCGCGTGAAGGGCTTTGGTCTGTTCAAGCTGATGTTCCCGAGATCGGTCCTGATGATGTGCTGATAAAGATCAAAAAGACCGGCATCTGCGGCACGGACATCCATATCTGGAACTGGGACGATTGGGCCAAGGCAACGGTGCCTGTTCCGATGATTACCGGCCATGAGTTCGCAGGCGAGATTGTAGAGATCGGTCGCACTGTAGAGGGCCTTGCACTTGGCCAAAGATGCAGTGGCGAAGGTCATTTGATTGGGTCCACCAGCCGTCAAAGCCGCGCTGGTAAGTTTCATCTTGATCCTGCGACCAAGGGAATTGGGGTCAATGTCCAAGGTGCCTTTGCCGAATACCTGAGCCTGCCTGCGTTCAATGTTGTCCCGTTGCCGGATGAGATCAACGACGATATTGGAGCGATCCTTGATCCCTTGGGAAATGCCGTACACACCGCCTTGTCGTTCGATTTGATTGGCGAAGATGTGTTGGTCACGGGTGCTGGCCCTATCGGAATTATGGCCGCCGCCGTTGCCCGACATGTGGGCGCCCGCAACGTGGTGATCACGGATGTGAATACGGATCGGTTGGCACTGGCTGAACAAGTGGCTGATGTGACCCCTGTCAACGTATCGCGCGAAGATCTGAATGACGTCAAAGCCCGCCTGAAGCTGCGTGAAGGGTTTGATGTGGGGTTGGAGATGTCTGGCAATCAGCAAGCCTTGGACCAGATGGTTGATGCGTTGGTGATGGGAGGCCGAATTGCGATGCTGGGCATTCCGCCCGGCAAAAGCCCCGTCGACTGGTCGCGGATTGTGTTTAAGGCGATCACCCTAAAAGGTGTCTACGGTCGGGAGATTTTCGAGACTTGGTATAAGATGATTGCCATGCTGCAAAACGGTTTGGATGTGTCGAGTGTGATCACTCACCGTTTTGCTGCCGCCGACTATGAAGCCGGTTTCGCTGCGATGAAATCAGGTGATAGCGGTAAGGTCGTGCTGGACTGGACTTAGCCCAGTGGCACCCGTCCGCCCCGTGTCAGCAACCAGCATTGCCGCCCTTCAAAAACCGCAGGATATAGGGGCCGGCCTTGCCCTGCCCCGCCATCAAGATTGATCCGGTTGTGATAGGCCTGTGGCGCTTCGATCATGGTGTGGCCGTGAACGATCAACTTGCCATGATCGCGGGTGTCTTTGAGGAAGGGATCCCTGATCCAAAGAAGATCGTCTTCGACTTGATCTGCCAGTTTTACCCCCGGCTGGATCCCAGCATGTGCGAAGAACAGATCGTCTGTTTCATAGCGAATTGGCAGGTTTTGAATGAAATGCAGATGGCTGTCGGGCACGGCTTTCACCGCCTCTGCGTGGATTGCTGCCATATCGCCGGACTCGGACGCTGGAACTCCGTAGGAGGCCAGCGTTTTGTCCCCGCCGAGGCGTGGGTTCATCCAATGCAGCCCTGACTTCGTGCAGGGGTCGCGTACTGTTGCTGTTTCAACAAACCGTTGCAGATAGCGGTCGTGGTTCCCTTTGAGCGTCACCCAAGGTTTGCCCGCTTTTGCCGCATCAATGAGCAGCTGCACGACTGCCTTGCTGTCTGGCCCCCGATCTACGTAGTCCCCGATGAATACGATCTTCGCCTGTTTGCCGCCTTCTGCTTCGATCAGGCCGAGGGCCTCATGCAGCATGTCAATCTGACCGTGCACATCGCCGATGGCATAGAGAGGGCTGGGCATGGGGGCGTCCTTGGTCTGTGCTGGAGTTGATTGGCTTATGGCATCAATTCAGCGCGGCCGTCCAGCATGTCGCCGGTCGATGGTTTGAGTATTTTGGAAAGGGTAAAGGTGGGGTGTCCGGAGCAACGGGGCACCCCACCTTTGCATTGGTTCAGTTTACGTCGAACACAAGCGGTTTGACTTGCGTGAACATGCCTGTGTCTTCCAGCTTTTTGAGCACTGGCGCAGGCACCGGATCGTCCACGTACAAGAGCGCAATCGCTTCGCCCTTCACTTCGGCACGACCGAGCGTAAAGTTCGCGATGTTCACCCCGTTTTCGCCCATCGTTTGACCAAGTGTACCGATAATGCCGGGCACGTCTTCGTTGGTCGTGTAGAGCATGTTCGCCCCGATTTCGGCGTCCACATTGATGCCCTTGATCTGGATGAACCTTGGCTTGCCGTCGCTGAATACTGTCCCCGCAACGGAGCGTTCGCGCTGGGCTGTCACGACGGTCACTTTGACGTAGCCTTCAAAGGTACCGGATTTGTCCTGATTGGTCGTGCTGATCTGAATGCCCCGTTCTTTGGCGATGATCGGCGCGCTGACCATGTTCACATCGGGGTTCGCTTTTTTCATGATCCCCGCGATGACGCCGCAATTGAGTGCCTCTAGGTTCATGCCCGCTACCGAGCCGTCATACAGAATGTTGATCGCTTTGATCGGCTCGTCCGTCATTTGCCCGATGAAGCTGCCCAGGTGCTGGGACAGTTTCAGCCAAGGCCCCATGACCTTTGCTTCTTCTGCCGTTACCGAGGGCATGTTGAGCGCGTTGGTGACGGCCCCTGTCAGCAGGTAATCTGACATCTGTTCCGCAACTTGAAGGGCCACGTTTTCTTGTGCTTCGGTTGTGGCCGCCCCGAGGTGCGGCGTACAAACCACGTTTGGCAAGTTGAACAGCGCGTTTTCTTTTGCGGGTTCTTCCGCGAAAACATCAAAGGCAGCGCCGGCGACGTGGCCGGATTTGAGAGCCGCTGCCAGTGCATCTTCGTCTACCAGACCGCCGCGCGCGCAGTTGATGATCCGCACGCCTTTTTTCATTTGCGCGATGGCCTCTGCGCTGATCATGCCGCGGGTTTGATCTGTGGCAGGCACATGCAGGGTGATGAAGTCGGCGCGTGGGAAAAGCTCTTCTAGTTCGACCTTTTCGACACCCATTTTGTCGGCTTTTTCTTGGCTGAGAAACGGATCATAGGCGATGACTTTCATCTTCAACCCGATGGCGCGATCGCAAACGATGCCGCCGATGTTGCCGGCTCCGATAACGCCCAGCGTTTTTCCGGTGAGCTCAACCCCCATAAACTTGGACTTTTCCCATTTGCCTGCGTGGGTTGATGCGCTTGCTTCTGGGATTTGACGCGCCACTGCGAACATCATTGCAATCGCGTGTTCGGCGGTGGTGATCATATTGCCGAACGGCGTGTTCATTACGATCACACCTTTTTTGGAGGCCGCTTCACGGTCGATGTTGTCGACCCCGATGCCTGCCCGTCCGATGACTTTCAGGTTGTCTGCGGCGGCGATGATTTTCTCGGTCGCCTTGGTCGCCGACCGGATGGCCAGCCCGTCATACTTGCCGATGACTTCGAGCAGTTTGTCTTTGTCTTTACCCAGATCGGGTTCGAAATCCACGTCGATGCCGCGGTCTTTGAAGATTTGTACAGCTGCGTCGCTGAGCTTGTCGGAAATGAGAACTTTGGGGGCCATGTGAGTGGTCCTTTTCATATGAGTTTGCGCCATTGTGGGCGCGGAATGGGGATTAGGCTTGGGCTGCGATCTCGGATTCAAACGCCCAGTCGAGCCAAGGCAGCATGGCTTCGATGTCGCTGGTTTCTACCGTGCCGCCGCACCAGATGCGAAGACCTGCAGGTGCGTCGCGATAAGCGCCGATATCAAGTGCCACGTTTTCATCCATAAGCCGCTTGGCAACCGCTTTGGCGAAGGCTGCGCCATCTTTGATCCGCGCGTCGTTGAATTTCAGGCACACGGATGTGTTCGACCATGTGGCTGGATCAGAGGCCAGATTTTCGAGCCAATCGCGCTGGGCTGCAAAGTCATGCACAGCTTTAGCGTTGGCATCTGCACGCGCGATCATGCCCTTCAAGCCGCCAACAGACCGCGCCCAATCCAGTGCGAACAGGTAGTCTTCGACCGCCATCATAGACGGCGTGTTGATCGTGGCCCCTGTGAAGATGCCGTCGATCAGCTTGCCACCTTTGGTTAGCCGGAAGATTTTGGGTAGCGGCCATGCGGGTGTGTAGGATTCCAACCGTTCCACGGCGCGCGGGCTAAGGATGAGCATCCCGTGCGCCCCTTCCCCGCCGAGCACTTTTTGCCAGCTGAAGGTAGTCACATCGAGCTTGTCCCACGGCAGATCCATCGCGAAGGCCGCGGAAGTTGCATCGCAAAGCGTCAGGCCAGCGCGGTCACTTGGAATTGCGTCGCCGTTGGGCATGCGCACGCCGGATGTTGTGCCGTTCCATGTGAAGCAGACGTCATTGTCGAAGTTCAGTTTGGTGAAATCCACGATCTCGCCGTAGTCGGCGGTGGTCACATTGGCATCGATCTTGAGCTGTTTGACCACATCCGTGACCCAGCCTGCGCCGAACGATTCCCATGCGGTCATTTCAACAGGGCGTTCCCCTAGAAGCGACCACATCGCCATTTCGTAAGCCCCTGTGTCGGACGCAGGTACGATGCCGATTTTGTAGTCGGCAGGCACCCCGAGGATGTCGCGGGTGTCTTCAATCGCTTTAAGCAGTTTTGCTTTGCCGACAGCCGCACGGTGCGATCTGCCCAGAGGGGCGTCGGCAAGTTTGGACATGTCATGTGTGGGGGGTTTGGCGCAGGGGCCAGATGAAAAACGCGGGTTAGCCGGCCGCGTGCCGGGTGTCGTAATAGCCATTAATGCTACCCTCTCAGATATGCGCCCTTCGTTGGGGAAGGGTGTCCCACCGCCGGACATACGCAGGCCCGTGCCCTTTCACAACAGTCAAAACGCCGCTATAGCCCGCCCTCATGCCGGAATTCTGCGCGGGATGGCGTGTATCGGAAACTCTGGCCCGCATTGAACCGAAGGGATCGAAATGGCATTTGGCGCTCTCAAAGCTGCCGCTCAGCTGGCGCAGGCCAGATTGAACTGCTTTGACAGGTCCGCCTTCGATCAATCGAGTTATGACCGGATCATGGCGATGCCTGCGCCTGCCAATGTCTATGCCATATTCTTCACGCCGCGCAGTGGCAGCACCCGTGTGATGGACTTGATTACAGGGGCCGGGTTGTCGAACCCGCCGCGCGAGTATTTCAATGATCAGACCCTTCCCCGTATTGCCCGAAATCATGGCGCGCGGTCGCTGGCTGAGTATATCGCTTTGGTCCCGCGCAAGCAGCAAGTCGATGGGCACTTCGGGTTTGAGGCCACTTACAAGCACTTGCGTTTTGCCTTTGGCACCGCTTCCCGATTTGATCGGATGATGCGGCCAGATCATTCGGTGTGGTTGATCCGTGAGGATATAGTGGCTCAAGCCGTTTCTGTGTCTCGGTTGGTTCAGACCAAAGTGTCTCATACGACGCGCTCTGAGGAAGACGCGCTATCGGCAGCTGAACAGGTATTTGAATACCGTCCAGACCAGATCAGGACGGCAATACGCCAAGTCTTGTGGCTTGAGAACGGGACCGAAAAGCTGATTGCCCGCATTGGGCTTGAGCCTTTTCGTCTGTCTTATGAGGCTGTGAACCAAATGGGGGCCGATCAGGCATTGCGTGTATTGGCGCGGGCGCTTGGGTTACCTGATCCCGTGTCTGCGGTCGCTGAAACCCATCATAAACTTGAAAGCCAGAAGGCCGCTGAATTTGCTGCGCGGTTTCGGAAGGACCACCCTGCCGACGTCAACAAGGCCGAACGCGCGCGCGCTGCCCGATTGCAAAGCCTGTACGATCCGACCCAATAGAATTAGGAACCACACCCAATGTATGTTGCCACTCTCTTGTCTGATCCAACCCAGAAAGCGCTTGATCTGACGTTGATCGAGACTGTTCGAAATGCTTGGGGCGGCGACATTATACGGTGGCTTTCGGTGAATGAGGCTGCCGAGTTTGAATTGCCCGTGATCCCCGAAAACCAATGGTCTGTTTGGGCGGATTTGCAGTCTGCGGGCGTTGATCTGGTGGTGCAGCCTGCCGGTGACCGACGCAAAAAGATGCTGCTGGCCGATATGGACAGCACCATGATTCAGCAGGAGTGTATTGACGAGCTGGCCGCTGAGGCTGGTGTAGGTGCTCATGTTGCCAGCATTACGGCCCGCGCCATGAACGGTGAGCTGGACTTTGAAGAAGCCCTGATCGAGCGCGTTGGGCTTCTGAAAGGTTTGGATGCTTCGATCATAGAAAAGGTTTTGGAGGAGCGGATTACTTTCATGCCCGGTGGTGCCGCCTTACTTGCCACGATGAAGGCGAACGGCGGCTATGCTGCGCTAGTGTCCGGTGGCTTTACCGCCTTTACCGCCGCCGTGGCTGAGACGTTGGGGTTTGATGAGAACCATGCAAACACGTTGCTCATCGAAGATGGTGCTCTGACGGGTGATGTCGGGCGGCCCATATTGGGCAAACAGGCCAAAGTGGATGCGTTGGAGCGGATCACAAAGGCGCGCGGATTGTCTGCTGCCGATGTTATGGCCGTTGGCGACGGGGCCAATGATTTGGGAATGTTGCACATGGCGGGCACGGGTGTGGCACTGCATGCCAAGCCTTCAGTCGCCGCAGAATGCGATGTGCGGATCAACCATGGCGATCTGACTGCATTATTATATGTGCAGGGGTATCATCGGGAAGAGTTTTGGGAACAGTAAGGGCACGCTACCCTTCGGTACGCTTTTTGTGTGATCCTACATCATCCCTGCTGCTGGCTTAATCATCCCTGTTTCCAACCCATCCCAATTCTGGATTGGGGCGTTCCTACGCTTTAGCGTCGCTGGATGGTTGGGATCGAGCACACCCAGATTCACCAGAATAGAAGCAATCGCACATTCGCTCGCGCGGGTGGTGCCATCTGTGATTTTCAACGCAACACCCAGTTTCTTTTCGGGGATGATGGCGACGAACACGGCCTCTGCCCCTGTTTTGATAGCCACTTTGCCGTTCATTGCGCGCATCAGTTCAGTACAAGCGCGGCCTTCGCCAGCGACCAGATCGGGGTGCAGGCCCATTGCTTCGGTCAAGCGGGCAGCGCCCTGAGACACTGTATCATTGCGGGTGTGCGCGGAGGCAAAGAACGCCATGGACCGCGCCAAACCGTGAACGGTTGTTGCAAAGTTCGGGGCCGAACACCCGTCGATGCCGTACCCGGGGCTTGTAACGCCTGTGGTTTCTTCGAACATTTCAAGACAGGCCTTTTGCACCGGATGATCGAGCGCGACATAATCCGGCCCAGCGCCCAGATGCTTAGTCAGGGTCAGAAAGCCCGAATGCTTGCCGGAACAGTTGTTGTGCATCCGACAAGGCTCCGCATGGGCACGGATCAGGGCCTCGCGGGCGGGTTTGTCGCTTGGTGTTTGCGTTCCACATTTGAAGTCATCGTCCGAAAGCCCAAGGTCGTCTAACCAGCTTTGAACCCGATCTGTATGGATCGCTGCCCCGTTGTGGGACGCGCAAGACAAGGCGAGTTGTTCTTTGGTCAATCCAAATGCGTCAGCCGCCCCTGAGGCCATAAGCGGCAAGGCTTGGAGCATTTTTGAGGAACTGCGTGGCAGGATCACTGCATCGGGATCACCCCATGTTTGCACGATTTGACCAGTGTCGTCGCAGACCACCGCATGGCCGGTGTGAAGGCTTTCCAGAAAGGGTCCGCGCCAGATTTCGACCATCGGAACCGGATTAATCATATTTTAAGCCTCACAACTGCGCGAAAAGATGCCAAACGGGCTTTCACCTGTGGCAGAAAACAGGCTAATATGCTTCCTATCGAATGGAAACGGATTATTGGGTCAGACAGCCTGTGCAATGGCTGCATCCCACCGGAAAATTGAGGTTTCGGACAGCTGGAGGCTGGACACATGAATTCTAAACTGTCGCACGCCATCGCCGCAGCAACACTGGCACTGACCGCCACTGTTGCCACCGCGCAGGAGCAAAGCACAAACCGCGTCGCCGCAAAAACGGACTGGTCCGTGTTTGTTGAGGCTGACCCGAAAGAATGTTGGGGCGTGTCTGCCCCCAAGGAAACCGTGAACACCAAAGACGGACGCGTTGTTGCCGTGCGTCGTGGCGATATTCTGATGTTCGTCTTTTATCGCCCCGGCGCGGGTGTGAACGGGCAGGTCACGTTTACGGGCGGATATCCATTTGCCAGCGGATCGACTGTTAATCTGGATATCTCTGGCACCCAGTTTGAGCTGTTTACGGAAGGTGAATGGGCTTGGCCTGCGTCCCCTGAGGATGATGCCAAGATCATAACCGCGATGAAGCGTGGCGCCTCTGCCATTCTGACCGGCCGGTCCGGTCGTGGTACCAACACGAAAGACACCTTTTCGTTGCTGGGCTTCACTGCCGCTTTGGAAGAAGCATCTGCCCGCTGTCAGTAAACCTGACACCTTCGAACATTGAATAGCCCGTGCCTGTTGGTGCGGGCTTTGTTGTTTCCTTTGGCAATTCGGCGCAAACCGCTTATATCGCCCCTATCCACCGTCAAAGAGGCAAGCCCATGACCACCAGCGCACCCATCACGCAGGACGTGCACACCATTCCGCGCAAACTGCCGGACGGACCGATCAATCTGGTTGGGCTGACCCGTGAGGCTTTGCGCGACACTCTGATCGCACATGGGACCCCTGAAAAGCAGGCCAAGATGCGTACGGGTCAGATCTGGGCTTGGATGTATGAACGCGGGGTTCGCGACTTTGCCGATATGACGAACCTCAGCAAAGACTATCGTGCCGAGCTGGCCGAGACGTTTGTTGTCGCCGTCCCCGAAGTCGTGACCCGCCAAGTGTCTGACGATGGCACCCGCAAGTATCTTGTGCGGATTGCTGGCGGGCATGAGGTTGAGGTCGTCTATATCCCCGAAGAAGATCGTGGCACATTGTGTGTGTCTTCTCAGGTTGGATGCACGCTGACTTGTTCGTTCTGTCATACGGGAACGCAGAAGCTGGTGCGCAATCTGACCGCTGGTGAGATCGTCGGTCAGATCATGATCGCCCGCGATGATTTGAACGAATGGCCTGTGCCGGGTGCGCGGAACTCAGAGGCGCGGTTGCTGTCGAATGTCGTGCTTATGGGCATGGGCGAGCCGCTTTATAACTTTGAGAACGTCCGCGATGCGATGAACATTGCCATGGACCCTGAAGGGATCAGCCTGTCGCGGCGGCGGATTACATTGTCGACTTCCGGCATCGTTCCTGAAATCGCCCGCACTGCCGATGAGATCGGGTGTCAGTTGGCTGTATCGTTTCATGCGACCACAGATGAGGTGCGCGACACGTTGGTGCCTATCAACAAGAAATGGAACATTGAGGCCCTTCTGGACGCGCTTCGCGCCTATCCAAAAGCCAGCAATTCGGAACGGATTACCTTTGAGTATGTGATGTTGAAAGGCGTGAACGATTCAGACGCAGATGCGCACCGCCTTGTTGAGCTGATCAAGGGGATCCCTGCCAAGATCAACCTGATCCCGTTCAACGAATGGCCGGGTGCGCCCTATGAACGGTCATCGAACAACCGCATCCATGCCTTTGCCGAAATCGTCTACAAAGCCGGATATTCCAGCCCTGTCCGTAAACCCCGCGGCGAAGACATAATGGCGGCCTGCGGTCAGTTGAAATCCGCGACCGAGCGCGCCCGAAAATCGCGCCGCGAAATCGAGGCAGAGGCGGGTTTATAGATTCTGTCTTTGTTTCGCCTCACGCAACCTCAGCGAGATTTCGCCGTTTCTTAAGGTTGTGCGCTGCCCCTATTGGAATCGCCTTTTTTGAAATTTTCCTCATATAAATCAGATGTTTGCCCGAGGGGGAATTTTCTCCCGTTTTTCCCCACTGTTTCCAAAATGCCCCCAAATTGCCCAAATCTAAGCCCATTGGCGACACACCAGCCCATGAATGTCGACCCTGTAAACGAGTACTATAGGGACTGTGAATATGGCTTACTTCAAGAACTCCGAATTCGTCGATGCTGCCAATGTGTTGGACATCGTTGCACAAGAACGCACCAAGTGTTTGTCCGTGCGCGAATGGAAACATCGTTTGGCCGGATACGGCTACAACATCACCGAAACCGATGCCGGTTACATTGTGACCAGCCTTGCGACGAACAAAGAACTCGTGGTTGTTCCCGAAGCGTTTATCTTGCAGGCGCAATCCAACGCCCGCGCAGAACGCGCTTACGGCTGATCCGACGGTCACGGTTGTGAAGCGCCGTGACCTGCTTGTTGTGGGTGGGCTTGTAAGCCTTGCCCTTGCCACGCCGCCGCTATTGCGATGGCGGGCCGCGAACGGGCCTTTTGAATTTACACCACTGTCTGGGCTTGCCCCCTTCCGACGATTGCGTGCCGGATCGCTATCAGGCGCGCGGGACATCGCGATGGTCGGTATTGGTCAGCCCAATGACACGACACCGGATATCCCAGCCTCCGATTTGTGCTCCAATCTGTTTGAGCCTGCTCCGGACGGGCATCTGCCTGTGGCCGTCTTCACCGACTACTATTGCCCTTATTGCCGTGGCCTGAGCGACCGGTTGATTGAACGTGCAACGCGGCAGAACCTGCACCTGACCTGGCATGAACTGCCGCTGCTTGGGGCAGGATCGCTTCGGTCCGCCCGTGCCGCGATTGCGGCAAGAGAGCAAGGTGCTTACTTGCCTGTTCACAAACATCTCATGGACACTGTGTTGCGCCCATCCCTGAATGCGCGGCGTGCACTGGCCGAACAGTTTGGATTGAACGTCGATCAATTCATGGCTGATCACGATGGTCCTTTGCCAGATCAACATTTTGCCCGCTCGAAAGGGTTGGCACGGCTTCTTGGATTACCCGGCACGCCGTCAACCGTTGTGGGGCGCACCGTTGTTATCGGCGCGATTGATGATAGGCAGTTGGATCGGTTGATTGATTTGGAACGGAGCCTTTCGGCTGCCTGTGCTTAGCGGCCCGGGATGCTGTCGCGGGCGGGTGCTGGTGCCCAGTTTTCGATGATGTCTACCGCTTCTTGTGCGGTTTCCACGAAGCGGAACAAATCTAGGTCTTCCGCAGAAATCGTCCCTGCCTCTGACAATGCATCCCAGTTGATGATGCTTTCCCAGAAGGCCCGTCCGAACAGTAAAAACGGCACGCGCTGCATACGGCCAGTTTGAATAAGGGTCAGCGCCTCGAATGTTTCGTCCAGCGTCCCGAAACCGCCCGGAAACACTGCAATCGCTTTTGCCCGCATCAGGAAGTGCATTTTGCGGATCGCGAAGTAGTGAAAGTTGAAGCACAGATCAGGTGTCACATATTCGTTCGGGGCCTGCTCATGCGGCAAGACGATGTTCAATCCAATGGACACCCCACCAGCATCGAGAGCACCACGGTTTCCGGCCTCCATCACACCGGGTCCACCGCCTGTCACAACCACGTCTTCACGACCGTTAGATTCGGCTGATTTCAGGGTCATGAGACGGGCAAACTCACGAGCTTCCGTGTAGAATTTGGTCAGCTCCGCCAGCGTTTTGGTGCGGGCAGTGTCTTTCTTGGAAGGCTCAGGAATACGCGCGCCGCCGAACAAGACAATCGTTGAATCGATCCCTGCTTCGTCCAACATCAGTTGAGGCTTCAACAATTCCAACTGCAACCGGACAGGCCGCAAGTCGTCGCGCAATAGAAAGTCATTGTCTGCGAAAGCAAGCTTGTAAGCTGGCGCGCGGGTTTGCGGTGTATCTGGAATATCATTGGCTGCTTCGCGGTCCTGATGGCTGTCGCGCAGCGGGTGATTGCGTTGGTCTTTCATGGCGGTATTCCTGTTCTTTGGTTGCGCACAGGGTCGCCTTTGTTGTGCGAAGATGCAATTGATTTGCTGGGTTCGGTAGTCATATCGTTGTGTAATTGTATCAATGGAGTCGACCTAATGCTGCTCAAAACCCCGATCTGTGATTTTGGCTGGCCTGCGCCTGATTTTGATTTGGCGACACCCGAAGGTGCGCGGTTTACCCGAGATGACGTAATGGGCGAAAACGGGATGCTGATTGCCTTCATCTGCAATCATTGTCCCTATGTGATCGCCGTGATTGATCGCTTGGTTGCCGATATCAAAGAGCTAGAATCGCGCGGCATTGGTGTTGCTTGCATCATGTCCAATGACTACCGCATGGTCGCTGCGGATAGTCCCGAGAATATGTCCCGTTTTGCCGAAAAACACGGCCTGACCGCCCCCTATTTAGTGGACGAAACCCAAGCCGTTGGCCAAGCCTATGGCGCGGTTTGCACCCCGGACTTCTTCGGGTTCGACGCAACCGGCGGCTTGCAGTATCGGGGCAGGATTGATGATGCTGGCATGCAAGACCCGTCGTCGCGAACACCTGAGTTGGTTAATGCAATGACATTGGTTGCTGAGACAGGTCGCGGGCCTGAGATGCAGGTGGCGAGCATGGGGTGTTCGATTAAGTGGAGATAGTGGCAGGCGACGGTTCAAGCCACCTGCCGTTGTAATCTATCTTAAGATTCTGCATCAAAAATGAGTCGCAAGGACACCGGACTTACCCGCGTGATGCTGTCCAAACCTGCCAAGCCTTGGAGAACATCGATACCTGCATCAAACCCTGCGTCTTCGGTGCTGAGCATCAACATCCCGTCAGTCGTAACCAATACACGTTCTTCGCTAATCCGCATGACAAAGAACATTGCATCAAGCTCGGTTTGGGTGCCCAACAGATCAAGCGTGCCTTCTGTTTCAATCGTTGTGGCTTGTCCTGTTTCCAACGCCGAGAGCGCTTCCATATCCAGTTGCGCGGACAGCGTTGCGGTCGCCGCCCCTTGGAAAACATGTTCAAACATACGCTCGTTTCTGATGTCGATGTTGGTGCTGACCGAAGCGAGACCCAATTCAATGGTCACCGCACCTTCGGCGGTGACCGCACCGCTGATTGTCCCGAAACTGTGTGATTCACCCACGTAGTCGTTCTTGATGGACCCGAACGAAACCTGTGACAGAGACGGTTCAAGCGTCCAGTTTTGGGCATGCCCGCCTGCAAAGCTGGTCGATGCCA
>CAZWSE010000012.1:0-45175 GCA_964636575.1 uncultured Sulfitobacter sp. | reverse complement strand
GCGGACCTATTGATTACAAATCAATTGCTCTACCAGCTGAGCTATAGGGGCACTGGAGGGGCGTTTAAAACGGAATTGCGGCTCTCGCAAGATGGAAATTTGTTGTTTTTTTGAGTTGTGCGATCCTGTTTGACGTAAAGACCTGCACCCTTTACCTCTGAGACCGAGGTAAACAGCAGGTTAACATGCAAATTGTACTCCACGCGGGCGCTCATTTCACGGATGAAGAGCGGCTGCTAAAATCGCTTTTGAAGAACAAATCAGTGCTGACAACGCAGGGTGTTGCGGTGCCCGGGCCGGGCAAATACCGTGCGTTGATCCGCGATACGCTGCTGGCCATGCGCACCGATCCGCCCGCTGCTGATGCGCGCGAAGTGTTGATTGATGCGATACTGGACGACGAAACTGCCGATCGCATGATCCTGTCCAACGCCAATTTCTTTTGCGCACCCCGCGGCGCGATCCGCAATTCACAGCTGTACCCAAACGCGATGATGCGGCTGGCCCAATTGCAAAAGATATTTCGCGGCGACCAGATTGAGCTTTTTGTCGGGATGCGCAATCCGGTCAGCTTTTTGCCTGCCGTTTTTGAACGCTCGCCCAAGGAGAACTTTGAGGACTTCATCAAAGGCACCGATCCTGCGGCTGTGCGCTGGTCGGATATGCTGGCTGGCATTTCAGAGGCCCTGCCCGACATTTCGATGACCGTTTGGTGCAATGAAGACACGCCGCTGATCTGGGAACAAATCATCCGCGAGATGGCCGGCGTCGCCCCCAACTTCGAGGTCGACGGCGCCTTTGATCTGATCGCAGACATTATGACCCCCGAAGGGTTGTCGCGCCTGCGCAGCTATCTTGGCGAAAAGCCCGGCCTGACCGAAGTGCAAAAGCGCCGCGTCGTGTCTGCCTTCTTGGAAAAATACGCGATCGAGGAACAAATCGAAGAAGAACTGGATGTGCCGGGGATCACCGAAGACATGGTTGACCACATCTCGGATCTTTACGACGAAGACATGCTAGAGGTCGCGCGGGTGCCGGGGGTTACGTTTTTGGGGCCTTGAGGGGGCAAGAAAACCATTTTCCGAAGCCCCACATCAAACGCCGACAATCACATCCCCAAAGCTTCTTTATACATCTCCAACACCGCCTCTTCCTCGGCAATGTCGTCCTTATCCCGCTTGCGCAGCGCGATCACTTTGCGCATCACTTTGGTGTCGTACCCGCGGCCCTTGGCTTCGGCCATAACTTCTTTTTGCTGCTCGGCAAGGTCTTTGCGCTCGGCCTCCAAACGCTCGATCCGTTCAATAAACGCGCGCAATTCGTCGGCGGTGACGCGATAAGATGTGTCGGTGACTTGCTCGTTCATAGGATGCTCCGGCGCTATGGGTATTGGGTAAGGCTCTCTCCCTACCGCCCTGCCCCAAGACAGGCAAGCCCGATTGGGCAGCCTTCGGTTTTACACTTGGATAGGTCGCAAAGCCCGCTTGCCCCGCCTGCAATCTGTCGTTAACCACGGGGCTACTTTGGTTCGGCGGGGCGACTCGTCGTTAAAGGGAACACGGTGCGGGGCCAGCCCCAAGACCGTGACTGCCCCCGCAACTGTAAGCGGCGAGTGTTGTTGGCATATGCCACTGACCCCCAAACGAGGGTCGGGAAGGTCCAACAGGCACATCGACCCGCAAGTCAGGAGACCTGCCAAAGCGATCACCCGGAGACAGACGCGGGGTGCGTGTGTGTCGGCGGACTTTCCGCAGCGGTGGCAATCACCTTGGCGGAAGGGGCCCTTTACCCTTTCCAAATACTCATATTCGACCGGAGCCAGAGGCTCCTTGCTTTGGAAAGGCAAAACGCATGAAACATCTCTTTTTGAGCACTGCATTGGCAGGCTTGGCTGCTGCACCACTGGCCGCCCAAGACATCATTGATCTTGGCGAAATCACCGTCTTCGCCAACCAGACCCCAACCGAGCTGAAACGCACTGGCACCACGGTTGAAATCGTTGAAGCAGATGATTTGCAAAGCTCCTCGACCACCCGTGTGGCCGATACAATCGACCTTCTGCCCGGTGTGTCCACCAGCAGCAATGGGGGTGCGGGCGCGCTGACTTTTGTGCGTATTCGCGGTCTGTCTGCGCGCTATATTCCGGTCTATATTGACGGGATCGACATCACCGACCCGGCAAGCGTTCAGACTGCCTTTGATTTTGGCACATTGACCTCAGCAGGTCTGTCGCGGGTCGAAATCCTGAAAGGCTCGCAATCCGCGCTCTTTGGGTCAGAGGCCATCGGCGGCGTTATCAACATTACCACTACCCGCCCGACCGAATTGGGCACAACCATCACAACGGCTGCAGAATTTGGCAGCTATGACACCTACAGTGCCCAGTTCGGTGTCGCGACCAAGTCTGAGCGTGGCGAAGTGGCCTTGACCTTGTCGCACCTGCGCACAGACGGATTTTCTTCCGCAGATGAAAACGACGGCAACACCGAGGCCGACGGCCATGAAGCCACAACTCTGATCTTGTCCGGTGCTTATGATGCAACAGACGCCATCAAGCTGGGCTTTACGATTTTCGCCCAAAACTCGGAAACCGACCAAGACGGCTTCCCTGCACCTGCGTTTTCACTTGCCGACACAACAGGCACAGAAGAGGCCGAACGCCGTGCGCTGCGGCTTTATGCTGAAATCGATGGCGGTGGGATCCAGCACACAATTGCGGCGTCTTATGCCACAACAGACCGGTTCTACGCTCAAGGCTTCAGCCAAGATTTTGAAGGCGACCGGTCCGAGCTGAGCTACAAGGGCGTGGCAGAGCTGTCGAATATGACGCTCGCCTTTGGGGCCAACTATTCCGACGAATCCTTCCTCGTTGACGGGTCCGGTGGCGACTATGAAACCGTCTCCGTCTTTGGCGAAGTTCAGTATGCAGCCTCAGACGCGCTCGATCTGTCCTTTGCCCTGCGCCACGATGACCATTCGGAATTTGGCGGCTTCACCACGGCGCGTCTCGCCGCAGCCTACCGCATTTCGGACGCCACTGTGGTGCGTGCAGCCCTTGCCAACGGGTTCCGTGCGCCCTCTCTCTATGAACTCTTTGGCCCCTTCGGCAACGCAGCGCTAGAGCCTGAAACAAGCCGCAGCTTTGAGCTTGGGATCGAACACAGCTACGGCAGCGGCGCATACGTCAAGGCCACGGCCTTCTATACGGAAATCGATGATCTGATTGATTTTGACTTCGCCACCAATGCCTATGCGCAGGTATCCGGCACCAGCACAACCCAAGGCATCGAACTTGCAGGCGCGGTACCACTCAGCGACCGGTTTGAGCTTTTCGGCAGCTATACTTACACCGATGCCGCCGATCGCAACGGCAACCAGCTGGTGCGTGTGCCTGAGCATGACCTGACATTGGGTGTCTCAGCGCAATGGACGTCGCAATTTAGCAGCTCCATCTCGCTTAGCCATATTGCAGGCCGCGCTGATGACGGGTTCCCGAGTGTTCCGCAGGCGGACTACACCGTTGTCAACGCCGATCTCAGCTATGAAATCAACGATTCCGCTACGGCATATCTGCGGGTGAACAACCTCTTTGACGAAGAATACCAAACCACGAATGGCTACGGCACATCAGATCGCGCGGTGTTCTTTGGGGTCCGTGCGAAATTCTAGGATCATAGCAAAACTGGCCGCGCTGGCATTGGCTGGCGCGGCTTGGACGGCACCTGCCGTGGCTGACCGGCCCGCCCGTGTTGTGTCAATCAATCTGTGCACGGATCAGCTCGCCCTGATGCTGGCGGACCCCGATCAACTGGTCTCTGTCAGTCACCTTGCCCAGAACCCTGATGCCTCAACCATGGCCGAAGCGGCACAAGCCTTTCCCACAAACGGGTCCGGCGCAGAAGAGGTGTATCTGTTGAAGCCCGATCTGGTTTTAGCGGGCACGTTCAACTCTCCGGCCACACTGTCTATTTTGCGCAATCTCGGGATCGAGGTCGCCGTCTTCCCCCCTGCCTATTCGATGCAAGATGTGCGCGACATATTGGGCGGCATTGGATCAGCCTTAGGTCAGCAGGACAAAACGGATGCGGTCTTGGCCAAGTTCGATGCCGATCTTGCGGGTTTGTCGGACGCGCCTCTGAACGGCCCCCGCGTCGCCCTGTCTTACGTCAACAACTACACATCGGGCGACAAGACATTGGCCCACGAGATCCTGACCATCGCGGGCTTTCGCAACGTTGCAAGCGAGGTTGGCATCAGCGGCCCAGGTAAAATCCCGCTCGAACAGCTGATCTTGCTTGAGCCTGATATCATCATCACCGGACGCGGCTACCCCGGCCAGTCGCGGGCCGAAGACAACCTGAGCCACCCTGCCCTGCGCGCCCTACCAGATACCTTGATCGCCGGTGAGCTGACCGACCGCGATTGGGCCTGTGGCACCCCATATGTTCTCAACGCCATCGCCAAAATGCGCGAACTGCGTTTGTCGATGGAGGCTGGGCAATGAGGCTTTCCATTGGTCTAATCCTTCTCTGCAGCGTGCTGTTCTGCATTTCGGTCGTCGTCGGCTTTGCGAC
This sequence comes from uncultured Sulfitobacter sp., assembly GCA_964636575.1. GTDB lineage: Bacteria > Pseudomonadota > Alphaproteobacteria > Rhodobacterales > Rhodobacteraceae > CAZWSE01. The sequence goes on along the minus strand of CAZWSE010000012.1, from coordinate 40,601 downwards.
AGCAACCCCCATGGAAAGCCTGTCTGCGCTGATCCGCGATGATGGCACACCACTGACCATCGTCATGCGCGATATCCGCCTGCCCCGCGCTTTGCTGGCGGTGATGATCGGCGCCTCATTGGGGCTGGCTGGCGCGGCTATGCAGGGATATTTGCGTAACCCGCTGGCCGAGCCTGGGTTAATCGGGGTCTCTGCTTCTGCCGGATTGGGCGCGGTTCTGGCCATTCAAACAGGTGCCGCATTGGCCTTTGCGTTGGCCCTGCCCTTGGCAGCGTTGGCCGCGGCCACTATTGCGGTGCTGCTGGTTCTGGCGCTGGCAGGTCCGCGTGGCGGGTCAATGACCTTGATCCTTGCCGGGATTGCAATCTCGGCGCTCGCCTCGGCCCTGACGTCGCTTGTTTTGAACCTGTCGCCCAACCCCTTTGCGGCGTCCGAGATCGTGTTCTGGATGCTTGGATCACTGGCAGACCGCTCCTTTGAGCACGTCTGGATCGCCCTGCCGTTCATGGCGCTTGGATGGGTGCTTTTGGGGTCCATGGGACGCGGGCTTGATGCACTAACCTTGGGCGAAGACGCCGCCGAAGCGATGGGGATACGCCTAAGCCACCTGCGGCTGAAACTGGTCATCGGAACGGCCGCCTGCGTGGGCGCGGCCACGGCCGTGGCGGGTGCCATTGGCTTTGTCGGCCTTGTGGTGCCACACATCTTGCGCCCCTTTGTTGGCGCAAAACCGTCGCGGTTGTTGTGGTCGTCTGCCCTTGGCGGGGCCGCTATGGTTCTGATGGCAGATATTGCGGTTCGTTTGATCCTGCCGGATCGGGATTTGAAACTGGGTGTTCTGATGGCGCTAGTCGGCGCACCCTTGTTTTTGCATCTGATCTACAAAACGCGGGGCGAAGTTAGATGAGCTTGCTGCGCCTTGAAAACCTGACCGTCACCCGCCAAGGCTGCCCTGTGGTCGATGGCGTCTCACTGGACATCGCCCGAGGCGAATGCGTCGGGCTAATCGGGCCGAATGGTGCTGGTAAAACCACATTGATGCGGGCGGCGCTGGGGTTGATTGCGGCCAAGGGCGGGTGTTCGTTGACGGACCTTACACCCAAAGACCGCGCCAAACAGGCCGCTTGGATGCCGCAAGCACGCGACATTGCATGGCCTGTCAGCGTCGAAACGCTGATCGCATTGGGGCGCACACCGCATCTGCCCAAGGGCGGAGGGCTGAGCGATAATGACCAAACCGCCATTGATGCCGCGATCGACCGCATGGGACTTGAGGCTTTCCGCACCCGCACCGCGACCGAACTGTCCGGCGGAGAACAAGCGCGGGCGTTGATCGCCCGCGTGCTGGCCCAAGACACGCCACTGCTGATGGCGGATGAACCCATTGCAGGCCTTGATCCAGCCAACCAAATCGGCGCGATGCAGGTCTTTGCGGGGCTGGCGCAGGACGGCAAGGCCGTGTTGGTGTCGCTGCATGATCTGGGGTTGGCTGCACGACATTGCACGCGGTTGGTCTTGATGGACAAAGGCCGGATCGTTGCGAACGGGGCGCCGGAAAAGGTGCTGACCTCTGACAACCTGCGCGATGTCTTCGGCGTCTCTGCACACTTGCAGCACACGGATGCGGGGCTTGTGTTTCAGCCGCTTGATGTGATCAGCACTGCGGAGGATGTGTGATGGCCTTCCCTCCTGAGCGCATCGTTTGCCTCACCGAGGAAACCGTTGAGACGCTATATCTGCTTGGCGAAGACTGGCGGATTGTTGGGGTCACGGGCTATGCGGTCCGCCCGAGCCGGGTCCGCCGTGAAAAGCCGCGCGTGGGTGCGTTCACTTCGGCGGATGTGCCAAAAATTCTGACCCTCAACCCCGATCTTGTGCTGACATTCAGTGACTTACAGGCCGACATTGCAGCGGATTTGATCAAGCAAGGTGTCACCGTGCATGCCTTCAACCAACGATCCGTGTCTGAGATTTTGGATATGATCCGCACACTCGGGGCGCTTTTGGGATGCGCTGGCAAGGCCGAGGCGCTTGTGCGTGGGTTTGAGAGTAAGCTCGCGCGTCTTAAAGCAACCCCGCGTCCCACACGCCCCCGCGTTTATTTTGAAGAATGGGATGACCCACCGATTTCTGGCATCTCTTGGGTGTCGGAATTGATCGAGATTGCAGGTGGCATGGATGTCTTTGCGCAACTGCGTGCGGAACAAGGCGCCAAGGCCCGTATCTTGGACCCTTCCCAGATCATTGACGCCGCCCCTGACGTGATCATCGCGTCGTGGTGCGGCAAGAAAGTACGGCCCGAGAAAATCATCGCTCGTCCGGGTTGGGATGCCATCCCTGCCGTCAAAAACGGGCGCATTGTGGAAATCAAATCGCCTTTGATCCTGCAACCCGGCCCAGCGGCCTTGACCGACGGCCTAGATGCGATCGTGAACGCCTTGTGGCCCGAAACCGGAGACCAAAAATGATCCAAGACAATATCATCCCGTTTTTGGAACAGGGCGGCATCACGCTTTGGCTGATCGCGGGGCTGAGCATCATCACGTTGACAGTGATCTTGTGGAAGCTTTGGCGATTGTCGCGGATGGGGGCTTGGGCCAAGCGGCGGGTCGAAGTCGCTGTATCGGCTTGGGAAGACGGATCGGTAGATCGGGCTTTGTCAGCCGTTGAAAACCGCGGCGCCGTGCGGGCGCGGCTGGCGTACCGTGCGATAACGGCCCGTAAGGACGACAGACTGTCCGACACGGCCGCCCGCGAAGAAACGATGCGTTTTGCAAAAGCCGATCTGGCGGAAACACGTCGCGGTCTGCGCATCTTGGAACTGATCGCAACAATCGCCCCCTTGCTGGGGCTTTTGGGAACCGTGCTTGGCATGATCGAAGCCTTTCAAGCCTTGCAAGAGGCAGGCAGCCGCGCTGATCCCGCAGCCCTCGCCGGAGGGATATGGGAGGCCTTGCTGACCACCGCCGCGGGCATGGCCGTCGCGATTCCTGCGTCGATGGCACTGACATGGTTTGAAAGCATCACCGACCGCATTCAAGCCGATCTTGAAGACATCGCCACCCGCATTTTCACGAGAGGAGGCCCGCGCTGATGTTCAGCCTTGGCCCCAGCCGACGCGCGCGCAGGCCCAGCCTGACGCCGATGATCGACGTGGTGTTTCTGTTGCTCGTGTTCTTTATGCTGGCGTCGCGCTTCGGACAGGATATGGCCCTGCCCGTGGCTTTGTCCGGCACAGACGCGCCTTATGACGGGCCGCCGCGATTGGTGGGCGTAGCACCCGATGGGCTGTCGCTTAACGGGGTCACCATGGATCAAGGCGGGCTTGTAACCGCCCTTCAAGGTTTGATGGCAACGCCCGCCGACGCAATCCTGCTGCGCCCAAGTGAGACCACAAATGTGCAACGCCTGGTCGAGGTGATTGAGGCCCTGAACGCCGCCGGGTTCAGCACTGTGGTCGTGGTCGAATAGCGCATGGATTTCTCGCCGCCTCCCACGCGCCGCCGCGCCACTGAAAGCATTGTGCCGATGATCAATGTGGTGTTCTTGCTGCTCATCTTCTTCTTGATGAGCGCCAGCATCGCGCCGCCCGAACCCTTTGAGGTCAGCGTGCCAAGTGCCGAGGCGACCCAGCTTGAAAAGGCTGACCCCGACACGTTCTACGTCAGTGCAAAGGGCGACTACGGATACGCTGGCCTGCGCGACCAAGCGGCATTGGCGGCCCTTAGCCGTCATCCGACAGGTACCATTTTAACCCTGCGCGTGGATGCAAACTTGCCTGCTTCGGAATTGGCACAACTGTTACCGAAAATTGCGGCGGCGGGCATCACATCGACCCAACTTGTGACCGGAGACAAGTGATGCGCGGCGTCTTGAGCATCATTCTGTTCGGTCTGATTGCGACGGCGTTGCATGCTGGGGTGTTCTATTGGATGGCCCCCGACGGCGGTGCACAAGCGGGCGGCGATCAGGGTGCTGATAGCGTGAGCCTGCAAGGGGCAGCACCCCAAATGCAAGCCATGGCAGATCGTTGGCAACAGCAACCGGACATTGCGCAAACGATGACAGCGGTGGCCGCGCGCCCCGTTCAACCTGTGCAGCAAACCCCCGTAGTCGCACAGCCGACGCAACCGACAACACCCGTGGCGCTGCCTTCTCTGCCGGACCTTGTTGAGGTCACGCCCATGCAAGATCCTGTTGTTGAGACAACGCCAGTTGCGCCCCCGCCGGTTCCCAAGCCTGTGCCAAAGCCCAAACCCGTGACCCCAAAGCCAGAGGTTACCAAACCCGCGCCGAAACCGGCCCCCGCGAAACCTAAGGTCGCGCAACCAAAGCCGGCCCAAGCCCCTGCCCCCAAAAAGCAGGCCAGCGGGTCAGGTGCCGCCAAAGCGACCAGCTCAGGCGGGACGGTTGCTGCCCAAAGTCTCAGCAAAGCACAGACCGCGTCATTGCAAGCCCGTTGGAACGCGCAAATCCAGCGCAAGATCAGACGCAATATGCGCTATCCGCGTGGAACCAAAGCAACAGGCACCGCCAAGGTTGTTTTGACTTTGGGGCGGGACGGACGGCTTAAGGGACTATCTTTGTCACGCTCGTCAGGCAATGCCGCGCTCGATCAGGCTGCAATAAAGGCCGTGCAACGGGCGGGCCGTTTTGCAAAAGCCCCAAAAGGGTTGAACAAGGCGCAATACAGGTTCCAAATTCCCCTGACCTTTTCAAAGTAGTCTTGCAGCCCCACAACACTTTGCGCTAGCCAGCGGGGCATGGAAACAAACGCACCCACAATTTTCGACTACATCGTCTGGACAGGCGCTGGATTGACCGTGCTTGGAATGATCGGGCTGTTCTGGTGCATCGTGAAAGTGGCGCGGGCAAAACAAGCAAACCTGAGCGACGAGGACTTGCGCGATGCGGTCAAACGGGTTGTGCCGATGAACCTTGGTGCATTGTTTGTCTCGGCGATTGGGTTGATGATGGTGATTGTGGGGATATCACTCGGGTAACGTCACGGCGCTTTCGCAAGTTTCGCTTGCAACACATTCAGAAAAACATATGTTTAATGTGGAAAGCGGAGGATGCCCCATGAGCCCTGACGTCACAGCCTTTTTCGACAACGCCACCAACACAGTGTCCTATGTGGTCAAAGACCCAAGCGGCACAGCCTGCGCAATCGTGGATTCGGTTCTGGATTTCGATCATGCTTCTGGGCGAACCGATACGTCATCAGCGGACGCGCTGATTGCTTACGTTCAAGATCAAAAGCTCAACCCGCAATGGATACTCGAAACCCATGTCCATGCAGATCATTTGTCTGCGGCGCCTTATCTGCAAGACAAACTGGGCGGCAAAATAGGCATCGGGTCGAATATCACCATGGTGCAAGACACCTTTGGCAAAGTCTTCAACGAAGGGACGGCCTTTCAGCGGGATGGATCGCAGTTTGATGCCTTGTTCAAAGACGGGGACAGCCTGCACATCGGGCAAATGCGCTGCGATGTGATGCACACGCCGGGGCACACGCCTGCCTGCCTGACCTATGTGATCGGGGATGCGGCCTTTGTGGGTGACACGCTGTTCATGCCTGATTTCGGATCAGCCCGCTGCGATTTTCCGGGCGGATCGGCGCAAATGCTTTTTGATAGTATTCAGAAAATTCTGGCCCTGCCGGATGAAACCCGCATTTTCGTGGGGCATGATTACAAAGCCCCCGGCCGCGATGCTTTTGCCTGGGAAACCACCGTGGGTGAGCAAAAAGCCAAGAACATTCACATCGGCGGCGATGCGGCCAAAGAGGCATTTGTAGAAATGCGCGAAGCACGGGATGCAACCTTGCCCATGCCCAAACTGATCGTGCCAAGCCTTCAGATTAACATGCGGGCGGGTAATTTGCCTGAACCAGATGATCAGGGCGACGTTTTTCTGAAACTGCCCATCAACAAGCTTTAAGGATACGACAATGGAAATGGACTGGGTCTATGGGCTGCTTGGCGGCCTGCTGATCGGATTGGGCGGGGCAGTGTTTCTGCTTGCCAACGGCCGGATCATGGGCGCAAGCGGCATCGTCGGCGGTCTGGTCGACGGTACAGGCCGCGCAGGACAGGTCGGGCAAGAACGGCTGATTTTCATTGCCGGATTGGTCGCAGTGCCCGCTTTGATGATGTTGATGGGCGGCACGTCCGAGACCAATGTGACCTCGAACATCGGCGTCTTGATCGCGGCGGGTCTGCTTGTCGGCGTCGGAACACGGATCGCAAACGGATGCACATCAGGCCACGGTGTCTGCGGGATCAGCCGGTTTTCGGTGCGCGGGATCGTGGCAACCCTGATTTACATCGGCGCAGGCGCGATCACAGTTGCCCTCTTCCGCCATGCTTTGGGGGTCATCTGATGCGCATGATTTTCGCACTTCTGGCTGGATCGCTGTTTGGGGCGGGCCTGTCTTTGTCTGGCATGACGGACACCACAAAAGTAATCGGCTGGCTTGATATTCTTGGCGACTGGGACCCGACACTGGCCTTTGTCATGGGCGGCGCCATCATCCCGATGGCCATCGCTTGGCAGATGACCAAGTCCCGTACACCCTTGGTCGGCGGTCAGTTTCCACAGCCTTCGACCCCCAAAATTGACACACGGCTTGTCGGTGGATCGGTCCTGTTTGGCATGGGATGGGGTCTTGCGGGCCTTTGCCCCGGACCTGCAATCGCCTCGCTTAGCTACGGCGGATCAGGCGGGTTGGTGTTCTTTGGCGCGATGCTGATCGGCATGGGGCTTGCACCTTCGGTTGGCCTGAGGCTGGACAGATTGACCGCATGATCTTAGGCAAGACGCCAACCGCCGCGACCCCATAAGGACTTATGATGCGACAAATCACTGCAACCTACTTTGTTTCGCCTCAAATTGAGGTGGATGATCTGCCCACGATTGCAGCCGCAGGCATCAAAACAGTGATCTGCAACCGCCCCGATGAAGAGGTGCCGCCAAGCCATCAGGCAGCCGCCCTAAAGGCAGCCGTCGAAGCCGCGGGGCTGAAATTCGTGTTAATGCCTGTGACCCACACCACGATGACAAGCGATCTGGTGGCAGCCCAACATGCGGCGATTGCCGACAATGAAGGTCCGGTTCTGGCCTATTGTGCCTCTGGCACGCGCAGTTCAATCGTTTGGGCCTTAGGGGCGGTCGGTGAGATGGGCGTTGATGACATTCTGGCCGCGACGCAGGCTGCGGGCTACGATCTTGGCGGGATGCGCCCAACGCTTGAGGCTATGGCCCGGTAAGCGCGCGCGCCCTTAATCCGCGCTCAGCGGTGGAAGCTCCGGCAGATCATCGCTGTCCGGATCGAATTCAAGCGGCGGCAAGTCGGGCAAACCGTCCCCTTCCGCGTCAAACTCCATCGGTGGCAAGTCCGGCAAATCAGTAGACAAATCTACCGGATCCATGCCCCCTTCGCCCAAATCCATCGGTGCAGCAGCCATATCTGGCATCTCAAGTGTGTCCGGCATCATTGGCTCTGCTGCTGGCGCCGTGTCGAACGATGGGACAGCCGCACTTTCGGCGGGCATATCGTCATCACCCGCCAGCAACCCATGCATCCCGCGTCTGTCGGGACCGGAATAGCTGGCCGTTTTCTTAACCAGACGCAACGCCCGAAACCCCGACTTTTGACCCAGTTTGCCAACGCCCAGCTTGCGGCCGGTTTGAGCATAAAGGGCGGTTTCGTTTAGCGTATCGCGTTCGACGGCAAGCGAGGTCCCGACCGTCCATTGTTCGATATCCCGCAAGGGGATGCGCACTTTGCAAATGATGGCATCAAGTTCGGTTTTCACAGCCATCACGGTGTCATGCAGGGCATGGCTTTGACCCGCGCTGTCGGATCCGCCATAGGGGTCCGCCATGGTCTCAGATGACGCGACAGGGAACGCCAAAAGAACGTCGCCTTGCCGTGTGCCTGCCGCCACATCAAGCGTCAAACGCAGAACGTGGTATTCGTTTTCTTCCAACGACAGGCCGATCAGACGCGGGTCAAGCACCTGCGCACCAAACTGAAAGCCGCGCAGAATGGCGCGATCATCCTCGGTTTCAAGCAAGGTGGTGACCCGTTCAAACACGTCGTTCAGCAAGGGGGCCATCATGGCAGCATCGGTGCGCGTCATGGCGCGTTCATCGTCTGTGGCCGCCGTAACGCGGCCCATGGTTTGTTGTTGGACAAGCCCGGACACCACCGCAGGGTCCATCAATGCAGCGCCCGGTTGACCGTTTGGACCATCAAGCAGCAACATCAGTTTGTCTGCGGTGAAGACCGCGCAAAGATCGCTTTGGGTCATGACGGATTGGGTCGCCCCGATGACCGCAAGGGCGAGGTCAAACAAAGTGTCAGCCGATTTCGAGATGGACAACCGAAAGGCTTTCGGCACGGACATCGCCCGCGCCTCTTTCAACGCCCGACCGGCGACCGTTTTGCGGCCCATCACTGATGCAGCGGTTGTATTCAAGTTGACCCTTTTCGCGCCCCCGCGCGTTCACGTTTCAGACCTCTTTTTAGGCCGCACTGGTTACCAGCGGTTTAACGAAAACGCGCTATTGCGCAGCGGCTTGCAATGACAGGGGCAAACGAACGCGAAACACACCGCCTTGAGGCATGGCCAGATAGGCTATATCGCCGCCCAAACGGTGCATAATTTCGCGGCAAATGGCCAAGCCCAACCCAGCACCATTGCCGGTTTGCTCATTCACCCGAGAGAACTTTTCAAAGATAACCGATTGCGCCGATTTGGGAACGCCACTGCCGTTGTCTTTGAAATCCAACACCAGCATATCAGCGTCGGTGCGCACATTGATTTCAAGCGTCGGGTCATCTGCATCGCAGTACTTCTGCGCGTTGGCGACCAAATTGATAAACACCTGCGTTAATCGATCAAGATCGGTGTGCAAGGCAATGTTTTCGCTTGGAATATCACGCTTGACGATCAAGGCAGGCTCGGCACTGGCAAGCGCTGTCGTCACCGCGCGGTCTAGCACGTCAGGCAGCAAACCCGTTTGCAAATTCAGGTTCACCTGCCCGTTTTCGAGAACGCTTAAATCCAGCAAATCATCCAGCAATCGGGTAAGCCGGATCGCTTCCACGTGGATGATAGACGCGTATTTGGACTTGTCGGCCTCATCCATCGCGCCTGTGTCGCGCAGAATTTCAGAGAACGCGCGGATCGAGGTCATGGGCGTGCGCAGCTCGTGGCTGATCTGGGACAAGAAAGCATCCTTTTGCACGGAAAGCTCCGTCAGCTTTTCATTGACCTGCCGCAACTGACCGGCGGTATGCGCAAGCTCGTTCGACTTGGCTTCCAGCTGGCCGGAGTATTCAAGCATCTGCGCAGATTCGTCCGCCACCGCCAGCAGGTCTTGCACCGATACGGCCGAGCCACCCGCGATCTGTCCGATCATCGCATGGGCGGTGGCCGCCCCCACTGACGCACCCAACTCACGTTCTAACCGTTGCACAAAGCTTGGGGTTGGATCCGGCAAACGCCCTTCAATCCCCTGCTCTAACGCCTCGGATTGGAACAGGGTCTGCGCCTCAATGGGCCCCAAAATCCGTTGGGTCATAATCATCAAGTCTTCGCTGCCCGCGCGCGATTCAGACCAGCTGCGCGGACGTCCCGAATAGTCAAACACGCTGACAAACTGCGCCCCTTGCAGGCGTTCCAGCGGCGACGGGAAGCTCAGCAATGAGACCACGCAAAACGCGAATGTGTTCAAGAACAGGGACCAAACGACCGTGTGCACCGTTAAGTCCAACCCTTCGATGCCGAACAGGGCTTGGGGTCTCAGCCAACTGATCCCGAAAGGGCCAGCCTCTAACAGCGGGGCCAGCACCGATGCGCCTGACGCAAAGCTTGGCAGCAGCATCGTATAACCCCAGACGCAAAAGCCCACACAAAGGCCCGCCAAGGCCCCGACCCGCGTAGCCCCACGCCAGTAAATTCCGCCCAACATGGCGGGCAAAAACTGGGCAACGCCCGCGAAAGAGATCAACCCGATTGCCGCCAAGGACGCCCCGCCGCCCGAGACCGAATAGTAGATGTATCCCATCCCGATGATCAGCCCGATCGACAGCCGCCGTGCGAGGATGATCACGTTGCGCACATCCCCGGACACAGAAGCCCCGCGGCCATTGGCGGACAACCATATCGGCATCACAACGTGATTAGAAACCATCGTAGCAAGCGCCAAAGTCGCGACAATCACCATGGAGGTGGCAGATGAAAACCCCCCCAGAAAGGCGAAAAGTGCCAGACCGTTTTGCCCCTGACTGAGCGGGATGGTCAGAACGAACAAATCGGGGTTCGACCCTGCGGGCATAATGTCCAACCCGATCACTGCGATGGGGACAACGAAAAGGCTCATCAAAAAGAGGTACAGCGGAAAGGCCCAGCTTGCGGTTTGCAGGTGCCGCTCATCATCGTTCTCGACGACCATGACCTGAAAAATACGGGGCAGACACAAGAACGCCGCCGCAGACAGACCCGTCAGCGCCACCCACCTGCTGCGGTCAACTTCCCATGTGCCAATGCTCGAGGCGTCGATGCGGGCCATCGTCTCAGACACACCACCGGACAGCCCCCACACCACAAAGATGCCAACCGCAAGCAAGGCCAGCAGCTTGACCACGGCCTCAACCGCGATGGCGATGACAACCCCGTATTGCCGCTCGTCCACGCTTAGGTTGCGGGTGCCGAACAGGATCGTGAACAAGGCCAGTCCGACGGCCACGTAGAACGTGCCGGATACGCTTTCGCTGGATGCTGCAGATAGCTTTTGTGCTTCGGGCAAGAAGATCGACACAGACAGGGTCACCGATTGCAATTGCAAGGCGATATAGGGGGTGACCCCAATCACAGCCATCACCGTAACAAAGGCCGCCAGCAAGTTCGATTTGCCATAGCGCGATGAGATAAGGTCCGCGATAGAGGTGACCCGTTGGGCGCGTCCGATGCGTACCATTTTGCGCAGTCCCCACCACCAACCGATCATCACAAGGGTCGGGCCAAGGTAGATTGTGACAAACTCCATCCCTGATCTGGCGGCGTTGCCAACCGCGCCATAAAAGGTCCAAGCGGTGCAGTAGATCGACAAGGATAGCGTGTAGATCAAAGGCGACCGCAGCCAGCCGCCCTTGCCTGCCAGTGCGGCCCGCTCTGCTGCAAAGGCCACTGCAAACAGAAAGGCCACGTAGATCAGACAGACCGCAACAAGGAGATTAAGCGACACCATCGACGTCAGCTTTCAACGTCAGGATCGGGGACGGACGCAGTTGTGGGCTCATCCGACATTGTATCGTTTGAGGCATCCCCCCGGCGCGCAATGCGCGATGAGACAAATGCGCAAAGCCCAATCAAAAGCAGCCAGACCACAAAGATATACAGCATCGCTTGGGACAGTGGCGTTGAAGGGGCTGCCGCTTGGCTCCAGAATGCGGGGATAAGCCAAAGCAAAACGCCGAGCACCGGCAACAAGCGGGCAGCATCCACAGCCCGTCTGTACCGATAGGAATCGCGTTCAAGAAACAGAGGCGGCTTTTTGGCCATAGATTACCCCACAGCCACAAGGTCACGCACAGCGGTGATCACTTCCTGATTGGAAAACGGCTTGGTCATATAGCGGCTGACACCGGCCTTTTCGGCCTGATCACGGTCGCGGACTTGGCCGCGGGCCGTCAGCATAAGAACGGGCAGTGAAGCGGTCGCCGCATTGGCGCGCAGATCTGCCAGCACATCAAGCCCGCTGCGGACCGGCAACATCACATCAAGCACGACCAACACCGGAGAGACCTGTTCCACCATTTCAAGCACGCCTTCGCCGGTCGGGTGAATGTGAACGGTCCATCCCTCGCGCTGCAACAAAAAGCCAAGCGCCTCGGCGATGTTTGCCTCGTCTTCAACGATCAGAACAGTGCGATCCAATCCGGTGTCCTCCCCCTTGTCGGCACAGGCAGAGCATGCGCCGATGTCTTGGCCACCGACTATTCCCTTAATCGGTCAAGCTGTCAAAAGCCTTCTCTCAAGATGGACGGCTCTCTGCGGGCCTGACAGTCACGCGGACACAGACGGCAGGTGGTACCAATGGGGCGTACCTCTTGGGGTACGACGGCGTCGGTGGCGGGGCGCATCAGCATAATGGCTTGATAAAGCGGAGGCGTGTTCAACGCTGGCGGGCCAACGGGATAGGCGTATGAATAACACGCCATCTGGGTGTCATCACTCGGGGCCTGCGCGACGGTTGATAGCATCGCATGACCCGGCGCGGACAGTGCTTGAAAGACAGGCCATAACGGACAGGACACGCCAAACCGTGGCAAGACAAATCCGGGGGTTGGTTTGCGAAAAATCGGGTATCCCGCATTGTCGCAGACAACGAGCCCACAGTCTGACCCCGGCAAACCCGCAGGCAAGGCCGCCATGCGTCTTAGGACAACCTGCACCCCAACGCGAAACCGCGTCGCAAGATGGGTGGGGTCGAACGGCCCCTCGTCCAAGGCGCGTGTAAAGACGTCTAAAGGCAAAGCTTCAGCATCGCGCTTGTATTGTTCTAATATGCCACGGGCGATGTGTTGCGCAGAGCGTGATTGCAAACGAGGATCGTGGATCACCAAAGCCTCGGGGGTCGCCTCTCCGGTTTCCAGCACAGGAAAATGATAGGCATGCTCGACCAGATAGGTTTCAACGTCTTCTTGCGGTGACCCCTGCGGGGTTGCGGTGTCTGTGGCTTCATCAAGATAGCGGACCAAAGACTTTGAGCTGTCCGCAAGTCGGCGGCTGTCTTTGTCGATGTTGCCATGAAAGCGGTTGCGCAGGTTTGGCTCAAGCTCTTCGGTGTCCACCAGAATGGCCGCCGTAGACCGGATAGACGCCACAGTAGACAAGACTTCGTGGACGGACGCCGCCAGTTCGGGATCATGGGCCAGACGGTCATTCAAGGTCTCAACCGTTTGCTCCAGGCTTTGGATGCGTTGATAGCTAAGGGACAAAAGTTCGGCCCAGCCGGGAAACCGGCCCGCAAACTCATCGGTGCGGTCAAGTTCGGCGGTTGAGCCGACACGGGCGGCTGAGGCCTCGCGCAACTGCGCGATCAATCCGGCTTCGGCCCCTTCACTCAGGCTGGAAGGTTCGACCTCTAGGACTTGGGAAATGTCCAGCAGCAGCTTGCCGCCGATTCTGCGGCGGTTGTGTTCGATTAAATTCAAGTAGGACGCGGAAATTCCGGCACGGCGGGCAAGATCAGCCTGTTTCAGGCCGGACATAACGCGGCGTTCGCGAATTCGGCTTCCTGTCAACGTATCTCGGGCCACCTGCGACATTCCGTTCATTGTTCCGGTTTTTCAAAGCGTTTCTGCAATGCAACATAAGAATCTTTACAAACATAACACAGGCGCTGTGCAATTATTTACAAAATAAACCAACCAAACAAGCCCCTTGTTGCGTAATTTTCTGACACAGCGGCATATTGCCTTTGCACCTTTGTGCCCGCGGCTTGTCGTTGAGGAGCGATCTGCCGCATTTCACGAAATGGGAGGATTAAATGTCCAAATCTAACTTTACACGTCGTGGCGTGCTTAAAACCGGTGGTATCGCCGGCGCAGCTTTTGCCACGCCAACTATTTTCACGGCGTCCTCAGCTGCCGCGTTTACAAACGAACCAACTGGCGGATCCGTCACGTTGGGCTTCAACGTGCCACAAACTGGTCCTTACGCCGAAGAAGGCCTGGACGAGCTGCGCGCACAAGAACTGGCTGTCCAGCACCTGAACGGTGAAGGCGACGGCGGCATGATGAACACCTTTAGCTCGAAAGCGCTTAAAGGGAACGGCATCTTGGGTAAGAAGGTTGAGTTCGTCACAGGCGATACACAAACCAAATCTGACGCAGCCCGCGCATCGGCCAAGTCGATGATCGAAAAAGACGGCGCTGTTATGATTAACGGTGGCTCTTCTTCTGGTGTTGCGATTGCTGTTCAAGGTCTGTGCCAAGAAGCTGGCGTGATCTTCATGGCCGGTCTGACGCACTCCAACGACACAACCGGTAAAGATAAGAAAGCCAACGGCTTCCGTCACTTCTTTAACGGTTACATGTCTGCGGCGGCTTTGGCCCCTGTTCTGAACAACGCCTACGGTTCCGAGCGTCGTGCCTACCACCTGACAGCCGACTACACATGGGGCTGGACACAGCAGGAATCTATTGCTGCTGCGACAGAAGCCATGGGTTGGGAAACTGTGAACAACGTGCTGACACCTTTGGCGTCCACTGACTTCTCGTCCTACATCGCGCCTGTTCTGAACTCCGGTGCCGACGTTCTGGTTCTGAACCACTACGGCGGGAACATGGTGAACTCCTTGACCAACGCGATCCAGTTCGACTTGCTGAACAAAGAAGTGAACGGCAAGAAGTTCGAAATCGTTGTGCCACTGTATTCCGAGCTGATGGCTGCGGGTGCGGGCGAAAACGTGCAAGGCGTGATCGGCTCCATGAACTGGAACTGGCAGCTGCAGGATGAGGGTTCTAAAGCCTTCACCAAATCCTTCGGTGAAAAGTACGGTCGCCCACCAAGCAACTCAGCGCACACATGCTACGTTCAAACGTTGCTCTATGCGGATGCGGTTGAGCGCGCTGGCACATTCAACCCGTGTGGCGTTGACGAAGCTCTCGAAGACTTCGACTTCGACGGCATGGGCAATGGCCCAACAACATACCGTGGCGATGACCACCAGTGCTTCAAAGATGTGCTTGTTATGAAGGGTAAAGAGAACCCAACAAACGAGTACGACACACTGGAAATCGTTGAAGTTACACCACGTGCGCAGGTCGAATATGCACCTGACCACCCCATGTTCGCCGGTGGCGATCTGGGTGAGTGTAACCCAGGCGCGTAATTTAACGCACCAAACAGTAATGACAGGGCGCGCTTTGCGGTGCGCCCTGTTCAAGGACAACCGCAGCTGATTAGCAGCCGCGATGACATGGGTCTAAGGTGGGCACAATGGACGCAATACTTCTTCAAGTTTTGAACGGGTTAGACAAAGGCTCCGCATATGCGTTGATTGCCCTTGGACTGACCTTGATCTTTGGAACGCTGGGCGTGGTGAACTTCGCCCACGGCGCGCTGTTTATGATCGGGGCGTTTTGTTCCGTTACGGTGCAGCGCATTCTTACCTTGTCTTCTGTGGCAGAAGATCCGACCCAAAAAGATTTCTTGGGCAATCCGCTAAAAGTGGAAACGCCCTATGTCGAAAGCTGGTTCGGCCCCGAGATGGGCGGCACCATAATCGACTGGTCAGTGCCGCTGGCCATTTTATTCGCTATTCCGATCATGATCCTTGTGGGCTTCATCATGGAGCGCGGTCTGATCAAACACTTCTACAAACGCCCGCATGCGGACCAGATCCTTGTGACCTTTGGTCTGGCGATCGTCCTGCAAGAAGTCATCAAGTATTTCTATGGTGCGAACCCTATTCAGACCCCTGCCCCTGACGTGTTCAAAGGCAGCTTTGACTTTGGCGTCATGCTGGGTTGGGAAGCAAACGTGGTGATCTACCCGTACTGGCGTCTGATTTACTTTGCTTTCTCGGCTGTGATCATCGGAATTGTCTTTGCCTTCTTGCAATTCACCACCTTCGGGATGGTTGTGCGGGCCGGTATGGCGGACCGCGAAACAGTTGGTCTGCTCGGAATCGACATCGACCGCCGGTTCACCATCATGTTCGGGCTTGCGGCAGCGGTCGCCGGTTTGGCGGGCGTTATGTATGCGCCGATCAACGCGCCGAACTATCACATGGGCATGGACTTTCTGGTGCTTAGCTTCGTTGTGGTTGTTGTGGGCGGCATGGGATCGCTTCCGGGGGCTGTCCTTGCGGGCTTCCTTTTGGGTATCCTTGAAAGCTTTGCATCGATGAACGCTGTCAAAGACATCCTTCCTGGCATTGACCAGATTATCATCTATCTGATTGCAATTATCATTCTACTCGTGCGTCCGCGCGGCCTGATGGGTCGTCAAGGCGTGATGGAGGAATAACCATGTTTGGTCTTGAAAAACGTGACACCACCTTGTTGCTGGTTGTCTTCTGTCTGACAATGTTTGCACCTTTGTTGCTGAACCCCTTCCCCGAAGGCAGCGCCATGGCGCAGTTCAACGCGGGTTATCCCGACTTGATGCAACGGTTCGTGAACTTCGGTATCTTTGCCATCGGGTTCAACCTGCTGTTCGGTTTAACTGGGTATCTGTCGTTCGGGCACGCCGCTTTCTTGGGGGCCGGATCTTACGCAACAGTTTGGATGTACAAACTGCTTGACTATAACGTGCTGCCCGGGCTGGTTCTGGCGATCATCGTCTCTGCCATTCTGGCGGTTATCATCGGGTACATCAGTTTGCGCCGGTCAGGCATCTACTTCTCGATCCTGACACTGTGTTTTGCGCAGATGATGTTCGCCATTGCATATTCGGACCTTCTGGGCCGCTCCTTCGGCTTCCCGATCACCAACGGGGAAACCGGTTTGCAGGTGTACACCTCTGACCCGCAGTATTTGATGGGCGCAGGCGAGCCGAACGTGCCGCATCTTTTCGGGATGACCATGCGGTCAACCTACACTTGGGATATCGGCGCGTGGAGCTTTGACTTCAACTTTGGCTACTACTTCTGCGCCATTATCATGCTGGTCGCGTTCTATCTTGCTATCCGCATCTTCCGGTCTCCTTTCGGGATGATGCTGCGGGCTGTTAAGTCCAACCAACAGCGGATGAACTACACCGGCCTCAACACCAAACCTTACACTTTGGCGGCTTTCGTGATCTCTGGCATGTACGCTGGGCTTGCGGGCGGATTGATGGCGGCGATGGATCCACTTGCTGGGGCCGAACGGATGCAGTGGACGGCGTCGGGCGAGGTCGTTTTGATGACCATCCTTGGCGGTGCTGGTACCTTGATCGGGCCGGTTCTGGGGGCTGGGTTTATCAAGTACTTTGAAAACATCTTCTCAAAGATCAACGAAACGGTTTTGCATCAATGGTTCGCCTTTATGCCGGACGGGATCGAAGATTTCTTCGTGGCCATCGTCTACCCCTTCGTGGGCAAAGGCTGGCACCTGACGTTGGGACTGATGTTCATGATGGTCGTTATCTTCCTGCCGGGTGGCTTGGTTGAAGGCGGACAGCGCATTGGCCGGATGTTGGGCTTAGGTAAGAAGTCGAAAGACGACGACACCACCGCCACAACTGAACCCGCAGAATAAGGAGCGAACAGATGGGAATTCTTGAAGTCAAGAACGTCAACAAACGCTTCGGCGGTCTGCAAGCCTTAGGCGATGTGAACCTCAGCGTGGCCGAAAACTCGGTCCATGCGATCATCGGTCCAAACGGTGCGGGGAAATCAACCTTGCTGAACGTGCTGGTCGGAAAGCTGGTGCCGGATACCGGATCGGTCATGTTCGACGGACAATCCGTTCTGGGGCGCAAGCCGTTCGAGATCAACCAAATGGGCATCAGCCGCGTATTTCAAACGCCAGAAATCTTCGGAGATCTGTCGGTCATGGAAAACATGCTAATCCCCTGCTTTGCCAAGTTCGACGGGTCGTTCAAAATGAACGCAATTGCGGCCGTGCGCAATCAGGCAGAGGTGCGCGACAAAGCCGAAGAGATGCTTGAAGACATGAATCTGTCTGACAAGCGGAACATGCACGCGGCGTCCCTATCCCGCGGCGACAAACGGCGGCTTGAGATCGCAATGTGTCTGTCTCAGGATCCGCGCCTGTTGCTCTTGGATGAGCCAACGGCGGGTATGGCCCGTGCGGACACCAACAACACCATTGATCTGCTGAAACAGATCAAGGACGAACGGGACATCACCATCGCAATCATCGAACACGACATGCATGTTGTGTTTTCCTTGGCCGAACGCATCACCGTTCTGGCGCAGGGTACACCGCTGGTTGAAGACACACCTGATAACATCAAAGGCCACCCAAAAGTGCGGGAAGCCTATTTGGGCGAAAGCTCGGGCCACTAAGGGAGACATGACATGAACGTCAAACCTGACTTCAGCAGCAACGCCAATCACGCTTCGACTGCCCCTGCCTTTCTGTCGGTCTGGGACATACACGCCTACTACGGCGAAAGCTACATCGTGCAGGGCATCAGCTTCAACGTGCATGAGGGCGAAATTCTGGCTCTGCTCGGCCGGAACGGGGCGGGTAAAACCTCGACCCTTCGCTCCATCGCGCGTTTAGGTGATCCAGAAGTCACCAAGGGTGAGATCTGGCTCGATCACCAGCCTTTGCACAACATGAAGTCGCATGAGGCTTCTGCAGCAGGCCTTGGTCTGGTGCCAGAAGACCGCCGGATTATCCAAGGGCTGACGGTCGAAGAAAACCTGAAGCTTGCCCAGATCGCACCGCCTATTGGGTGGTCGCTTGAGCGGCTTTATGAGTTGTTCCCACGTTTGGGCGAACGCCGCAGCCAAGAAGGCGTGACGCTTTCAGGGGGCGAGCAGCAAATGCTGGCTATCGCGCGCGCCTTGGCTCGTGACATCAAAGTGCTTTTGCTGGACGAACCCTACGAAGGTCTGGCGCCCGTGATCGTTGATGAAATCGAAAAAACGCTTTCGATCATTAAAGAACAGGGCATTACGACAATTCTTGTTGAACAAAACGCGGTACGGGCACTGCAACTGGCAGACCGCGCTGTGATCTTGGACACTGGCGGGATCGTCTTTGACGGCACAGCCGCAGAAGTCTTGGAAAACGAAGAGCTTAGAGCAGAATATCTGGCGATCTGATCCGTTCACCAGACCAAAGAAAATGCCCTGCGACCCTGACGGTTCGTGGGGCATTTTTGTTAAGTCTTAAGTAGATTTGCGAGGCACGTTAACACTTCCAGGCTGCGCTGGTGATAAACCTTAACGCGGGTGAGTACTTTTCAAGAGTGAAAGGCGTAGGAAGATGAATGTTAATCCAGTTTCTCCTGTCCATTGGAGCGGGTCTGACCATAACGGTCAAATGACAAAACAAAAGTTTGCAACAGATGAGGCCACGAAAGCCGCTGAAACCGCACGTCCGGTAGATGCAGCAGAAGACGTGACCGCTGTCACTGCCAAAACAGAAGACAAGCCCCGTGCGGCGCCCCCTTCTGTGTTGCAGTTGAAGATTCAGGAAATCCTGAACACGCAGGCTGATACGATTGAGGCCGAGCAAACGGAAGACGACAGCGCGCAGGGCTAACTCTCTCGCGCGTCAGGTGTGATCCAGTCGCTTGCGCAGCTCAGTCTTCAAGACTTTCCCATAGTTGTTCTTGGGCAAGTCAGGCACAAACACGTAGTCCTTGGGCCGTTTGAAGCGCGCTATGGTGTCTTGGCACAACCTGTCCAAATCTGCAGGCGCGGCGGAGCCGACAACAAAGGCGATGACCTCCTCGCCCCAATCGGGGTGCGGGCGGCCAACCACGGATACCTCGCGGACCAAAGGATGCGTGAGCAAGACCTCCTCGACCTCACGCGGATAGATGTTGGATCCGCCCGAAATGATCATGTCTTTGGATCGGTCTAGCAGCGTCACATAGCCATCGGCATCCATTGAGCCGATATCACCCGTGCGCAGCCAACCGTTCTGGATCGCTTCAGCGGTCGCGGCGTCGTTGCGCCAATACCCCGGCATGACCGTTTTGCCGCGCACGATGATTTCGCCCATCTCGCCCGGCGCAAGCTGGGTGCCGTCGTCATCTGCAATCCGAACCTCGACGCAAGATTGAGCCACCCCGACAGACATCAAGCGTTCGCGCCACCGGGGATGGACACGATCTGAAACATCGGCGCGCGACAAAGCCGTGATCGCCATCGGACATTCCCCTTGCCCGTAGATTTGCGCAAACCTTGGCCCGAAGTGGTCAACCGCTTCAATAATATCCGCCAGATACATAGGCCCGCCCGCGTAAACGATTGTCTTCAAGCCCTGCCCCGTCGCACTGTTTTGTTTGGCTGCTTCGGTCATGCGCCGCACCATTGTCGGGGCCGCAAACATCTGGACATCCTCAAAATGCGCGGCCAGATCAAAAATCTCGGATGGATCAAAACCAGCAGAGGCCGGGCAAACATGCCGCGCCCCGCGACGGACATGCAACATGTTGTACAGCCCCGCACCATGGCTCATGGGGGCCGCGTAAAGAACTGCATCGTCAGGACGGACAGGTTCCACATCCACTTCATAGGCCTGCGACATCGCCACCAACATGCCGTGGGTGATCATAACGCCCTTGGGTTTGCCAGTGGTGCCAGAGGTATAGAACAGCCACGCCAGATCGGACGGTACACGCGGTTCGATGTCGCGCACAGCGCTGTCTGCACAAGCGTCGTCAAATACAGACGATCCACGTTCGATCACGGGGCAAATCACCCCCGCATCCGTTAAACCCTGCGATAAATCTGGTGAGACAAAGACCATCTTCGATCCTGAATCCGCAATGATATGCGCGGCCTCCCTGCTGTGCAGTTTTGCGTTGATCGGAACAGCAGCGGCCCCCAGATACCAGATCGCATAGAGACAGATCAGAAAGTCAGGGCAGTTCTTCATAAAAATCGCGACACGATCATCTGGTGCCACGCCTTGGGCGCGCAACCAACCGGCCAGCTTCAGGGCGCGACTGTCAAAAGCAGCATAGTCCGCCACCTGATCCTTGCCCAAAAACAGAGCCGGTCGATCCGGCGTATCGCGGGCAGTTTGGGCAAGCCAAAGGCCAATGTTCATGTCACAGCGTCCCGTTTCAAGTCGGCTCAGTCTAGGCCAGCCCTACCGCGTGCTTCAATGACCTCTGCGCCTGCCCCAGTCCTTAGTTTCCCCAAAGTCACGTCGTCGCTTTTCATGCCTTGTTTCATACCCTATAACCCCCACATTAAATGAACTGCCCGCACACAAGACGGGCGCATGAAAAAGCGGTCGAGGACTTACATGACAAAGAAAACCCACGATTCCGATGTGGCATTCATCAAGGCACTGGCAGAATTGCTCCATGAGAATGACCTGACCGAACTTCAAGTCAAACGTGAATATGGTGAAGCAGACTGCCTGAATGTGCGGGTCAGTCGCCAACAGCCGCAGCAAGTGGTCCAGCAGGCAGCCATTGCAGCCGCACCTGCCGCCGCTGCAGCCCCGATTGAAGCCTCCGCAGCACAGCCTGTGGCAGCGCCTGCGTCCGACAATCCCTCTGACGATCCGGGTGCCGTTCCTTCGCCAATGGTGGGCACAGTCTATATGCAAGCCGAACCCGGCTCGCCCGCGTTTATCACCGTTGGGGCCAAGGTCGCCGAAGGCGATACGCTGATGATCGTGGAAGCCATGAAGACCATGAACCACATTCCGGCCCCCCGCGCGGGCACGATCAAGCGCATTCTGGTCGAAGATGGTGCCGCCGTTGAATACGGCGCCCCCTTGGTCATCCTTGAATAAGGCACAGAGATGTTTGACAAAATTCTGATCGCGAACCGAGGCGAAATTGCGCTGCGGGTGATCCGCGCCGCCCGTGAAATGGGGATCTGCAGCGTGGCTGTCCATTCGACTGCCGACAGCGATGCGATGCACGTGCGTATGGCGGATGAGGCGATTTGCATCGGCCCGCCCTCGTCTTTGGAAAGCTATCTGTCTGTGCCGGCCATCATTTCAGCTTGCGAAATCACAGGGGCCGAGGCCATTCACCCCGGCTACGGGTTCCTCTCTGAAAACGCGGACTTTGTGCAGGTTGTGCAAGACCACGGCCTAACATTTATCGGCCCAACCGCGGATCACATCCGCACAATGGGCGACAAGATCACCGCCAAAGATACGATGAAAGAACTTGGCGTGCCTTGTGTTCCCGGCTCTGACGGTGGCGTGCCAACGCTGGAAGACGCGCAGCGGATTGGCGCAGAAATTGGCTATCCCGTTATCATCAAGGCAACCGCGGGTGGCGGTGGCAAGGGCATGAAAGTGGCCCAGACCGCCGCAGACATGGAAATGGCGTTTAAGACCGCGCGTGCAGAGGGCAAATCGAACTTCGGCAATGACGAAGTCTATATTGAGAAATACCTGACCACGCCACGCCACATCGAAATTCAGGTGTTTGGCGATGGCAAAGGCCGCGCTGTTCATCTGGGTGAGCGGGATTGTTCTTTGCAACGTCGTCACCAAAAGGTCTTTGAAGAAGCCCCCGGCCCTTCGATCACGCCCGAAGAACGCGCACGGATTGGTAAAATTTGTTCTGATGCGGTTGCCAAGATCGACTACATCGGCGCTGGCACCATCGAATTTCTCTACGAGAACGGCGAGTTTTATTTCATCGAAATGAACACCCGGCTGCAAGTCGAACACCCCGTGACCGAAAGCATTTTCGGGGTCGATTTGGTGCGCGAACAAATCAACGTCGCAGCCGGTCTGCCCATGTCGTTTGAGCAAGACGACCTCTCCATCAAAGGCCACTCGATCGAGGTTCGGATCAACGCGGAAAAGCTGCCCAGCTTCTCGCCTTGCCCGGGTCGGATCACGCAATACCACGCACCGGGCGGCTTGGGGGTGCGTATGGATTCAGCGCTTTATGATGGCTATTCGATCCCGCCCTACTACGACAGCCTGATCGGCAAACTGATCGTCTATGGGCGCGACCGGCCCGAAGCCTTGGCGCGCCTGAACCGCGCTTTGGGTGAGCTGATCGTCGATGGCGTCGATACCACTGTGCCACTGTTCCATGCGCTTTTGCAGGAAAAGGACGTGTTAACAGGGGATTACAACATCCACTGGCTCGAACACTGGCTTGAAACCCACATGGGCGAGGCCTAACGCGCGACACGGATGAGCCTGACCCCTGATCTATTGCTGCACGGCTATTCCATCGGTGTCTTCCCGATGGCCGAACACCGAAACGACACCGAAGTCTTCTGGGTCGATCCCAAAAAGCGCGGTATCTTTCCGCTCGACGGATTTCATACCTCTCGGTCGCTGCGCAAAGCCATGCGCAAGGTCGATTGGACCTGCCGCATAAACGGCGATTTTGCAGCGGTGGTTGAGGCCTGCGCAGATCGGGTTGAGACATGGATCAACGACGACATTTTTGAGATGTACGCGCAGCTTCACAGCCTTGGACATGCCCATTCGTTTGAGCTTTGGGACGACGATGTTCTGATCGGCGGGGTTTACGGCGTCACTTTAGGGCGGGCGTTCTTTGGGGAAAGCATGTTCTCAAAGCGCACGGATGCGTCCAAGATCGCTTTGGTGTGTCTGATCGACCATTTGAAACGCACAGGGTTTGAGCTTTTTGACACCCAGTTCCAGACCGAGCATCTGCAATCACTGGGGGCGATCGAAATCAGCCGCGCCGCCTATCACGATCTACTGGATCTGGCGCTTTTGGGGTCAGCGTCCCGGTTCGACGGCGCAGAGCCGCCACAAATTCAAGATGTGCTGCAGCGGATCACCCAAACATCGTAGCGGGCATGGTCCATCGGGTTCAGCGCAGGGGATGAGGCCACCATCCAGCCGTCGAAAACGGAGGTATCCGTCGCGCGCTCCGTCACTGAAACATGCGCGAATGCATCCCCCGCAGGGTTGCCCGCAGGGTATCTGCACTCGTTCATAGTGACTTGTAAGCGGCCGTAGATGGTCGTCGTCCCCGACGGCATTTCCAGATCGGTTGTCTGCCCGTTGACCTTGTCCAAGGCCCGCAAGATGGCGCCACTGCCAGTGCTCGCCTGTTCTTGGGCCAGTGCAGGCAACGCCAAAGCCACAATGATAGTAGCCAAACGCATCATTCGCTGTCTCCGGACCCTGATACGAACTTCAACAGCAGTGAGATCAGGCTGACCGCCCCTTGGGTGTCTTCAATCTCGGCGCCCGCGTCGTAGTTAAACGGTGACCCGCCCGGGACAATCTCAACAAAGTTGCCGCCCAGCAATCCTTCGGAGGCCACAACCACCGCACTATCGTCAGGGATTTCAATGCCTTGGGTGACAGAAAACGTCGTGTCCGCGCGGAAGGTTTGTGGGTTCAGATCCACGTCCGTAACCGTGCCGACTTTCACACCTGCAAGCCGCACATCCGTACCAACGCCAACACCTTCAAGCGATCTGAAGCTGGCGTTCAGGCTATAACTGTCGCCCGCGCTGGAAAAACCTGTGACTTGGGTTGCGTAGACTGCAAAGCCAATCGCAGCCGCCAAAACAGCGCCGCCTACCAGAACTTCGGTGGTGTTTTCGGACATCGGCGCGACCTTTCTTTACGGGGTCTATTCGGGCGTCCAAGCCTCATAATCGGAGCGTTCCACAGGGGCAGCGCGCCGGATTGATCCCGCAGGCGCATAGGCAAGTGCGGTTCCGGTCAGGTTTTCCTGATGCGGCTTTTCCCATGTCTTGCGTGGCAAGGCAGATTTGGTGGGCGGCTCGTCCCAGGTGTGGTGCAACCATCCGTGCCAATCGGGGGATACGCGGCTCGCCTCGGCCTCACCGTTGAAGATCACCCAGCGGCGTTTGCCATCGCGGGTTTCATAAAACGTGTTGCCTTGGTCGTCTTCACCAATCCGCACACCCTTGCGCCACGTGAACAGCTGTGTGTTCAACGTTTGGCCGTTCCACCAAGTGACAGCGCGTAGAAGAGAGTTCAGGATACCCATCGGTGCCTCCGGATTGCGTTAGCGATGATATGCCCCAAGCGGGACGCAAGGTCTAGGGGTCACTGTCGCACAAAGGGGTTAAGGCATCAGTGCAGTGACTTCGATTTCTATTTTGAACTTGGGATCGATCAGCCCTGCTTCGATCATCGTGGCCGCAGGTGGGTTGTCCCCGAAAGTTTGTGACAGGACCGGCCAGCAGGCCTCAAAATCATGGCGGTTTGGCAGGATATAGTTGACGCGCACGACATGGGCGAAATTCGTGCCTGCCTCGTGCAGCGCGGTCTCAATGATGGACAGGGCAGATTTGCATTGCTCTACTACGTCTTCAGGCACGTCAGGTCCACCCGCAACGGTGCCCGCGATATGCGCAAAACCGCCTGCAACCACAGCGCGGCAGTAGCCAATTTTTGCTTCAAAAGGTCCGCCCGACGCAATCCGGCGCATGACCGACTAGCCCGCGCTTGCCGGCGCTTTTTCGGCGTCAGCGTGGATCATCAAAGGAGCGGCGGCAGATGTGACGGCCTCGTCATTCACCACCACTTCGGTAACGCTTTCCAGACCCGGCAATTCGAACATGGTTTCAAGCAGAATATCCTCAAGGATAGACCGCAGACCCCGCGCGCCGGTTTTGCGCTCAATCGCGCGTTTGGCGATCGAGGACAGCGCATCATCCGTAAAGGTCAGTTGCGTATCTTCGATTTCAAACAGACGCTGGTATTGCTTGACCAATGCGTTCTTCGGCTCGGTCAGGATGGTGACAAGCGCGTCTTCATCCAGATCTTCCAAAGTTGCCAGAACCGGCAAACGACCCACGAATTCAGGGATAAGCCCGAACTTCAGCAGATCTTCTGGTTCAAGGTCGGTGAAAATCTCACCGATGCCGCGTTCGTCGTTGTCGCGCACGTCCGCGCCAAAGCCCATCGCCGAGCCCTTACCGCGTGCGGCAATAATCTTGTCCAGCCCAGCGAACGCGCCGCCGCAGATGAACAGGATGTTGGTGGTGTCCACTTGCAGGAATTCCTGCTGCGGATGCTTGCGCCCACCTTGGGGCGGAACAGACGCAACAGTGCCTTCCATCAATTTAAGCAAGGCCTGTTGCACACCCTCGCCTGATACATCGCGGGTGATCGACGGGTTTTCAGACTTGCGCGTGATCTTGTCGACCTCGTCGATGTAGACGATACCGCGTTGGGCACGCTCGACATTGTATTCAGAGGCCTGCAACAGTTTGAGAATGATGTTCTCTACATCTTCGCCGACATAACCAGCCTCAGTGAGGGTCGTGGCATCTGCCATTGTAAAGGGCACATCCAGAATACGGGCCAGTGTTTGGGCCAGAAGCGTCTTACCGCAACCGGTCGGGCCGATCAGCAGAATGTTGGATTTGGCCAGTTCAATATCGCTGCCCGCTTTCTGGGCATGATTCAGACGTTTGTAGTGGTTGTGAACCGCGACAGACAGCACCTTTTTGGCACCAGCCTGACCGATCACATAGTCATCAAGAACCGCGCAAATGTCGCGCGGGGTCGGCACACCGTCGGTGGCTTTGAGGCCAGAGGCTTTGGTTTCCTCACGGATGATATCCATGCAAAGCTCAACACATTCATCGCAGATGAAGACTGTCGGGCCTGCGATCAGCTTGCGCACCTCATGCTGGCTTTTGCCGCAAAAGCTGCAATAGAGGGTGTTTTTGCTGTCGCCGCTTGAACTCGTCGCCATGTGAAACCTTTCAGGCTTTGCTTGAACGCAGGACGGCTTCTGCCGCATCGCGCTTTGGTTGTGCCAGCTTAGGACAGGGTGATCCTGTCCACAATCGCAAAAGCGTCCCCCGCCCGAAGGCGGGGCACCATTGTCCTAATTGACGCACTTATGCGTCTGCTTCGTCCGTTTTGGTTCTATTTTCGACGATTTCATCGATCAAACCCCAGTCTTTGGCGTCTTCAGCGGACATAAAGTTGTCCCGCTCCAATGCCGCTTCGACCTTTTTCAAGGTCTGACCGGTGTGTTTGACATAGATCGCGTTCAAACGGTCTTTCAATTTTTGGGTTTCGGCCGCGTGGATCATAATATCCGTGGCCTGTCCCTGATACCCGCCAGAGGGCTGGTGGACCATGACGCGGCTGTTGGGCAACGAGAACCGCATGCCTTTTTCGCCAGCGGTCAACAGCAACGACCCCATAGATGCCGCCTGCCCGATCACAAGCGTGCTGACCTTGGGTTTGATGTACTGCATGGTGTCATAGATCGACAGACCGGAGGTCACCACACCACCGGGGCTGTTGATGTACATGCTGATCTCTTTGGTCGGGTTCTCGGCCTCAAGGTGCAGCAGTTGCGCCACCACAAGCTGGCTCATCCCGTCGTGCACCGGACCGTTCAGGAAAATGATCCGTTCCTTCAAGAGCCGTGAGAAAATGTCATAGGCCCGTTCACCGCGGCTGGTTTGTTCAACCACCATCGGGACGAGATTCATATAGGTTTCAACTGGATCGTTCATATTTGCCTGCCTTGCATTCGTGCCTGCGGGACCATACCCGCGCAATCCTTAAGCAAACATTAGTGCTGGGGCTGGGGGGCTGCAAGGGGGGCACCTCGTGAATAGCGATTGCCTCTGCGGCACTGCGGATTACATGCCTCACATGATGGCGCAAGACACCCCTGATTTCACCCCGACACGGCTTGAGGCGCTGACCCGTCTCAGCAGGTTTGTGCCCCATGCCGGATCCGACTATGCACGGCGGCGCAATTTCGATCTGGGTGCGGGACGACACAGTGGTGTGTCTACCCTTTCTCCCTATCTGCGCCACCGACTAATCACCGAACAAGAAGTCGTTGAGGCCACGCTCGGTCGCTTCTCCCAATCCTCCGCCGAAAAGTTCGTTCAAGAGGTCTTCTGGCGCACCTACTGGAAAGGCTGGCTGGAACAAAGGCCCACGGTTTGGGATGCATATCTCGGGCAGGTGCGGGGCGCACTTGATCAGGTTCAAACCAGCGCAGGGCTGCGTAGCGAATGGGAAGCCGCCTGCTTGGGAGAAACAGGCATAGATTGCTTTGATGCTTGGGCACACGAATTGGTCGAAACAGGCTATCTGCACAATCACGCGCGGATGTGGTTCGCCTCAATCTGGATATTCACCCTGCGTCTGCCTTGGGCCTTGGGGGCGGATTTCTTTCTGCGACACCTGCTCGACGGTGATCCGGCGTCAAATACACTCGGCTGGCGCTGGGTGGCGGGGTTGCAAACCATCGGCAAAACCTATCTGGCGCGGGCCGACAACATCGCGAAATACACCGAAGGACGGTTCAATCCGCAGGGGCAACTGGCCGGGTTTGCAGCCCCGCTTGAAGGGCCACCGCATCCGGATCGGCAGCCCATTCTGCAAGGCGGTGCTCCCCAAAAAGGGCTGCGCACGGGGCTTTTGGTGCATGAAGATGATCTTAGCCTCGGATTCACGCTGCAAGACTGCGACGCGGTGCACACAACGCTTGTCGTAGATGCGCATCAAGAAATGACACCGCTCACCCCCAGCCCTTTGGTCACTGCATTCAAGTCGGGGGCGACCGAGGATGCGCTGACACGCTATGCGGACCAACTTGGGGAACAGGCAGGATCTGCACGCACCACCGACGAGATCGCGGCTTGGGCAAAGGCTCATGGTCTGGAACAGATCGTAACGGCCTTCGCGCCTGTCGGACCAACGCGGTCATTGCTCGATCAGTTTGAGCGATCAACCGCCCTGCCCTTGGTGCGGGTCATGCGCCCTTATGACGCGCGGGCATGGCCCTATGCCAAAGCAGGGTTCTTCAAGTTCAAAGCCGCAATCCCCACCCTGATTGACCAGTTCGAAACCTAAGCGTCAGATTTTACGGAGCCGTTACAGAACCGACACGGGCGTGTTACAGAGTCATTCGAAAAAGCGCGGTATGCGGGGACGGCACATGCCAAAACCCCGCCCATCTGCACATGAGGAGCTGCCGACATGGACCGGACTTCAATCATCAACGACCCCGAACACGGCAATAAGGCCGAAGCCTTTGAAGCCTTCGACGACATTCCAACGAACCCCAATCTTGATCAAACAATCGGCGGCGTCATCGGGCGCAGGTATGGCCGTCGTGATATGATCAAAGGGTTGCTGGGGGTCAGTGCCGCCACAACGCTTTTCGGCACCTCCGCGCTGATCGCGCCGCGCAGTGCCTCTGCCACCCCTGCCAGCCGGTATGTGTTTGATGAGCTGACATGGGGCAATGATGAGACGCACCATATCGCCCAAGGCTATGACGCCGACATCCTGCTGCGTTGGGGGGATCCAATCACCGCTGATGCGCCTGAATTTGACCCCTACAATCAAACAGTTGCAGGCCAGCTTCAGCAGTTCGGGTACAACAATGACTACGTCGGGTTCACT
Organism: uncultured Sulfitobacter sp.; assembly: GCA_964636575.1. Lineage (GTDB taxonomy): Bacteria > Pseudomonadota > Alphaproteobacteria > Rhodobacterales > Rhodobacteraceae > CAZWSE01. The sequence goes on along the minus strand of CAZWSE010000012.1, from coordinate 11,536 downwards.
GCCCTGACCGAAGATGGATCGCGCGGGTTGCTATGCGTGAACCACGAATACACCAATGAAGAGGTCATGTTCCCTGGCCTTGGCCGTCAGGACCGCGCTGATTTTGCAGGCATGACGCCAGAGTTGATCGACATCGAAATGGCCGCCCACGGCGGGACAGTGGTTGAAATCGCCAAAGGGGCAAACGGCAAATGGGCCTTGGTCCGCGACAGCGCCTACAACCGCCGGATCACGCCGCTGGAGACCACCATGACCTTCTCGGGCCCCGCCGCTGGCCATGCCCGCATGAAAACCAAAGCCGACCCCGATGGCATGGCGGTGATCGGCACGCTCAACAACTGTGCAGGCGGGATGACCCCTTGGGGGACCTACCTGATGGCCGAGGAAAACTTCCACGGCTACTTCTGGACCGATACGCTTGATGCAGACGGCAAAGCCGACCTAAGCGCCCAACCCGAGGCCGAACAGATGAAACGCTACGGGGTTCCGGGCCGCTGGTACGCTTGGGGCACCACCCACGACCGTTTCAATATCGACAAAGAACCCAATGAACCCAACCGCTTCGGCTGGGTTGTTGAAGTCGATCCGCGCGATCCAACTTCCACCCCGATCAAACACACCTCACTGGGCCGGTTCCGGCATGAAGGGTGCGAAACAACGGTGTCTGCGGACGGAAAGCTCGTGGTTTATTCGGGCGACGACAACAGGTTCGATTACCAGTACAAATACGTCTCAAACGGTAAAGTCACCGGAAGCGAGACTTTTGGGTCAAGCTTGATGAGCGATGGCACGCTTTACGTGGCACGCTTTAACGAAGACGGGACAATCGACTGGCTGCCCCTTGTGCACGGCACCGGCCCGCTGACGCAAGACAACGGGTTCAACAGCCAAGGCGACGTCCTGATCGACACGCGGCTTGCAGCAGATCTGCTTGGGGCGACCCCTATGGACCGCCCCGAAGACGCACAGCCGCGCGGCGACGGGACGGCCTATATCATGCTCACCAACAACTCGCGCCGGAAAGCCGATCAAGTGGATGCAGCCAACCCACGGGCAAAGTCATCCTTCGGGCATATCATCGAGATCAAGGAAGACGGCGGGCAACATTCAGCAACGCATGGGACATGGTCGATCCTCGTGAAATGCGGGGATCCGGCGGTGGCCGAAGTGGGGGCGCAGTGGAACCCTGAAACGTCCCAGAACGGCTGGTTCGCATCGCCCGACAACTGCGCCATCGACGCACAAGGGCGGCTTTGGATTTCAACGGACCAAGGTCGGAACTGGGGCAAAACCGGCAAGTCAGACGGGCTTTACAGCCTTGAAACCGAAGGCGATCTGCGCGGACATTCCAAACTGTTCTTCCGCTGCCCAGTGGGGGGCGAACTGTGCGGGCCGTATTTCACCGATGACAGCGAAACACTGTTTTTGGCGGTCCAGCATCCGGGCACAGACGGGACCAAAGACTACAAAGGGTTTGAGCGGAACAGCACCTTTGAAGACCCCGCCACGCGCTGGCCGGACTTTGACGCAAAACTGCCGCCACGGCCTTCGGTTCTGGTGGTCACCAAACAAGGCGGCGGTGTCATCGCGGTCTAGGTCCGACCCACAAACAATCACGCAAAGCCCTGCCCTAAACAGCGGGGCTTTCGCGGCTTTGAACAGCGCCACAAGCACGGGTCAAGCGAACAACATCACCCGTTTACCCAAACTCTTGCGTAGATTCGCCTTTGTCCTGACAGCTTTCTTAACCATACTGGACCTCAAGACGGGACAACCCGCCACCGAGGAGCAGACATTTGATCATTCCCTTTCACGTCACTGACATGCTGCGCCGCGTGCAGGAAAGGTTCGCCAAATCGGCCCCTGATCGGGACGCTTTGGGCACCACAGACCTGCCCCGCAGCCTGCGCCCTGTGCGCAAGGCAACGGCCAAAAGCATCAATCGCTATTGGGACCAATTGCGCGGAAACGGGAAAGCAACAGAAACGGACCAAGCCGCCTTGGCTGATCCCGAAACCGTGGCACAGGCTGAAACCTTCAGCGCGAATATCGAGAACTTCGTAGGGACCGTCAAAATTCCGGTTGGGGTGATCGGGCCGCTTCGGGTCAACGGGTTGAACGCGGTGGGCGACTATAACATTCCACTGGCCACAACCGAGGCCGCATTGGTCGCCAGCTATGCACGCGGGGCTTTTGTGGCGACGCGCGCGGGCGGGGTGAACACAGCCGTGTTCTATGAAGGGGTCATGCGCACACCCGCCTTCCGGTTTGAAACGGTTCTGAATGCGGGGTTGTTCACGGAATGGGTGATCTCGAACGCGGATAGCTTGAAGGCCGCAGCTGAAACCACCACAAGCCACGGCAAGCTCGTCTCGGTCGAGCCGATCATCGACAACAACATCGTCTTTTTGATCGCGCGCTACACCACAGGCGATGCATCAGGGCAGAACATGGTCACCATCGCCACAGATGCGATGTGCCGCGACATCGCGGATCGCTGTCCGGTGCCGATCAAAGACTGGTACATCGAAGGTAACTTTTCGGGCGACAAAAAAGCGTCTTTCCTTGGCATGGTCACTGGACGGGGCCGCAAGGTGACGGCCTCGGTCACATTGCCTGCGGATGTGGTCGAACGCTATTTGGGCACCACGGTTGAGGCGATGTTGGACTACGGGCGCGTGGCGAACCTAGGCTCATTGCTGTCAGGTCAATTGGGCGCACAGGCGCATTACGCCAACGGATTGGCAGCGCTTTACATCGCGACGGGCCAAGACGCGGCGTGCGTGGCTGAAAGTGCTGTCGGCTTCACACGGATGGAGGCAGAGGGCAATGATCTGATGTGCTCTGTCACGATGCCCAACATTCTGGTCGGATCGGTTGGCGGGGGCACGGGGCTGCCAAGCCAATCGGCGGGATTGAACATTTTGGGGCTGAAAGGGTCCGGCAACGGGGCAGCGCTGGCCGAAGTGACCGCTGCAACCTGCCTGTGCGGAGAGATATCCATCGTGGCGGCCATCGCTGCGGGGCACTTCTCACGGGCACATGAAAATCTGGCGCGGCTGAGATGAGCGACGGCAGCGCCCCCTTCGCATCGCGCCTTTGGATTTATCAGGCTGAGCGGTTTCCGCTGGCGAAAACCGTCCCGCTACTGGCCGCCTTTTCTGCGGCAAGCGTGACCCTGTCTGCGGTTCTTGGCGGGCGTGATTTGCCAAGCGTCTGGGCCTATCTGGCAGCATTCGCGCTGGTGTTTATCCTGTTCTTCCAGTTGCGGGTTTGTGACGAGATCAAAGACGGCGCAGATGATGCAGCCTTCCGCCCTGAACGCCCGATCCCGCGCGGGTTGGTGACATTGCGGGAGGTCGTGAGCCTTGGGGTCGCGACGGTGCCAATAGCCATCGCAATCGCTTGGGGCGCTGGCGTGTTGTGGTTGCTGGCGATTGTCTGGCTTTGGCTTGCGGCAATGACCTTTGAGTTCGGCGTGCCGGACTGGCTCAAATCGCGGCCTGTTGTCTATCTGCTGTCGCATATGGCGATCATGCCGCTGATTGATTTGATGCTGACCGGGGTCGAATGGGTGCGCGGCGACGGGCCTGCCCCTGCCCTTTGGCTGTTTCTGGCGCTGTCGTTTTCAAACGGATGCGTGCTGGAACTGGGGCGCAAGCTTTGGGCACCGGAAAGTGAGCGCACTGGGGTTGAGACCTATTCAAAACTTTGGGGGCCACAGCCTGCGACGCTTGTTTGGCTTGTTTTTGTAGCGATTTCGTTTGCACTCCTTTTGGGCGTCGGCAGAGCGACGGGTCACACATTCGCAATTGGTGGTATCGGGCTGATCGGCGCGTTGATCTGTGTTTGGGCGGGTCGTGCCTATGCGGCGACCCCAACACCTAAATCTGAGAAAACAGTCGACACCATCGCAGGTCTATGGGTCTTTTTGTGCTATATGACTGCTGGATTTGTGCCTGTCTTGCTTGGGGGCTTGGGATGAGTATTTTCCTAAAGGGTAAAGAGGCTTTGGATGTGGAAAACGCCGGCGGCAAAGGGGCCGCATTGGCGCGTTTGGACCGCGACGGATTTAACCCACCTGCCTTTTTTGTCATCCCCAACTCGGCGTTCAAACAGGGTGCCAAGGGGCCTGTGGCCACGACTGGTTTGAAACCCGCGATCAAAGAGGCGCTAAAAGCCTTGGGGAGCGGTCCCTATGCCGTGCGATCTTCAGGCAAAGCAGAGGATGGGGCCGATCACAGCCATGCGGGGCAGTTTGATACGGTTCTGAATGTCGCGGCAAAAGACGTGGCGGCTGCGGCTGCAAAAGTCTGGCAATCGGGGTTCTCGGAAACGGTTGAGACCTACCGCGCGCTTAAAACCGGTGGCGCGGCCGAAGCACCAGCGATTGTCGTTCAAAAGATGGTCACTGCACGTGTGTCAGGGGTCGCGTTCTCTGCTGACCCTGTCAGCGGCAACAGAGATAGGGTGGTCATCTCCGCCGTTGCAGGTCTGGGTGACCAGCTCGTTTCGGGCGAAGTTGACGGGCAAACTTGGACCGTTGATGCGGGCGACAAGATTGTAATCCAACCGGACGCGTCGCCTGTGCTTCGTGAGGCCGATGTGCAAGCTGTCACCGATCTTGCGCGCAAATCCGAGGATGTGTTTGGCAGCCCTCAAGATATTGAATGGGCTATCGACGAAGACGGTCTTCACATCTTGCAAACGCGCCCCATTACAACCGCGTTAAAGCCGCGCGCCATCCCTGACACGGCACTTACCATTTTCGACAATTCGAATATCGTTGAAAGCTACCCCGGCATGGTCAGCCCCTTGACCTATTCCTTTGCCGTGCATGTCTATGCCCGCGTTTACAGGGCCTTTGTCGGCTTGCTTGGGGTCAGACCCTCGGTCATCGAAGACAACGCGGCCTTGTTTGACAATATGCTGGGGCGGATCGATGGCAGGGTCTACTACAACCTGGTGAATTGGTACCGCGCGCTGGCCTTGCTGCCGGGGTTTTCGCTCAATCGGGCCTATATGGAAACCATGATGGGGGTCGATGAACCGATGCCCGCAGAGATAACGGACAGTATCGGACCGCCCCCTGCCAAGGGTTTGGGCAAAGCGCTGGAATATCTGCGGTTGGTGAAGGTGGCGGGGCGGCTGATCTTTGAAGCGATCCGCTTACCGCGCACACGGGCCAAGTTCTATGACCGCCTAAACGCGACCCTGCACAGCGATCTGTCCATTGAAACCGCCACATCGACCGAGCTGGTCGCCGAATACAGGCAGGTGGAAAGCACCCTGCTTGATCGTTGGGACGCACCACTGATCAATGATTTCCTATGTATGATCGCCTTCGGGGCATCGCGGAATATGCTGGAAAAATGGCTCGGGCCTGAGGGGCTGACATTGCACAACGATGTGATGATCGGGCAAGGCGATATTGTCTCAGCCGAGCCCGCGCAACGCATTGCAAAGATCGGCGCACTGGTGGCAGAGGCGCAGATTGCTGATGACCTAAGGGCGCAGGGGTTGGATGCCCTAGCGGCCCACCCCGCGATCATGGCAGAGGTTCAAAGCTATCTCGACAAGTTCGGGGACCGCTGCACGGAAGAGCTGAAACTGGAAAGCATCCCGCTGACCGAAGACCCCGCCCAGCTGCTGGCCGCCATTGCCGCCCAAGCAGACCGCCCGCCTGCCCCGCACAAAGCCCCGCCAGAACCGGATTGGAAAGACCTGTTCAAAGGCAGACCCATCCGCGGATGGATCGCACAGCGGGTTATCGGATGGACAAAGGCACGTGTGCGCGACCGCGAGAACCTGCGGTTTGAGCGGACCCGCATTTTCGGCCATGCCCGACGGGTGTTCCTAGGGATCGGCCGCGAATTGGTGGCCCATGACCTGCTGAACGACCCACGTGACGTGTTCCATCTGACCAAGGACGAACTGCTTGGCGCCGTCGAAGGCTTTGGCGCAGAGGCTGATCTAAAAGGTTTGGTGGCGTTGCGACAGGCGCAAGATGCAGCCGCCGCCAAACGCCCTGACCCAGAGGCGCGCATTGAAGTGCGCGGGCCTGCCTTGCTGGCCGCATCGGTCGAAGGAGAAGCCGAAGCTGCGCCGCAAACAGGCGACAGCCGCACGGCAACCGGATGCTCGGCTGGAACGGTCACAGCCAAGGCCCGCGTCATACGCGACCCGCGCACGGAAAGCCTGACACCAGGGGACATATTGGTCGCCCGCCACACGGATCCCGGCTGGATTGCGGTCTTTTCCAATGCCTCCGCCATCGTGGTTGAACGTGGATCGCTGCTGTCCCATTCCGCCATCGTCGCCCGAGAACTGGGGATACCCTGCGTTGTCGGCCTGAAACGCGCGACGGACTGGATCGAAGACGGACAAGAATTGTCGGTGAACGGCAGCACAGGCGAGGTACGAAAGACATGACCCAAAGCTCTGAAATTGCAGGGAAAGCCAATTTTGATCACATCAGATACGCCCAACTTTGGGAAGATGCTGATGTGCTGACCCGTGCCTTACCGCAACAGGCGGGGACGACTTTGGTGTCGATCTGCTCTGCCGGTGACAACGCGCTGTCGATGTTAACACTTGATCCGGCACGGGTTGTTGTGGTCGATCTGTCGCCTGCGCAAATCGCCTGTCTGCATCTGCGGATCGGGGCGTACCGTGCGCTGTCTCACCCAGAATTTTTGGAACTCATGGGGTCGCGCCCCAGCGCCCAGCGGGGCGCGTTGCTGGACCGTGCGTTAAAGGACGCAGACCTCGACACGCAGGCCTTTTGGGCCGCATTAAAGCCTGAGGTCATCGCCCACGGCGCGGGCGGCGTTGGCAAGTTTGAACGCTATTTCCGCATCTTCAGGACCAAGCTTTTGCCATTGGTGCACAGCAAGAAAACCCTGAACGACATTTTCGTCTCTCGACCAAAAGACGCGCGGCAAGACTTTCTGGATAATCGTTTCAATACATGGCGCTGGAGGCTTTTGTTAAATGTCTTTTTCTCGCGCTTCGTCATGGGGCGTATGGGGCGGGACAAGGCATTTTTCGACCATGTGGACGGCAGCGTAGCCGCTCATGTCGCGCGGCGGATCAAGCATGCCGCGGTCGAATGTGACCCCGCCGATAACCCCTATCTACACTGGATTTTGCACGGCACCCATGGGACAGCCCTGCCGATGCCATGGCGGGCAGAACACTACGACACCATTCGTGACAGGCTCGACCGGTTGGACATCCGCCAAGGCGCGCTCGAAGCCTTCATCGATGACGGCGACAAGGCGGACGGCTTTAACCTGTCGGACATCTTTGAATACATGTCGCCCGATGTGTTTGCACAGGTCTACGGCAGCGTTCTAAGTGCCGCGAAGCCCGACGCGCGTTTGGTCTATTGGAACATGATGGCCCCGCGCCGCGTGCCCGCACCCTTCGCCGATCAGGTCCGTACGCTGACCCCCTTGGAAGATGAATTGAAAGCCATCGACAAGGCCTTTTTCTATTCCGACTTCGTGGTGGAAGAGGTCATCTGATGGCCGCAGCCTTCCAAATTGCAATCGCAATCGGGTCTATCCTCATCCTCTTGGGGTTGATGATGGTGGTCCGCAAACAAGCGACCCAATGGGGGCTTGGCGCGGAAGTTCAACGTAAGCTCGTACACATCGGCACCGGACTTTACGCGCTGTGTCTGCCGTGGCTTTTTACAGATCGTTGGCCGGTGTTCATGTTGGTCGGACTGACCTTGATTGTGATGCTCACCCTACGCATGCCGCGCTTTGCGAAAGGCGGTATTGGCGAGACTTTACATGGGGTTGAACGCCAATCCTACGGTGATATCCTTCTGGCCTTGGCGGTCGGGATGCTGTTCCTGTTGTCTGACGGGCGCGCCATTTTATATGTGCTGCCACTGGCGATCTTGACCCTTGCAGATGCCGCCGCAGCACTGACAGGCAGCACCTATGGCAAGCGACACTTCAGCGTCGAAGACGGGCGCAAAAGCATCGAAGGCTCTGTCGCCTTTTTCATGATCAGCCTGGTTCTGTCGATGGTCTGTTTGCTGCTTTTGTCAGACGTGGCCCGTCCCAATGTCATCCTGCTGGCACTGATCATCGCGGCCTTTGGAACGCTTGTCGAAGCGGACAGCTGGCGCGGATTTGACAACTTTTTCCTGCCTGCGGGGATCTTGGTCTTTCTGGCTATGCACATGGACAACACCCCGATGGAGCTTGCCTTCATCACACTCCTCTTCGCACTCTCGACATGGGCCGTATTGGGGGTCGCCCCGCGCCTGCAATTGTCGGCCCAAACCGCGCGCGTTTATGTGGTGACAGCCTTTATGCTGCTTTCTGTAACCGTCCCGCAGAACACTGTCTTGCCGCTTTCGGTCTTGGGGATGCACCTGCTGGCCTGTCGCACCAATCCTTGTACATCCCGCTACCCTCACCTTGATGCAGTTGCGATGATTGCGCTGGCCAGTTTCGGATGGCTCTGCCTTGGTTTGTTGTTTGAGATCAACGCCCTTTGGTTCTACGGCCTTCACATGGCGGCTTTAACGCTCGGTCTGGCTGTGTTGTCCAGCCACCCCTTGCCGCCGCTTTTGCGCTGGCTGGCGGTGATTTGCACCGCCCTTGTGCTCTGGGTGGTCTACACTGTGCTGATGCGGTTCAATCTTGAGGGCACGGATTGGGCTGGCCCCATGCTTGTCCCATTCTTGCTGGGGGCAGTCCTCATGTCAGCCCTGCCACTGTGGCGCAATGACGGGTTCAAAGACCGCCGCATGGCCAAGCTGGCCTTGTTGTCAGCACTCGTTCCAATGACCACCTACAGCTGGCGCGCAGCCCAGATGAAAGGATGGATGTAATGGCCCAAAAGTTCGAGAAAGACGGCTCCAAACTGACCCTGTACACAGATGCCCCGTCATGGGACGGCCATGGCCGGACCTTCGCTGTGGGCGGGGTATCCTTCCCCGATGCAGCATCCGGGGTTGCCGTACTGAAAGAGGCCATGGCGCAGGCCAAAGCGCAAGGCGCAAGCTCTTTGATCGGGCCCATGGATGGTGACACATGGCACAGCTACAGATTGGTCACCGACAGCACCGACCGGCCCGCATTCTTGATGGAACCCACAAGCAAGCCGCACGACCAACAGGCCTTTGCAGACGCAGGTTTCACCCCCATCAGCCACTACTTTTCAGCCTCTGTGCCCTTGGGCGGGATCGACACGCAGAAAACCCCACAAACAGACGGCATCACCCTTGAGCATTGGGATGGCACCGACCCCGAGGCCCTGTTCGCGCAGGTCCACGACCTGTCTTGCACTGCCTTCGCAGGCAATCCGTTCTATAAACCCATCGACCTGCCTGATTTTCTGGCGATGTACATGCCTGTGGTTCCGCTCTTGAAACAAGACCTGATCTGGTTCGCGCGCGATGACGCAGGCAAACTCGTCGGGTTCTTGTTTGGCATCCCAAACTACGCCGAAGGGCCAGAGACCAAAACAGCGATCCTCAAAACCTACGCCAGCCTCGCCAAAGGGGCGGGATATGCGCTGAGCCAACAGTTTTACGCATCTGCCAAAGACATGGGATGCGACACCGCCATCCACGCGCTTATGCATGATGACAACCTGTCCGCCAGCCGCAGCGACACCAACGGCGCAGAGGTCTTTCGCCGCTACGCGCTCATGGGGTGTGATCTTGAATAAGGCCACGCTTCCAGAAGCATTCCACGCAGCCGTCACCGCACACGGGCCCCGCCCAGCGCTAATTGAAAAAAGCGGCCTAACCAGCTTTGACGACCTCAAGTCCCAAGCCGACGGATTGGCACAAATCTGGGCAAAACGCGGCATCGGGCGCGGGGATCGGGTCGTTATCGCGATGCCGGTCGGGCGTAATCTCTATGCGGCACTGGCGGCCCTTTGGACCTTGGGGGCAGTGGCCGTCCTGCCCGAACCTGCGATGGGGCTAAAGGGGTTGAAAACAGCGCTCGCCTTGGACAACATCCGCGCCTTTTGTGCCAGCGGGCCGTATATCGCGCTTAAGCTCTTACTGCCTGATCTGTGGCGCATCCCACTGCTCAGGGCGCGTCCGGCCAGCCCAACCGGCGCACCCATCCCCCCCAAATGCAACGCGGATGATCTGGCGCTGATCTCGTTCACCTCTGGCTCAACCGGCACACCCAAAGCCATCCCCCGCAGCCATGCGTTTTTGATGGCGCAACAAGAGGCCGTGTCGCCGCTACTTGCCTCTGACACTGATGAAATCGATCTGGTGGCTTTTCCGGTCTTTGCCCTGATCAATCTGGCACAAGGACGATGCTCTGCCTTGCCGAACTGGCGGATGAGCCGATTGGACAAACTGCAACCCGATGTCCTAGCCGAATGGATCGATCAAACCAATGCAACCCGTGCACTGCTGCCGCCTGCCCTCTGCGACACGCTTTCGCGCACTGACATTCCGGCTGGGCTGCACAGCGTGTTCACAGGCGGCGGGCCGGTTTTTCCAGACATGATCGACGCCATGCATACGCGAAAACCTGATCTGCGCGTGGTCACGGTCTACGGGTCAACCGAGGCCGAACCCATCGCCGAAATTGACAGTGCCGAGATCAGCGAAGAAGACCGCGCCGCGATGCAAGCTGGTGCAGGGTTGCTGGCAGGCCCACCTGTCGCACAAGCACAGGTGCGGATCGAAGATGGCGAGGTTCTGGTCGCAGGGCCGCACGTCAACGCTGGCTACTTGGACCCGACGCAAGACAGAACCACCAAACTCAATATAGACGGCACGATCTGGCACAGAACAGGCGACGCGGCACGGATGGATGCGGCGGGGCGGCTCTGGCTTTTGGGGCGACATGGGGCAGAGGTGGCTGGGCCGAACGGGCCGCTTTACCCCTTCGCGATTGAGACCGCGGCGCGGCTGTGGGCAGGTGTACGCAGGGCAGCCTTGGGGGTGAAGACAGGCGCGCCGGTTTTGGTTATCGAAGGCGACGCCAGCCATCTTGCCGCTTGGACTGCAAAAGCGAAAGATATCGGGATCGCCCATGTGATCCATGCCGACATCCCGCTGGACCAGCGGCACCGCTCAAAAGTGGATTACACCGCCCTTAACCGTGTTTTGGCAAACCAGACCTTAACCAAATCGGTCTAACTCTGGACTCACGTGAAGCGCATGTCGCGCGTTCGTGTGAGGATCAAGGATGAGCATTACCCTTTCTGTTCAATCTTTTGCGACCGTTGAAAATACGGCCTCCGGCTTTGGTGCGGGCCAGATCGAGGTGGTTGTGTCCCTGTCTGCGCCGTCCACACAACAAGTCCAAGTCGACTACCGCCTGCGCGATGGCTCGGCGGGGGATGATGACTTGCTCTATCTGTCCAACTGGTTCCGCAACTTCGGAACCCTGACCTTCGCGGCAGGTGAAACAGAACAATCTTTCTTCATTGAAACCCGCCCCGACACAGATGTTGAGCCGACAGAAGCCTTCGCGATTGAACTCTTCAATCCAAGCGGCGCGAGCTTTGAGACAGGCGGCCCCATTTTACA
>CAZWSE010000011.1:0-47683 GCA_964636575.1 uncultured Sulfitobacter sp. | reverse complement strand
CTCCTCGTAAAACGCGCCACAGGCGACCCGCGCTACGGGTTCTTCTCGCACTACTACAAGAACGAAGAGGCCACAGCAGAAGCATGGGCAAACGGCTGGTTCCACACAGGCGACATCGTGCGGCAGGATCAGACTGGGGCCATCTACTTCGTAGACCGCAAGAAAAACGTGATCCGCAGATCGGGCGAAAACATCGCAGCGGTCGAAGTCGAATCCATCCTCATGCGTCACAGCCAGGTCAAAGCCGCCGCCGTGGCAGCCGTACCCGACGCCATAAGGGGCGATGAAGTCTTCGCCTGCCTGACCGTGGACAGCCCAACCGCAACAACAGCCACTGACATCGCCACATGGGCGCTGGGGCAAATGGCGTACTACAAAGTGCCGGGCTACATTGCATTCGTGGACAGCTTGCCGCTAACCTCGACACAGAAAATCCAGCGCGCCACGCTCAAAGCACTGGCCGCAGACCTGTTGGAAAGCCCGGACACCGTGAACACAACCCACCTCAAAAAACGGATCGCCAGCTGATGGGGCGAAGGCAATCTTACGCCGGGGTTGTGCTGACGGCACCCTTCACGATGCCTTATGAGCGGTACTCCATTGAGACAGCCCACTGGTGGATCGCCAAAGCGCTGAAGGGATCGCTGGATGCGGCAAAACTCAAACCAAGCGACATCGACGGCTTCGCAGTCGCCAGCTTCACGCTCTTTCCAGACTCAGCGGTGGGCCTGACACAACACCTCGGGCTTAGCCCGCGCTGGCTCGATCATATCCCGATGGGCGGGGCCAGCGGTGTGATCGCACTGCGCAAAGCGGCGCGAGCGGTACAGTCAGGGGACGCAGACATCGTGGCCTGCGTGTCGGGCGACACCAACCACATCGACAGCTTCCGGCAAATGCTCTCCAGCTTCTCTCGGTTCGCATCCGATGCATCCTACCCCTACGGGTTTGGCGGACCCAACGCGAATTTCGCCCTCCTGACAGACCGCTACATGCAAGACTTTGGTGCCACCCGCGAAGACTTCGGGCGCATCTGCGTCGCTCAACGGGAAAACGCATTGCGCAGCCCCGGTGCGGTGATGAAAAAGCCGCTGACGCTCGACCAATACATGAACGCACGGCCTATCGCAGACCCGATTGCGCTCTTCGACTGCGTCATGCCCTGCGCAGGGTCCGAGGCCTTCCTCGTGATGACGGAAGACGAAGCCATCAGGCGCAACCTCCCCTTCGCACGTATCAGCGGCGCGATCGAAAGGCACAACGCACACAAACAAGACCCGATCCAACTGCGGGGTGGCTGGACGGTGGACATAGATGAACTCTACAACATGGCAGGCTACGGCCCCAAAGATGTAGACCTGCTACAAACCTACGACGACTATCCGGTGATCTCGTTCATGCAGATCGAAGACCTCGGGTTCTGCGGCAAAGGCGAAGCGGCAGACTTCATCCGCAATCGCGATCTGACCATAGACGGGGACTTCCCGCACAACACATCCGGCGGGCAACTGTCAGGCGGACAAGCAGGGGCAGCAGGCGGGTTCATCGGACTGGTGGAAGCCATCCGGCAAGTCACACACACAGCCGGACCAACGCAAGTCAAAGACGCGAAACGGGCAATGGTCTCAGGCTTCGGGATGATAAACTACGACCGCGGGGTGTGCAGCTCGGCGGCACTTATCGAAGGGGGCACCGCATGACAGACGCATTGCAACCGCCCCCAAAGAAGAACCCGCAGGTCAAAACGCTGTCCCCAACACGGCCGCCCGAAACACGCAGTCGGGCAGCACTGGGCCTCAGTGCGGCAGCAGCAGAAGGACGGTTCGCACTACAGGTCTGCGACGACTGCCAAGCAGTCCAATACCCACCCCGTGACGCCTGTTGCGAATGTCTATCAACCGACCTCACATGGTCCGACGTCGATCCCGCAGGGACCATCCTCGCCGAAACCACGGTGCGTACATCCGTCCGGCTCTACTTCCGCGAACGAACGCCGTGGCGGACAGGAACAGTGCAACTCGACGCAGGGGCCAGCATCATCTGCCACCTGCACGGCGATTGCGAACGCAACGGGCGCGTGACCCTTATCAACCGCTTGGACCGATCCGGTCAGGCGGTATTGCTGGCTCTGCCGCAAGAACGGAGTGTGAATATGGAAGACGACCCCCAACTGCGCGCCATGACCAGCGATCCCAAACACAGGCGCATCCTGATCACAGACGCACGCAATCCAAACGCGCCCGCCCTCGCGCAAGCACTACTAAAGGCAGGGGCCGCAATGGTCTTCGTAGGCGAGGCCGAAAGTTGGCGACCCCACCCCAACCGCGTCCTTCTGGAACAGATGGACAAGGTCGACATCCTGCCAATGGACGTGACCGACACCGCATCCATTCAGAAAATGGCAGGCGAGATCGGGGGCAAGACAGACATCCTCATCAACAACGCGCGCTTCATGCGCCCGGGCGGGGTGCTCGCACGCGGCGACACAGGGTTCGCGCGGGACGAGATGGAGGTCAACTACCTCGGCCTCATGCGGCTCGCCCAAGCCTTCGGGCCGGGCATGTGCGCACGCACCGCAGACGGGGTGAATTCCGCGGTGGCATGGGTGAACATCCTGTCGGCACATGCGCTCTCAACCTCGCCTGAGTACGGCTGCTTTTCAGCATCAGAAGCCGCAGCGAGATCCCTTAGCCAATCTTTGCGCGCCGAATTTCGCGCCTCTGGCCTGCGGGTGATGAACGTCTACACAGGGCCAACGGAAGACGAATGGTATCAACCGCTGCCACCGCCCAAAGTCATGCCCGAAGCACTGGCGCGATCCGTCGTTCAAGGGTTGCAACAAGGGCTGGAAGACACCTACTGCGGCGACGTGGCCAAGGATCTCTTCAAACGGTTCCGCGACAATCCAATGGTACTGGAACGCGAAACGACGCTCGGGGGGGAAGGCGCATGAGCACCACTCTGACCGACATGGCCCTTCAAATCGCAGACGGATCGGTGCAGGTGGTTGACCTGACCCATACGCTCGATCCCGACTTTCCGGTGATCATCCTGCCGCCAGAATTCGGGCAATGCGCACGGTTTCGCATGGAAGAAATCAGCGCCTACGATCACCGTGGCCCCGCGTGGAAATGGCACAACATCACTCTGTCTGAACACACAGGCACCCACTTTGACGCGCCATCGCATTGGATTTCAGGCCGCGATCTGCCGAACAACAGCGTCGATGAAATCCCGCCCGAGGCTTTCGTCGGCCCCGTCGTGGTCATCGACTGCTCTGAAGGGTCCGCACAAGATGACGACTTTGAACTGACACCTGACGTCATCAAAGACTGGGAAACCACCCACGGCCAAATCCCCAAAGACGCATGGGTACTCATGCGCACAGATTGGTCCAAGCGCAGCGGGGCGGCCTACCTGAACATGCAAGACGACGGCCCCCATTCACCGGGGCCAACACCGGACGGGATCAAATTCCTGATCGAAGAACGCGACATTCGTGGCTTCGGCACCGAAACCGTGGGCACAGACGCAGGCCAAGGCAGCCATTACACGCCGCCCTATCCGGCACACTTCTATCTGCATGGGGCAGGCAAGTACGGGCTGCAATGCTTGGCAAATCTTGACCAACTGCCCGCAACGGGGGCCATCCTGATCGCAGCACCGCTCAAAATCAAAAACGGCACAGGCAGCCCGCTGCGTGTCTTGGCACTGGTGCCAAAGGGGGCGGTATGACCGACTACACAGCTGTCATCACAGGCGGAAACAAGGGCATAGGGGCCGATCTGGCGCAGCGGCTTTTGGAAACGGGATACACAGTTATCTCCATCGCACGGCGTGCACCCGAGGTGACGCACAAGAACCTGCACTCAGTTGAGGCCGACTTGCTCGACCCCGCCGCCGTTCAGGCCGCAGCGGACCAAATCGCCAAAGATCACACCGTCACGCATCTGATCCACAATGCAGGACTGATCTGGCCCAACCTGATTGAAGAGGCAAAACCGGAAGACATCACCGGGTTATCGCAACTGCATCTGGGATCGGCACTTACACTGCTCCAGTCCTTCCTTCCCGCAATGAAAAAAGCAGGGTTCGGAAGGGTCATGTTCAACGGCTCACGGGCAGCGCTCGGGGCACCGACACGGACAGCCTACGGGGCAACCAAGGCAGCAATGATCGGCATGGCACGGACATGGGCGCTTGAACTGGCACCCCATGGGATCACGGTAAACGTGGTCGCACCAGGGCCAATCCAGACAGACAACTTCTGGGGGATCGTCGAAAAAGGCAGCGATCAGGAAGAGGCACTGGCGCAGCGGATACCAGTCGGTCGGTTGGGGCAAACGGAAGACGTCTCCAACGCGTTCCTCTTCTTCTGCGATCCAGCCAACAGCTTCGTGACAGGGCAAACGTTGTTCGTGTGTGGCGGGTCCAGCATCGGCATGATGACGATCTAACGACAAATAGCTTCAAGCCTAAAATATCTTTACTTGAAATATATGAACCCCTGACCTACCCTTTCTCACACCAGCGACAAAGGGAGAGTGCAAAATGCGTATTGCCTGCCTCGGAGGCGGACCAGCCGGTCTCTACTTCGCGATCTCCATGAAGCTGCGGCAACCCGATTCAGACGTGGTGGTGTATGAGCGGAACAAGCCCGATGACACCTTCGGCTGGGGGGTGGTCCTGTCGGACGAAACGCTCGACAATCTGGAAACCAACGACCCTGTCAGCGCCAAAACGATCCGCAAAAACTTCGCCTACTGGGATGACATCGCGGTGCATCACAAAGGGCAAAAAATGCTCTCCACAGGACACGGGTTCTGCGGGATCGGACGCAAACGGCTACTGCTGATCCTGCACGATCGGGCGCGGGAACTCGGGGTCGATCTGCGGTTTGAAACCGAAGTCAAAGCAGCAGCAGACTATGCGTCAGACTTCGACGTGGTGGTGGCCTGCGACGGGCTCAATTCGAAAACACGGATGGACTTTGCAGAGACATTCAAACCAGACATAGACCTGCGCAAATGCCCCTTCGTCTGGCTGGGGACACACCAAAAATTCGACGACGCCTTCACCTTCATTTTTGAGGAAACAGACAAAGGCTGGATCTGGGCGCACGCCTACCAATTCGACGAAGACACAGCGACCTTCATCGTAGAATGCAGCCAAGACACATACGACGCCTACGGGTTCGCAGACCTTTCCCAAGAAGAGAGCATCGCGATCTGCGAAGACATCTTCAAGGATCACTTGGGCGGACACGCTCTGATGACCAACGCCAACCACATTAGAGGATCGGCATGGATCAGGTTCCCAAGGGTGCTCTGTGAAACATGGCACCACAACAACATCGTGCTCTTGGGGGACGCATCGGCAACAGCGCATTTCTCAATCGGGTCCGGCACCAAACTGGCACTCGAAAGCGCGATTGCACTGGCCGAATACATCGTGACCAGCGACACCCTTGAAGACGCCTTCACACAATACGAAGAGGTCCGGCGGCTCGAAGTGCTCAGGCTCCAATCGGCAGCGCGGAACTCAGTCGAATGGTTCGAAGACGTCGAACGCTACCTGCATCTGGATCCGGTACAACTGAACTATTCACTGCTGACGCGCAGCCAAAGGATCAGCCACGAAAACCTGCGCGAAAGAGACGGGAACTGGCTCGGCTCAGCAGAAAAATGGTTCATGGATCAGGCAGGGGCAGACAGCAACGGACCACCCCGCGCACCTATGTTCGCGCCTTTCAAACTGCGGGATATGCATCTGAAAAACCGGATCGTGGTCTCGCCCATGGCGCAATACAAAGCGGTGGGTGGCTGCCCGACGGACTGGCACCTGATACACTACGGCGAGCGTGCCAAAGGCGGGGCAGGGCTGGTCTACACGGAAATGACATGCGTGTCGGCAGAGGGGCGGATCACACCGGGATGCCCCGGATTATACGCACCCGAACACGAACAGGCATGGGCACGGATGAACCAGTTTATCCACACGGAAACCGGAGCCATGACCTGCTGCCAGATCGGGCACGCAGGCCGCAAAGGGTCCACGCGGATCGGGTGGGAAGGGATGGACACACCCCTGCAAGACGGAAACTGGCCGCTTTTGTCAGCCTCCGCGATCCCGTGGTCAGACGGTAACGCGACGCCCAAGGCGATGGACCGCGCGGATATGGATGCAGTGAAAGCGGACTTTGTGAATGCCACCAAAATGGCCGACGCAGGGGGGTTCGATATGATCGAATTGCACGCGGCACACGGCTATCTGATCTCGTCTTTCATCTCGCCCCTGTCGAACACACGGGATGACAGCTATGGCGGCAGTCTCGACAACCGCATGCGCTACCCGCTTGAGGTATTCGCGGCAATGCGCGCAGTTTGGCCCGCATCGAAACCGATGTCTGTGCGCATATCCGCAAGCGATTGGGCAGGCGACGACGGGGTCACACCAGAAGAGGCCGTCAAAATCGCGCAACACTTTGAGGCGGCCGGAGCAGACATCGTGGACGTCTCGGCAGGGCAAACATCAACGCAGGGCCAACCGGTTTACGGGCGCATGTTTCAAACGCCTTTCAGCGACCGCATCCGCAACGACGCAGGCATCAAAACGATGGCGGTCGGGAATATCTATGAACCCGATCATGTAAACTCGATCCTGATGGCAGGACGGGCAGATCTGGTCTGTCTGGCAAGGCCGCATCTGGCGGACCCCTATTGGACGCTGCGCAACGGGGCAGCAATCGGAGACAGGCACGAGACATGGCCGAAACCCTATGAGGCAGGGCGCGACCAGCTATGGCGGCTTGCGGATCGAGACGCAGAAATGGTGGGCAAAGTATGAGACGGATATTGGTAACAGGCGGCGGGTCCGGCATTGGGCGCGCCATTGCGCAAAGCTTTGCAGATGCAGGCGATGAGGTCACAATCGTAGGGCGCCGGTTCGAGCCTTTGGTCGAGACCAAAGGTGACCGCCCCATGACCTGCCTGCGCGCTGACATTACAAACGAAGATGAAGTGGCTCAGTTGTTTGAAGCCCCCTTCGATGTGGTCATCGCCAACGCAGGCGCGGGTCAGCCGGTCAAGATCAAAGACATGAGCCTCGATCATTGGCAGCAGACCCTCGACGTGAACCTGACCGGCGTTTTCCTCACCTTTCGGGCAGCACTTCAATCCATGACAACAGGCGGACGGTTGATCGCGATTGCGTCAACGGCCAGCTTGCAAGGCGGGCCAAACATAGGGGCCTATGTAGCGTCCAAACACGGGGTGCTTGGGCTTGTGCGGTCTCTTGCACATGAGGTCGCCCGCGACGGGATCACGTGCAACGCTGTTTGCCCGGGGTTCGTGGACACGCCCATGGGGGATGCGGCGGTTGCATCAGTGGCAAAGCGATTCTCGATTTCTGAAAGAGAAGCAGAAGCCCGCATCGTCTCCGGCAACCCCATGCGCCGCATGATCCGCCCCGAAGAAGTGGTGGCAGCGGTGACGTTTCTCGCCTCTGCCGAGGCCTCGATGGTCAACGGCCATGCCATGTCCGTATCCGGAGGAGAGATATGACAAAGAACCAACACAAACCCGTGTCACAAGATGCGTCCAAAGAACGGCTGCGGCTGTGGCTCAGGTTGCTCAAATCCAGCCGGACGATTGAGGCCCACCTGCGCGACAATTTCAGAACCGAGTTCGCAACGACCCTGCCGCGCTTTGACGTCATGGCAGCCCTGTCGCGGTTTGAAGACGGGTTGAAGATGAGCCAACTGTCCGATGTCCTGCGGGTGTCGAACGGGAACGTGACAGGCATCGTGGACCGTCTGGCGCAAGACGGGTTTCTTGTGCGGGTGCCCGTGCCCGGCGATCGGCGCGCGTCTTTGGTGCGGATGACCAAGCGTGGCTTAGAAGAATTTGCGGTGCAGGCGACGGCTCACGAGACATGGATCAACGAGATGCTCGGCAGTGTCTCAGAGGCTGAGGCTCAAGCCATTTCAGCGCAGTTTGAACAGCTTGATGCAGAGCTAGAAGGAGACACCCAATGACCATGCGCACAGATGTGTCCCATTTCTTGTGCCGGATCGAAGAGGGCATCGCGACAGTCGCGCTCGACCGGCCAGACCGGAAAAACCCGCTCACCTTCGACAGCTACGCAGAACTGCGGGACTGGTTCCGCGATCTGGCCTACGCGGACGATGTGAAGGCGGTCGTCTTTGCGTCAAACGGAGGCAACTTCAGCTCTGGCGGCGATGTGCACGACATCATCGGCCCCCTGACCAAAATGTCCATGAAAGAGCTTCTGGCCTTCACCCGCATGACCGGCGATCTGGTCAAAGCCATCGTGAACTGCGGCAAGCCCGTTATCGCGGCAGTCGACGGCATATGCGTAGGCGCAGGGGCAATCATCGCAATGGCCTCCGACCTGCGGATCGGAACGCATGAGACCAAAACCGCGTTCTTGTTCACACGGGTCGGCTTGGCCGGCTGCGACATGGGCGCCTGCGCAATCCTGCCGCGGATCATAGGGCAGGGCCGCGCCGCTGAACTGCTTTACACCGGACGGTCCATGTCGGCTGACGAAGGCAAGGCTTGGGGGTTCTTCAATTCAGTCGTGCCCGCAGATGATTTGGAAGCCGAGGCGCAAAAGCTCGCCGCCCGTATCGCGGCTGGTCCAAATTTTGGAAACATGATGACCAAGACAATGCTTGCGCAGGAATGGTCCATGTCCATCGAACAAGCCATCGAAGCTGAGGCCCAAGCCCAAGCAATCTGCATGCAAACTGCGGACTTCGAGCGGGCCTTCAACGCCTTTGTCGCCAAAGAGAAACCTGTGTTTGAAGGGAATTAGCGTGGCTTTGAGTATTTTTGGAAAAATGAAGATGGAGGGCGCATAGTGCCTGATCGCAGTTTTCTGGATTGGCCATTCTTGGAAGACCATCACCGTGTCTTGGCAAAGCGGTTGGACGATTGGGCGGCCGCAAACCTGCGCACGATTGACCATGCGGACACCGATCAGGCTTGCCGAGATTTGGTGGCAGCTTTAGGCGAGGGCGGGTGGCTGACCCATTCGGCCGTCGACCCCGCAAGCGACGCGCCTTTGGACGTGCGCAGTCTGTGTTTGATCCGCGAAACGCTGGCCCGTCACGATGGCCTCGCCGATTTCGCCTTTGCCATGCAAGGGCTTGGGACAGGTGCGATATCGCTGTTCGGGTCTGATGCCCAAAAAGCAGACTGGCTGCCCAAAACCCGCGCAGGGCATGCCATTTCAGCCTTTGCCCTGACCGAACCACAATCAGGATCAGACGTTGCCAATTCAACCATGACCGCAACGCTTGATGGAAACCACTATGTTCTGGACGGCGAGAAAACATGGATATCGAACGGGGGCATCGCTGATGTCTATACAGTTTTCGCACGTACAGGTGATGCGCCAGGGGCACGCGGACTGTCGGCATTTGTCGTGCCCGCAGACACCAAAGGGTTAGAGATCAAAGACAGGCTGGACACGCTCGCACCGCATCCATTGGCGACCTTGAGCTTTGAGAACTGTCGCATCCCGACCTCAGCGATGATCGGAAACAGCGGGCAGGGATTTGCAATCGCGATGGCGGTGCTTGATGTGTTCCGGTCCACTGTCGCAGCCGCCGCATTGGGGTTCGCGCGGCGGGCCTTGGATGAGGCCTTGGAACGGGTTACCACCCGCCACGTTCAAGGGGCGCCGCTTGCAGATTTACAGATGGTGCAAGGACATATCGCGGATATGGCGGTCGACATCGACGCCAGCGCGTTGCTTGTCTACCGTGCAGCTTGGGCCAAAGACAGCGGCGCGCCACGGGTCACCCGCGAAGCGGCGATGGCAAAACTCTTCGCCACGGACCACGCGCAAAAGGTCATCGACACAGCCGTGCAGTTGCATGGCGGTGACGGGGTGCGGACGGGGCAAATGGTGGAATCTCTCTACCGCGAAATCAGGGCACTGCGGATCTACGAAGGGGCATCCGACGTGCAAAAAGTGATCATCGCAAGACAAGTGATCGGTGCAAAACAGGGGAAACAGTAATGCTTGGACCCACAGCCCATACAGATACATTCGCACGCGACAGCCTGCCGCCAGTAACGCAATGGCCAGACTTTCAACTAGACGGGTTCGAATACCCCGATCACCTCAACATCGGGGTAGAACTAACAGACGCGATGGTGACCAAAGGATTCGGCGATCACACTGCTCTGATCGGAAACGGACGCAGACGGACCTATAAGGAAATGTCGGATTGGACCAACCGTCTGGCCCATGCGCTCGTGGAAGACTTCGGGGTCAAACCGGGCAATCGGGTGCTGATCCGGTCTGCAAATAACCCCGCAATGGTGGCCTGTTGGTTGGCAGCCACAAAGGCAGGGGCGGTCGTGGTCAACACCATGCCAATGCTCCGCGCGGGCGAGCTGACAGCAATCGTCGACAAAGCGGAAATCACCCATGCGCTATGTGACACGCGGTTGATGGATGAACTGACCACATGCGCTAAGGACAGCGCGCACCTGAAGACGGTTGTAGGCTTTGATGGCACATCAAACCACGATGCCGAACTCGACCGGATCGCGCTGGAAAAGCCGGTGCAATTCGATGCGGTTGAAACAGGACGCGATGATGTCGCCTTGCTCGGGTTCACATCCGGCACAACCGGATCGCCCAAAGCGACCATGCACTTTCACCGCGATCTGATGATCATCGCAGATGGATACGCTGCCGAAGTTTTAGGGGTCACACCTGACGACATATTCATCGGCTCACCGCCCTTGGCGTTTACATTCGGGCTGGGCGGGCTGGCCGTGTTTCCCCTGCGGTTCGGGGCAGCAGCGACATTGCTTGAAACGGCATCCCCGCCCAACATGATTGAGATTATCGAAAAGTATAAAGCGACCGTCTGTTTCACCGCCCCCACCGCCTACCGCGCGATGTTGTCGGCAATGGACGACGGCGCGGACCTCAGCAGCCTACGTGCCGCCGTGTCTGCGGGGGAAACGCTACCATCGCCTGTCTATGACGATTGGATCGCCAAAACAGGCAAACCCATGCTCGACGGGATCGGCGCGACCGAGATGTTGCACATCTTTATCTCAAACAGGTTCGACGATCACAAACCCGCCTGCACTGGCAAACCCGTCACAGGATACGAGGCCAAGATTATTGATGATGACGGGGCTGAACTTCCGCGTGGCACTATCGGGCGATTGGCTGTGCGCGGGCCAACGGGGTGTCGGTATCTGGCGGATGATCGGCAAAAGGCTTACGTCAAAGACGGCTGGAACGTCACCGGCGATGCCTTTTCGATGGACGAAGACGGGTACTTGTACTTCGCCGCCCGCAACGACGATATGATCATTTCATCCGGCTATAACATCGCAGGGCCAGAGGTCGAAGCTGCTTTGCTGTCTCACCCCATGGTCGCTGAATGTGCAGTCATCGGCGCGCCGGATGAAAGTCGCGGTGCGATTGTTGAGGCGCATGTTGTGTTGCATGATGCCATCCCGTCTGACGAGACGACTAAAGCCCTGCAAGACCACGTCAAAGCGACCATCGCCCCCTACAAATACCCCCGCCGGATCAAATACCCCAAGGCGTTGCCCAAAACCCAAACCGGCAAGATCCAGCGATTTTTGCTCAAGCAACCGACCTGATTTCAGGAGACCGCAGATGACAGCTAAAACAATCCAACCCGATGGATGGGCGCCCGCCAAGGGCTATGCCAATGGGATGCTCTCAGAAGATGGAACGCTGTACGTCGGCGGACAAATCGGCTGGACCAAAGAACAAGTCTTCGAAAGCCATGACTTCATCGGCCAAATGGAACAGGCCCTGCGCAACATTGTGGACGTGGTTGAGGCCGCAGGGGGGCAAGTCACCGACATCACCCGCCTGACGTGGTTCGTCATCGACAAGAAAGAATACGCCGCCCGCCAACGCGAAGTGGGCGAAGTTTACCGCCGCGTGCTGGGCCGACACTTCCCGGCCATGTCTATGCTTGTGGTCGCGGGGCTGGTCGAGGATGATGCGTTACTCGAAATCGAAGCCACAGCCTATATCGGAAAGCCCTAACACCATGACCCGCGTATTTATCTGCGACTACATCCGCACCCCCATCGGACGATTTGGCGGGGCCTTGGCCTCCGTTCGGCCGGACGATCTGGCCGCAACTGCGCTCAAGGGGTTGCAATCACGGAACGCATCGCTCGATTGGGACCAGATCGACGAAGTGGCACTGGGCTGCGCCAATCAGGCAGGCGAAGACAACCGCAATGTGGCGCGCATGGCGGCGCTTTTGGCAGGATTCTCGCCGCAGGTGCCAGCGATCACGCTCAACCGGCTGTGCGCCTCGGGAATGGACGCTGTCACCGCGATCAGCCGTGCGATACGCGCAGGCGAGATGGACATGGGGGTCGCCGGGGGGGTCGAAAGCATGTCACGCGCACCCTTCGTGATGGGCAAAGCGGAAACAGCCTATTCGCGCAACGCTGAAATTTTTGACACAACCATAGGCTGGCGGTTCATCAACAAAGCGATGGAGAAAGCATACGGCACCGACAGCATGCCCGAAACAGGCGAAAACGTGGCCGCCGATTTCAACGTATCGCGCGAAGATCAGGACAAATTTGCGCTGGGCAGCCAAACCAAAGCACAGGCCGCACAGCAATCCGGACGGCTCGCGGAAGAAATTTTTGCAGTCACCATCCCCCAACGCAAAGGCGACGCAACCGTGGTCGACACAGACGAACACCCACGGGCCACAACGATAGAAAAACTGGCGTCGCTCCGCGCACCTTTCCGCGAAGGGGGCAGCGTGACAGCGGGCAACGCATCGGGCGTCAACGACGGGGCCGCCGCGCTTTTGATCGCGTCAGAGGCAGCCGTAAAAGCCCACGGATTGACCCCCATGGCCGAAGTCTTAGGCGGAGCCAGCGCAGGAGTAGAACCACGGGTCATGGGGATCGGACCAGTCCCCTCCACGCAAAAGCTATGCGCGCGGCTGGGGATCACACCGGCAGACTTCGATCTGGTCGAACTGAACGAAGCCTTCGCAGCACAAGGGATCGCAGTGCTCAGACAGCTCGGGATCGCAGAGGATGCAGACTTCGTGAACCCCAACGGCGGGGCAATCGCACTGGGGCACCCATTGGGGATGACAGGAGCGCGGATCACAGGATCAGCAGCACATGACATCGCAGCAGGGCGGGCGACAAAAGCACTGTGCACAATGTGCGTCGGGGTCGGGCAAGGGGCCAGCTTGGCACTTGGAAAGGTCGACCTGTAAGACCGCTACATCGTTTCCAGACAATGACGACGGAAAGCGCGCTTCAGCATATCCAGCTCGGCACGCAACAAATCGACCTCGGGGCGAATGTCCTCGGCCATAGGCTCACCAGCAATCAGGGCAAAGGACCCCAAGGTTTGACCGGTACGGGCCTCGGTGATCACAAAGGTCTGGACACCATCAGCGATCAGCTCAACAGGGATAGGGATCTGAACCAACCAATGCTTGGCATCGGTGTTTTCAGTGACCTGCACGCCGGACACAGGTTTATCAAGATGAGACACCTGCACCTGCGGCAAAGCAGTGACGCCCTTGTTCTGGGTCAGAATACCTTCCCAAATGCCTTCGATCATGCGGGTCTTTGTCAGGGTAAAATCGGTCATGGGCGGGGTCCAGTGAAACGGGGCATTACAGGGCAGCGCGAGGGCGGCGGCTAAAGGTCAGATCACGCAAGATAACTTGGTTCATCTCGGGACCTTCAAAGATCAGATCAATCCAAACCTTCTCGACACGCTTTTCGTTCAGGGTGGAATAGGCAAGATCAAACTCAACGACAATGTCATCACCATTCAGCTCAAGCTCGCGAACGATCTGCTCGGTATTGGGACCGTTCTTGATGTTAAGACGGGCGAAAATCTCCAAAGGCTTCTCAAGCTCGACAATGGTCTCCATGCGGAGCAAATGATTGCGGGTCAAACCACGGCTGGCGGCCTCAGGCAGATCAAGAACCAAGGACAGGAACGATCCGTCAAAGCGAAACACATCCATGCGCAAACCATAAGGGGCCAGGTCTTCTTGGCGCTTGTTGCGCAACTGGCGCAGGGTCAGCTCGGAACGGGTGCAATCGTGAAACAGGGTCAACTCCTCGCCCAGCATTTCCTTGTTCTGAACGGACGCCTTGCCAGGGTTCGGGATAGGGCCGCGCCAAACTTCAGGGCGCCAGGCCCAATCGCTGTCATGAGGGCGGGCAAACTGGCTGGACCCGATCATAGGCAGGGCCAGACGTTCGTCGGCAACATGGATCAGGGTATCAAGATGGGTTTTTAGGGATCGGGCCTGCTGGCGTTGCTTGCGAAGGGCAGACACCTTGGTAGCAGAGGCCGCGCGTGCGGCTTTAGCCCAGCGCTTAACCAGCCGGCCTTGCAGAAATTTATCAATGAGGTTGGTGCTTACGCCCTGCATTGCGCTTGGGGATCCTTGAAACCTTCGATTGTCTCCACTTTAGAGACAATTGGTTACTGAAACAAACCTACAAACGACATTAAATTCGACTTTAATCCATCTCCGGTGGATCGACTGCCCGAACGACCAGCATTGTTCTCAATCAGATTGCGCGCGGTTTCCTCGATCAACTGTGGCGATGCGTTCAAACCGCGATGGGCATAGGTGGCAAAGCCGACAATCGTGCCTTCGTGCTTCAAAACACCGCGCCAGTGGACCGGATCAAGCCCTTCTCTGATCTCGGGGTCTGTCACTTCGACATAGGCAACGGCACTGTCTTGGTATCCGTTTTGGGCTGCCAAAGGAGCCACAGCGGCGGTTAAGGCATCAACACTTGCCTGACTGCCATCTTGCTTGGTCGCAAAAGACGCCGTCAGAATGTCAGGTTCATCTGCCGTAGATGGTTCTGCATCAATCAAAACGCTGCAATTTGCCATCAAGGCAAAGGTCTGGGTCAAGCTGTCGCCGTCAATGCAATAGTCCTCGGGCGGGACCAGAATGAACCGGCCATTCAACATTTCAGCAGATCGATAAACCCGCCCGTCATGCTGCGCCTTGCCGGTCAAACTTTGTGCGAAAGACAGTTTTGGCATCGGCAAGGTTTCGCACCCTGCCAATCCAAAGCTGAATATTAGTCCAATCCCTGCTCTAGAGATCCATGTATTCATGCCGCTCTGCCTTGCCACCGGGGTGCGTGACCGCCCCCAGATACGTTGGGCCAACAAGCTGCGAATACTTCCACAACGAGCCCGATCCATAGATCGTTTCACGCGGGCCTTTCCAGGCTTCTTTGCGTGTGGCCAATTCATCGTCCGTAAGATCAACGGTAATGGATCCTGTCCGTGCGTTCAATGTGATGACATCGCCGTCTTGAAGCAAGCCAATCGGCCCGCCAAGCGCTGCCTCAGGGCCAACATGGCCCACACAGAACCCGCGTGTCGCGCCCGAAAAACGACCGTCAGTGATCAGGGCAACCTTCTTGCCCATCCCTTGCCCCGAAAGGGCCGCCGTGGTCGCCAGCATTTCGCGCATCCCCGGCCCACCGCTTGGACCTTCGTTGCGGATCACCAGAACCTCGCCTTCTTTGTAAGTGCGTGATTTGACCGCTTCAAAAGCGTCCTCTTCGCATTCAAACACCCGCGCAGGGCCAGTGAACACGATCTCTTCTTCGGTCATACCAGCGATTTTGACGATAGCACCTTCAGGGGCCAGATTGCCTTTTAGGCCCACAACGCCACCCGTGGTCGAAATGGGTGTCTCAACCGGATAAATAACCGTGCCATCCGCTTCCAAAGTGCAGCGGTCGATTTCCTCACCGATGGAATAGCCCGTGGCCGTCATGCAGTCTTCATGGATCAGACCCGCTTTGCGCAGTTCTTTCATGACCACAGGCACACCGCCCGCCTCGTACATATCCTTGGCGACATATTCACCGCCCGGCTTCAGGTTCACAAAGTAGGGCGTATCGCGGAAAATTTCGCAGACGTCATCAAGGTAAAACTCAATACCAGCCTCATGTGCAATCGCGGGCAAGTGCAGACCAGCGTTGGTCGATCCACCCGTGCAAGCAACGATGCGGGCCGCGTTCTCAAGCGACTTGCGGGTCACGATATCACGGGCGCGAATGTTCTTTTCAAGCAGGTTCATTACCGCCTGACCAGAGGCCTCGGCATAGGCATCGCGGCTTTCATAAGGGGCAGGCATACCGGCAGAGTTCGGCAAGGCCAGACCAATCGCCTCGGAGACACAGGCCATGGTATTGGCCGTAAACTGACCGCCACACGCACCGGCAGAGGGGCAAGCAACGCGTTCTAGTGCAGCCAGTTCCTCGTCAGAATTGGCGCCGGCTTGGTGGCGACCAACGGCTTCAAAGACGTCCTGAACAGTAACATCCTTGCCATCCAAACGACCTGGCAGGATCGACCCGCCATACAAGAACACAGACGGCACGTTCAAACGCACCATCGCCATCATCATACCGGGCAGAGATTTGTCACACCCTGCCAAACCAACGATGGCATCATAACAATGACCGCGCATGGTCAGCTCAACGGTGTCGGCAATCGCCTCGCGGGAGGCGAGGGAAGACCGCATGCCCTCATGCCCCATCGCGATACCATCGGTAACAGTAATCGTGGTGAACTCGCGCGGGGTGCCTTCAGCGGCTTTGACGCCCAACTTGACGGACTGGGCCTGACGGTTCAGGGCGATGTTACACGGGGCGGCTTCGTTCCAACAGGTGGCGACACCGATCAAGGGCTGGTGGATTTCCTGCTCGGTCATGCCCATCGCGTAGTAGTACGAACGATGCGGCGCTCGGGCAGGGCCCTCGGTAACATGCCGACTGGGCAATTTGGACTTGTCGAATGTATGTTTGGACATCAGGGCCTCCCTAAAACTGTTGAATTGTGAATAAGCAAGGGCCCGCGTAGCTGCAAGCGATAAGGGGAATTCCTTGCATTGAGAGCGCAGCAAGCCTAGCTAAAGTTAACAGGGCAAGAGCATTCAGCCCAAGCCAAACGATGGCACATTAAAGGCGCATAATGGACCGATCCCTTTTCACGTTCATCTGGAAACACTCGAAACGGCAACAACTGATGTTGCTGGCGCTGACACTGCTGACATTTCCATTCCTCTTCGTGTCGCTGGAACTGCCCAAAAGGATCATCAACGATGCAATCGGGGCAAGCGGAGGAACAATCGGCGTCTTCGGGTACGAGCTGACCCAAGTTGAATACCTGCTGATCCTTTGCTTCGGGTTCTTACTGGCAGTACTGGCCAACGGGCTGATGAAAATGCGGCTGAACACGATGAAAGGGATCGTGGCAGAACGGCTGCTGCGGCGGTTCAGATACCAACTGCTCAGCCGAATGATGCGGTTCCCGAAACCATACTTCAGAAACACAAGCCAAGGGGAACTGGTGGCAATGGTCACCTCAGAGGCCGAACCAATGGGCGGGCTGATGGGGGACGCGGTGGCACAACCAGTGTTCCAGGCAGGACAAATGCTGACAATCCTGACGTTCCTGTTTATTCAATCGATCTGGTTCGGGCTGGCAGCGATCGCACTGATCCCGCTTCAAGCCTACCTGATCCCGATGCTGCAACGACAGATCAACGTGCTCAACATCGAACGGGTGCGGGAAGTCCGGCAATTCTCGTCAGAGATCGGGGAAACAGCAGCAGGCATGTCTGATCTGCGGATCAACGGCGGGGTGCGGTACAGAAAAGCGCAATTCACAAACCGGCTCGGACGGCTCTTTGAGATCCGGTTCAAAATCTACAACAAAAAGTTCTTCATGAAGTTTCTAAACAACTTCATCACGCAACTGACACCGTTTTTCTTCTACTCGGTGGGGGGATATCTGGCGATTCAGGGGGAAATCACGGTGGGGGCGCTGGTGGCGGCACTGGCAGCCTACAAAGACCTGTCAGGACCGTGGAAGGAATTGCTGACCTACTACAATCAGGTGCAGGACATGTCTCTGCGGTGGGAAATCGTGACAGAACGGTTCCAGCCACGCGGAATGATCGACGAGGCGCTGTTCGACGGTGAACCCGAAGACACGCCACACCTGAACGGAGACATCACGCTGCGGGACGTCTCTGTGACCGACGGGGACGGGAACAACATCCTCGAAGACATCACGCTGAATGTGCCAGCAGGGGCGCGGGTTGCGATCCAGTCGAAAAACGGGAACGAACGGGCGGCTTTCGCTGAACTGCTCACCCGCGAAGTCCAACCCAGCCGCGGTAACATTGTGATGAACGGGCATGATCTGTCGCAATTGCACCAAGCAGTGATCGCAGGGCGGATCGGCTATGCACAATCACGGCCCTATCTCTTTGATGGAACCTTGGGCGACAACGTTCTGATGCCACTGCGGACCAGCCCGAAAACCGTGGAATGGAACAATTCACGCAAAATCCGCAATCAGATCGAAACGCTTCGGTCCGGCAACAGCCTCGATGTGCTGGATGCAGACTGGCTTGATCCCGATCTGGCGGGGCTGTCTGATGAAACAGCGGTGCGGGATTGGTGGTTTGAACTCGTGCAGGCGATGGGCGTGGATGACCTCTTGTTCCGCGACAGCCTGACAGCAAGATTTGATCCAGAAGACAGTCCCGAACTGGCGCAAGCAATCGTGCAGTTGCGGCCCAAAATCTTCGCGCGACTGCAAGAACGGGGGCTCGATACGGCCTTCTACAGATTTGACCCCTATCTGTTCAATCCGGCGATTCCGCTGGGGGGCAACCTTTTGTTTGCGGTGCCGACGCGGCGGATTACGCAAGAAACACTCGTGTCTGAGGGGCAGTTTATCCGGTTCCTGCGCGAACAAGGATTGGCCGAAGAAGGGCTCGATATTGCGCAGGCCGTAATCGACATTCTGCACCGTACGTTCGGGCGCGATGGCACGGATCACCCGCTGTTCAGACGCTTGGACATTGATCCAGAAACCTATGAACGTCTGGTCGATTTCATGCAACGGCGGCGCAACCCCGAAGCGATTGCGTTGACCGCAGATGAAGAAGCCTTGTTGATGACGGTCCCTTTCACCTTGACCGCGGAGCAGATCGGCCCTGCTTTCCCGGACACCTTTAAGGACAAGATTGTCAGCCTGCGTCGCTCGGGCGGGTCTGTGCTGCGCGAACGGACCAAAGGCATGTTTATGCAGGTCCGTCCCTCTATCTATATCCCGCGCCTGACCCTGCTTGAAAACGCAATCTATGGTCGTGTGTCGCTGATGGCCGGTGCAAAACTGGAACAGATCGAAGACACAGTGGCCGAAATTCTAACCGAAGAAGGGCTGAACAAGGCCGCGGCGGCGATCGTCTATAATACCGAAACAGGGATCGGAGGCAGCAGGCTCAACACCTCGTTTCAGGAACGTGTGGCCTTTAGTCGGGCTGCAATCAAACGGCCCGATGTTTTGATCCTCGACGGGGCCTTGGCCAGCCAAGACGGGGTAAGCCGCACCCGCACCCGTAACAAACTGCGCGAACTGCTTCCCAAAAGTACGATGATCTTTATGGAAAGCGAATTTGCGAACCCCGGCAACTATGATCTGTTTGTTGAACTCAAAGATGGTCGTGTGGATGGTGTGGCCCGCGCGTCTGAGGTGGATACCTCAGATGATTTCTTGCGTAAGCTGTCCGTCATTTCGCGCACCGACCTCTTTTCAGGACTGGATCGGCGCAACCAAAGGCTGCTCGCGTTTTCGGCGTCTTGGTATGATGCTGCCAAGGGCGACAAGATTTTTGAACGCGGCCAGCGGGCAGATGCCGCCTATCTCTGTCTCAAAGGAAAGGCAGAATTGCGGTTCCCGACCGGAGGCGAAGAAACGGTTGTCGTCTCTGAAATTGACCCCGGTCGCCTGATCGGTGACCTTTCAATCATTGCAGACCAGGACCGCCAGCTCGATTTGGTCGCGATGGAGGAAAGCACCTTCCTGCGTATCGGCGCGGATGAATACAAAGCCGTTATTCAGTCGGACGGCGACGTCGCGATGAATCTTCTGAAAACCGTGTCCGGATATTTGATCGGCGCGGCGGATACGATCCGCGACATTTCAAAGGAACTGCCTGAGCACAAAATCAAGGACGTGACGCGGAACTTCGAACAACAAGCGCTCACCGACGACACGGATCAGGATACCCCCTAATGCCCCTGCGCCGGTTCGACTACGACGCCCACCAGTCCTTTCTGACACCCGTACGCGAAACCGCGCAGCTCTGGCGGTTCGTTGTGGGCTTGATCGGGGCCAGCGTCATTGCCTTCGCGCTGATGTACCTGATCAACCAAACCATCCACGCCGTCACAACCGACGCAGGCTACGCCGCGTTCTTCTACGCAACCGAGGACGGATCAACACCCTTCGGGATGCTCTTCGTGTTGTGTTCATTCGTCACCATGGCAGCAGGGGTGTTTGTGATTGTGCGATTGCTCCACAAACGCAGCATCGCTAGCCTCTTCGGGCCATTTCTATCGGTACGACGGGATTTCATGCGGGTCACACTCCTGCTTATCGGGCTGATGATCGCAGTTCTAGTGCTGCCACCTTGGGACATGGGAGAACCGCTGACCCAAAACCTGCGTTGGGGCCTTTGGATAACGCTGCTTCCGCTGTCGCTCATAGGGGTGCTCATCCAAACCAGCGCAGAGGAAATCCTGTTCAGAGGATACATCCAGCAACAACTGGCAGCACGGTTCAACAGCCCCATAATCTGGATGGTGCTGCCATCAGCGCTTTTTGCACTGGGTCACTACGTGCCAGCAGAAGCAGGAGAAAACGCATGGATGGTGGCGCTCTGGGCGGGGATCTTCGGGATACTGATGGCAGACCTAACAGCACGGGCAGGCAATCTGGGGCCAGCAATGGCAGTGCATTTCGTGAACAACGTGATCGCACTGCTGATCGTATCACTGCCAGACAGCCTCTACGGATTGGCGCTCTTTCTGGCGCCGTATTCGATGCAAGACACAGACATGGTGCGGCAATGGATGCCGGTCGACTTTGCATTCATGCTGTGCAGCTGGCTGGTAGCACGACTTGCAATAAGGCGCTGATTGCAATTCCGATACGGCAGGCTTATTTGAAGCATTAACAGTCTCCAAGGGGCCCGCATGAACTGGATTTCAAACTACGTCCGTCCAACGATCAACTCGATCTTCTCACGACGGGACACACCGGAAAACCTTTGGACAAAATGCGACGGCTGCGGGTCGATGCTGTTCCACCGCGAAGTGTCAGACAACCTGAACGTCTGCACAAACTGCGGACACCACATGCAAATCTCGCCACGGGACAGGTTCAAATCGCTCTTCGATGGCGGCGTGTTCGTAGAGGTTGAGGTACCAGCACCGCTCCCGGACCCGCTGCAATTCAAAGATCAAAAGAAATACCCCGACCGGATGAAAGCCGCGCAAAAAGAGACGCGCGAAAACGAGGCGATGCTGGTCGCAGAAGGGGACATGGGGCGCACACCCATCGTGGCGGCAGCACAAGATTTCTCGTTCATGGCAGGGTCCATGGGCATGTACGTGGGCAACGCGATCATCGCAGCAGCGGAACGGGCAGTAAAACTGAAACGGCCGCTGATCCTGTTCTCGGCAGCAGGCGGGGCACGGATGCAAGAAGGCATCCTGTCTCTGATGCAAATGCCGCGCACAACCATCGCGGTGCAAATGCTGAAAGAAGCAGGGCTGCCCTACATCGTGGTGCTGACACACCCGACAACAGGCGGGGTCACTGCATCCTACGCGATGCTGGGCGACGTCCATATCGCTGAACCCAACGCGCTGATTTGCTTTGCAGGGCCGCGGGTGATCGAACAAACGATCCGCGAAAAACTGCCCGAAGGGTTCCAACGGGCGGAATACCTGCTCGATCACGGGATGCTGGATCGGGTAACGCCGCGCACAGAAATGCGGCAGGAACTGATCACGATCACACGGATGCTCATGGGGCTTAGCCCTGCAATCGTGGCTGACCTTCCAGCGCCCGGCGCAATTGCAGAAGAGGTCACACCGGAAGAAGAGGCGGCATTGGCAGCACAAGCCGCAGAAACCAAACCGGAAGACACGCCCGCCAAAGCACCGTCCAAGAAATCCAAAAAATGACCGCGCAAGGCTCTGACCTCATCCTAGACCGGATGATGGCACTGCACCCGAAAATCATAGACCTGACCTTGGATCGGGTCTGGAACCTGCTGGGTGCGCTGGGCAATCCACACCTTGATATGCCGCCCGTGATCCATATCGCAGGCACCAATGGCAAAGGCTCAACCCAAGCGATGCTGCGGGCAGGGATCGAAGGGGCGGGGCTGAAAGCGCATGCCTATACATCGCCGCATCTGGTGCGGTTTCACGAACGGATCAGGCTGGCGGGGGAGCTTATCTCAGAACCCCACCTGACCGAAATCTTGGATGAATGTTACGCCGCCAACAAAGGCGCAAACATCACCTACTTTGAAATCACGACCTGCGCGGCCTTGCTGGCCTTTGCACGCACACCCGCAGATTACACACTGCTCGAAGTTGGGCTTGGCGGGCGGCTTGATGCCACCAATGTGCCAGACAAACCGGCGCTGACGGTCATCACACCTGTCTCGATGGACCACGAAGGCTTCCTTGGCGACACGCTTGAAGCCATCGCAATGGAAAAAGCAGGGATCATCAAACGCGGCGTGCCCTGCATCGTCGGTCCGCAAGACGACGCAGCGCTTGAGGTGATCGAAGGTACCGCCAACCGCCTCGGCGCGCCCTTGCAGGTCTACGGGCAACACTGGCATGTCCGCAGCGAACACGGGCGACTTGTGTTTGAGGATGAAACGGGCCTGCTTGATCTGCCCATGCCCATCCTGCCCGGCGCGCACCAAGTGCAAAACGCAGGCATGGTTCTGGCAGGGCTGCGGCAGCTTGGGATTGGCGAGGCATCTTACGAGCCTGCAATGACCCAAACAGACTGGCCCGCCCGCATGCAACGGTTGCGGTCAGGGACATTGGTTGATCTGGTCCCACAGGCAGAGGTCTGGCTGGACGGCGGCCACAACCCCGCCGCAGGCCATGCGCTCGCCGCCGTGTTGGACGGGTTGCCAAAGCGCCCGACATATCTGATTTGCGGAATGCTCAACACCAAAGACATCACAGGCTACATGGCACCGCTGGCCGCGCACGCAGACCACCTGCATGCGGTCACAATCCCCGACGCCCCCGCAACAGTTCCAGCAGAAGACACAGCCGCAGCGGCAGTGAAAGTCGGGATGACAGCCAGCAAGGCAGACAACGTGGCGCAAGCGTTAGAACAGATCGCGCAATCAGACCCAACCGCGCGCATCCTGATCTGCGGATCGCTTTACTTGGCGGGGGCTGTGCTTAGGGATAACGGAGCCTAAGCACCCCACCCATCCGATTGCATTTCGCGCAGACGGCTGGCGGTGCGTTCAAATTCAAACGACCCTTCGCCTTCAAGATACAGCATTTCAGGCATTGCCGCCGCCGAACAAATCAACCGCACCTTGGCCTCGTAAAGCGCATCAATCAGCGTGACGAACCGCTTTGCCTCGTTGAAGTTCTGCCGCGACAGGTTCGGGATATCTTCCAGCACAAGCACCCGCACGGCCTCTGCAATGGCCAGATAATCCGCAGGCCCAAGCGGCTTGGCGCAGAGGTCATAAAACGTGGCGCGCCCGACCCCGTTGCGAAACGCGGGCAGGGTCACTTCGCGTTTGTTCACATGCAGGGTCAAGGGTGACGCGGGTCCGCCGCTCAGGTCCTCCCACACCGCTTTGATTTCTGCGCGGCTGTCACTTGAGATGGGCGAGAAATAGACTTTCGCACCGCCCAATCTGTTCTGCCGGTAATCCGTCGGGCTGGCCAACTCATGCACAACCATCTTCTCTTTGATAAGCTCGATGAACGGTAGGAACAGCTGCCGGTTCAGCCCGTCCTTATAAAGATCATCCGGTATCCGGTTCGACGTGGTCACCACCACAACGCCCGCATCAAAGAGCGCTTGAAACAACCGCCCCACAATCATCGCATCCGTGATGTCGCTGATCTGCATTTCGTCAAAAGCAAGCAGCCTGACCGATTTAGCGACCTCCGCCGCGACAGGGCCAATGGCGTCCTCGGTTTCGGATTTGCGGGCCTCGTGCAGGGCGGCGTGGATTTCTTGCATAAACGCATGAAAATGGACGCGGCGTGCCGGAATACCGTCCAGCCCGTCCACAAACAAATCCATCAACATCGACTTGCCACGGCCCACACCGCCCCAAAGGTAAAGACCCTGCGGCGGCTCGGGGGCTTTGCGGAAGAACCCTTTCTTGACGGGCTCGGCAAGGGCGGTCTGGATGCGGTCAAACTGCGGCAACGCGGCTTCCTGAGCAGGATCCACATGCAAACTGCCATCGGCCACGCGGCGGGCATAAAGGGCTGACAACAACTCCACGGGGCTACCCATAGCGGGACAATGGGGCGCTGAAAAGACGATCCATCGGATCGGGTGATGGGCAGGGTACAAAAGCTGAATTGACGATGCACCCAATAGATCGGATGCTGAACCCAAGAACAAAGGACAACACCCATGGACCACCGCGCACCGCTTTTCACACCCGTGCTCATCGTAGGCTGCGTGATCATCATGGTCAGCTTCGCAGTGCGGGCGTCGTTCGGGGTGTTCCAAATCCCCATCGCAGAGGAATTCGGATGGCTCAGGGCGGAATTCTCACTGGCCATCGCAATCCAGAACCTGGCCTGGGGAATAGGACAACCGATCTTCGGGGCAATCGCAGAGAAAATCGGAGACCGCAAAGCGATCATCATCGGGGCAATCGCATACGCACTGGGGCTGGTGCTGTCAGCAAACGCAAGCACACCGATAGAACACCAAACATACGCATGGCTGGTCGGGTTCGGGGTGGCAGGAACAGGGTTCGGGGTGATCCTGGCAGTGGTGGGCAGGGCAGCATCAGACAAAAACAGATCAATGGCGCTGGCAGTGGCAACAGCAGCAGGCAGCGCAGGACAAGTCTTCGGGGCACCAATGGCAGAATGGATGCTCAGCTTCATGAGCTGGCAAATGGTGTTCAGCAGCTTCGCAGTGGCAATACTGGCACTGATCCTGACACTGCCACTGATGAAAGCACCGCCAATGGCCAGCAAGGCAGAGCTGGAAGAAAGCATGGGGGCGATCCTGATCAAAGCGTTCAAGGACCCGTCATACACGCTGATCTTTCTGGGGTTCTTCTCGTGCGGATACCAACTGGCATTCATCACAGCACACTTCCCGGCATTCGTGACAGAACTCTGCGGACCAATCCTCGCAGGATCAGCACTGCACAACATGGGGATCACAACGACATCAGCACTGGGGGCGGTGGCGATCTCACTGATCGGACTGGCGAACATCGCAGGGACACTGCTGGCAGGCTGGGCGGGCAGCAGATACTCCAAGAAATACCTGCTGGCAGGGATCTACACAGGAAGAACAATCATCGCGGCACTGTTCATCATGTTCCCGATCACACCAGTGTCGGTGTTGGTGTTCTCGGTGGCGATGGGGTCACTGTGGCTGGCAACAGTGCCGCTGACATCAGGACTGGTGGCACACATATACGGGCTGCGGTACATGGGAACGCTCTACGGGATCGTATTCTTCAGCCACCAGTTGGGATCGTTCATGGGGGTCTGGCTCGGAGGCAGACTGTACGACATGACGGGGGGGTACGAAACGGTCTGGTGGATCGGGGTCGGGGTCGGCGCGTTCTCGGCGCTGGTGCATCTGCCAATCAGGGAAAAGCCACTGGTGGGGCAAACAGCCTAAGCAGGGGTCTCGATCAAGGCTTCGGTGACAATGGCGATGACCTCATCCGTATGGGTATAGGTCAAACCATGACCCGCCTCGGGGATGACAGAGACATCAGCATTCGGGTTCCAAGACTGCAACAGGGAAGAGGCAGGATCAGGGATCACATCATCCTCGGCACCAAAAATAGCATGAACAGACAAACCGGCTTGGGCGATCATCTTATGCTCGGCTTCCTGAGAGCCACGCAAAATGCCACGCAAACTG
Source organism: uncultured Sulfitobacter sp. (assembly GCA_964636575.1). Classification (GTDB taxonomy): domain Bacteria; phylum Pseudomonadota; class Alphaproteobacteria; order Rhodobacterales; family Rhodobacteraceae; genus CAZWSE01. Next base: position 21,592 of record CAZWSE010000011.1, on the reverse strand, counting down.
GACAAAACAGCAGGGATAAACCCGCGACGGCGCAATTCGGTCTGTTGTAGGTCAACAATGCCATTCACGCTTGTGGGCAAATGACGCTCGGCCTCGGTGCCTTCGCGATGCTTGCGCGGGAAAAAGACCAACATGATCCAGTCGCCCAAAACAGGGGTCTTGATCATGAAATCAACCATCTTGCCGCGGGCCATGGTCATGCCGGCAGGAGCCAGCAGAATGACCTGCTTCATACGGGCAGGGTACTTGGCGGCAAAAGACGTGGCGATGGCACCGCCCATCGAATAGCCGATCAGGGTCAAATCATTGCCCATCCGGTTATCTGCCAGCAAATCGCTCAACTGACGCAGGAAAAACGCATCGTTCTGTCTACCGCGCGGACGGTCGGAAAAGCCGCGGCCATACAGATCATAGGTCAAAACCCGATACCCAAGCGCGGCCAAAGCCTTTGCAAAGCTGCGGTACACAAAAGACGGGGTGGTCAGACCGTGGATACAAACGATTCTGGGGCCATCTTGCGGACCAAACCACTCATAATAGGTCAAACCTTGGGACAATTCGACAAACTCGCCCGTCGCAGTCCGGCGGGTTTCAGGGTCCATAGGAAGGCGGGCGCGCTCAAGTAGAAAAGGGGCGGCCAGCACAAAAGCCAGACTGACAATCAAAAACCACATACAACTTTACCCGTTCCACTTATCCAGAATGTAGCGGCACACCATGAGATCAAGATGGGCACCGCCGCCGTTCTTAAACAGGGTTATATCATCTGCGCCCCTGCGCGAGAACCCGCTTATATCGTAGTATTCGGCAACAATCTGTTCACGGGTAATCACGCCGTTTTCCAGTGGAATATTGATTTCGCCAATATGACCGATGGTTGTGGCCAGGCTATCAACAAAAACACGGGCCCGCGTCAGCGCGGTATCATCAGCCTCGCGCATGTCAGGGCGATAGGCGCCGATCAGGTCAATATGCTGCCCCGGCTGGAACCACTCCCCTTTGATAAAGGGTGTCGTGGACATCGTGGCGCTGGTGACAATATCGGTTTTGCGCACGGCCGTTTCCAGATCGTCGGCCACCGAAATCCCAAGCCTGTCGGCCAATGTAACCGCATTTTCGCGGGTGCGGTTCCAAAGGGTGAACTTGGCTTTGGGAAAGGCCGCAGAATAGGCTTCAAACAGGGATGCAGCCACTGTGCCAGCGCCGACGATCAAGATGTTCTCGCTGTCGGGCCGCGCCAGTTTGCGCGCGGCAAGCAGGCTGTCTCCGGCGGTTTTCCATTTGGTCACCAGATGAAAGTCCAGCATCGCCGCCAGTGACCCGTCTGTGTCTGAAAACAGCGATACCGCGCCGTTGATATTGGGTTTGCCCTTGGCCTGATTTCTTGGAAAGACGGTTGCACTTTTGACCGCCAGCCCAAGCCCGTCGATCCACGCCGCCCGCGACAGCAGCGTGTCGGGGTCACGGTACAAAAACGTATCGCCGATTTCGGCGCGGGGCAGGTGGTGACCGGCCTCAATCGCATCCGTAATCTCGATCCAGTCGAGCTTGGCTTGCCCTTCCTCAAATGGAATGAAAGGCGGCGTCATTTGGCTTCGTCCTGTGTCAACAACCCGTGTGCAACCAGAGCGTCGGCCCAGCCTTGCGGATGCTCGAACAAATGCGTCTGCCAACCCCGCGATTTTGCTTGCGCAATATTGGCGTCGCGGTCGTCTGCAAACAGCAAGGCTTCTGGGGCAATCCCGCAGTCCTGTTCCACCATCTCATAGATGCGCGGGCTGGGCTTGGTCACCGCCATATGCCCTGAGACATATTTGCGGTCGAACTCGTTCAGGAAATCGAATTCCGTGGCCGCATAGGCAAAGCTCTCGATGCCGAAATTGGTCAGCGCGTAGACAGGAACCCCCTTGGCCCGCAGCGCCCGTTGCAGCCGGACCGAATGATCAATCACAGGCGTCGCAAGCTCGATCCAGCGGTCATGCCACATCCGAATTTCAGCGCGCCACGCGGGGTATTTTTCAGCCCAGCCATAGATCGTCTCCGTGAACGGATGGCCCAGATCAACCTGTTCGTTCATCTCATGCAGATCGACTTCGCTAAACATCGCGCGGCGCTTTTCTGCGCCGATCTGAGCGTCATAGAACCGCTCCGGCTGCCACTCGATCAGCACGTTTCCAATGTCGAAAATGACGGCTTCTGGGGTCATGGTAAATACTCTCCTAAGCCAACGTACGTTGGGTTTCGCCGCGAAACCTCACCGTTTCGCAGCCCTCAATTCTCGTTCCAAAGCTTCCAAAAAGCGGGACCGGTCCGTCTTGGAAAAACTCTTGCCGCCCCCCTGCCTGAAAGGGTCCGCCGCCCTCAGATCCGCCATCAAATCACGGGTCGCCAGCACGTTCCCGATATTGGCCTGCGTGAGCGATTCCCCGTTGTGTTTCAGCACCCTCGCCCCCGCCTCAATGCACTTCGCCGCCAGTGGAATATCCCCTGTAACGACCACGTCTTTTGGGCCACATCTGTCCGCAATCCACATATCCGCCACATCCGGTCCAGTATCCACGATGATGTTCTCAACCAGAGGGTTTCGCGACGGTCTCAGCCCTCCGTTGGAGACCACAAACATCCTGATTCCATGCCGCGTCGCGACCTTTTCGGCCTCCTCTTTGACAGGGCAAGCATCTGCATCGAGGTAGAGAGACGTCATGCGTAAAGGGCGTTGGCGTGGAAGGTCACGTGGTCCTCCATGAACGTGGATACGAAGAAGTAGCTGTGGTCATATCCGTCCTGCATTCGCAGCGTTGTATTGGCTCTTTTGACGATGCTGGCGGAGGCGAAAGCCTGGGTTCCCAGCAGATCAAAAAATTGGTCATCGGTGCCCGTGTCGATCAAAATGGGGCCGTCATATCCGGCTTGTCTCATCATCAAAGTGGCGTCGTGGCCGGCCCAGAGGGCCTCATCTTCGCCCAGATAAGCAGTCAGTTGTTTGCGGCCCCAATCGCTGGCGGTGGGGTTGCAAATGGGGGCGAAGGCGGAGACGGATCGGTACTGGCCGGGCTTACCCATCGCCAAGGTCAACGCCCCGTGCCCGCCCATGGAGTGGCCCATGATGGACTGGCAATCGCGGTCGATGGCGAAGTGTTCAGCCACAAGATCGGGTAGTTCGTTTGAGATGTAATCCCACATCTGGAAGTGTGGGGCCCATGGGGCTTCGGTTGCGTTGACGTAGAATCCGGCCCCTTGGCCGAGGTCGTATGCGTCATCGTCGGCGACGTCGGGGCCCCGTGGGGAGGTGTCTGGAAAGACCAGCGCGATGCCTTGCTCGGCGGCCCATTGCTGCGCACCCGCCTTGACCATTGCGTTCTCATGAGTGCAGGTCAGGCCCGACAGATACCAGAGCACCGGCACCGGTCCGTCGGCGGCCTCTTCCGGCAAAAACACTGCGAAGGTCATGTCACATTGGCAGGCCTTAGAGCTGTGCGAATAGACGCCTTGGGTGCCGCCGAATGCCTTGTTCTCAGAAATCGTTTTCATTGTCTGTCCCCCGTTTATCCTTGGTTAACGGGCGCGGGGCGAGGGGGCAAGGCCATGGCGCAATGTCGGGGCCTCCGGCGGGAGTATTTTGCAAAGGGTAAAGGTTAGATCAGTTGCTGAACCCATGCGATCACCGCACTTACGGTCAGGATACTGATAACGGTTGAGAGCAATATCGTTCCCGAGACCCGTTGTGGTGCGACCCCGTAGTGTTGTGCCAGCATGTAGACGTTGCCTGCCACGGGCAGGGCTGCGGCCGCGATAACGACGGCGGCGGAGAATGGATCAATCTCAAAAATGTAGAGCACTGCGATGGCCACAAAAAGTGGATGTAGCCCCAGTTTGCAAAACGAGAGCCAGCCTGCGATTTGCAAACGCTCCGCTGATTTTGACGCGAGAGATGCGCCGATGGCAAAGAGTGCGCCGGGCGTCGCGGCACCGCCCAAGATGCCCAGAAAATCGTTCATCGGGTCCGGTATGGGCAGGGCCAGCGTGGCCCAGATCAAACCCGCAGAGATCGAGAGGATCATCGGGTTTTTCAAAAGCCCGAGCCCTACACTGCGCAACACACCCAAAGACATCCGCCCGTCGCGCGAGCCTGTGATCAAGATCACAATGAGCGATGAGAAGACGATCAGATCAACGGCGAGGGCGAGCATGAGCGGACCTATGGCGGCTTCGCCAAAAATCACTGCGAACATCGGAATGCCTAGGAAACCGACGTTTCCAATGGCCGCGCATTGCGCCTCGACCGCCGCTGTGGCCACGTTCAGCTTGCGCAGCATCGCCACGATGGTCGCTACCCCATAGACGGCCAGCGTTGCCAACAAATAGGCCAGCACCAACTCCCCGTCAAAAACCCGCGCCATATCCAGATTGGCGGCAAAGCGGAACAGCATCGCCGAGAGCGCAAAATAGAACACGAACTTGGTCAGATAGGCTGTGGCCTCTTCGGTGAAAAACCGCGTGCGTCCGGCCCAATATCCAAGCCCGATCAGCGCAAAGAAGGGCAGTGTTTTGGAGAGGACCTCGATCATCCCGCAGACCTAGCGGCAGCCCGAGCCGCCCGCAAGCGCTTAGCCGCTGCCGATGAGCATGCCTGCCCCAAGCACCAAAGCGCCCCCCAAGACCACCTGAAAGACAGCCCTGAAAAACGGGGTTTCCATGTATTTGTTCTGGATCCAAGCGATGGCCCAAAGCTCAACAAACACCACGATGAAGGCGATGATGGTGGCGGTCCAGAAGTCTGTGATCAGATAGGGCAGGGCATGGCCCAAGCCGCCCACGGTCGTCATCACACCCGACGAAATGCCACGTTTCACAGGCGAGCCGCGCCCGGAGAGTTCGCCGTCATCGGAGGCTGCTTCTGTAAAGCCCATCGAGATGCCCGCCCCGACCGAGGCCGCGACCCCTACAAGGAAGGTCGTCCATGTGTTTTGTGTTGCGAATGCGGTCGCAAAGATGGGCGCCAGCGTTGAGACGGACCCGTCCATCAACCCTGCCAGCCCCGGTTGCACCCATGTCAGAATAAACTGACGCCGTGCGGTTTCATCTTCATCCTCGCGCGCGTCTTCGCCAAGGTGCTTTTGTTCCAGATCGCTGGCCGTGGATTGGTGCCCTGCTTCGGCTGCGGCCAGATCGCCCAGCAGTTTGCGCGTCGCCGCATCAGAGGTGCGCGCGGCGGCTTTGAGGTAGAATTGTTCGGCGTCACGCTCCATCGCTTCGGCCTCAGAACGGATGCGATCCAGCCCGAGGTTTTCCACCAGCCAGACGGGGCGGCGGTTGTAGTAGCCCGCCACATGTTCACGCCGTATCAGCGGGATGACCGACCCGAACCTGTCTTCGTGCAGTGCGATCAGCCGTTGACGGTGCCCGTCTTCTTCCAGTGCCATCCCATCAAACACGGCGGCGCTGTCTGGAAATTCGGTACGCAGGTGTTCTGCGTAGCCCCGATAAATGCGTGCATCGTCCTCTTCTGACGAAATTGCCAGCGCCAGAATTTCTTGTTCGGTCAAATCGTCGAAGCGTTTGCGTTGGGTTAAAAATCGCATGGCATGCTACCTTTTTAGAATGATTCTAAGAATAGAAGGCTGCGCGCAGAGTTCAAGTCTTTGCCAAATGCGTTGAAACTGAACTGAACAGTTTATAGAGTGTTGCGATACGAAGGGGTACTATGAACGAAAATTCCGCCATTACGCGCAAAGGGCGCAAATTCGACCAAGTGCTTGAGGGCGCCCGTCAGGTGTTTATGGCCGATGGGTTCGAAGGTGCCAGCGTTGACGAGATCGCCCGTGTCGCCGGTGTGTCCAAGGCCACCCTCTATAGCTATTTTTCCGACAAGCGGTTGCTGTTCATGGAAGTCGCCCGTGTGGAATGTGACCGCATGGCTGAAGAGGCTTTGAATGTCGTTGACATGAACCTGCCGCCGCGTGTGGTGGCCCCCATTGTGGCCGAGAAGATTGTCCGCTTTTTGCTGTCCGACTTTTCCCAGCGCATTTTCCGCATTTGTCTGGCTGAACGTGACCGGTTTCCTGAGTTGGGTCGCGCCTTTTATACATCCGGTCCTGAGATGGGTCACAACCGTTTGTCTGATTATCTGTCGCAGGCTGTTGCCCGTGGCGAGTTGCAGATTGATGATGTTGGTATGGCTGCCGACCAGTTTTCCGAGCTGTGCAAATCAAAGCTGTGGATCCGCGCTATGTTGGGTATCCAGTCCGATTTTTCTGACGATGAGATTGCCTATGTGGTCCGCGAGGCTGTCGAGACCTTTATGGCCCGCTACGAGGTTGCGTAGCAGGCCAAGGCTGTTTTAGTAGACCACCACCGACCGGATCGATTCCCCTGCGTGCATCAGGTCGAACCCTTTGTTGATGTCTTCCAGCGGCATTGTGTGCGTGATCATCGGGTCGATTTCGATTTTGCCGTCCATGTACCAGTCTACGATCCCCGGTACGTCTGTTCGGCCCCGTGCTCCGCCGAAGGCTGTCCCCCGCCAGCTGCGTCCTGTCACCAGTTGGAAGGGTCGTGTTGCGATTTCTGCCCCTGCGGGGGCCACCCCGATGATGATCGATTCCCCCCAGCCTTTGTGGCAGGCCTCAAGCGCTGTGCGCATCACGTCGACGTTGCCTGTGGCGTCGAAGGTGTAGTCTGCTCCGCCGCCGGTCAGTTCGACCAGATGTCCGACCAGATCGCCTTTGACCTCCAATGGGTTCACGAAGTCTGTCATGCCGAACCGTGTGGCCATTTCGACCTTGGAGGGGTTGATGTCCACGCCGACGATTTGATCTGCCCCTGCGAGCCGCAGCCCTTGGATGACGTTCAGCCCGATCCCGCCGAGCCCGAAGACGATCCCGCGGCATCCGATTTCTGCTTTGGCGGTGTAGATGACGGCCCCGATGCCTGTGGTGACCCCGCAGCCGATGTAGCAGATCTTCTCAAACGGGGCGTCTTTGCGGACCTTGGCCAGCGACACTTCGGGCAGCACTGTGTGGTTCGAGAAGGTGGAGCAGCCCATGTAGTGCAGGATCGGCGTGCCATCGAGCATGGAGAACCGGCTGGTGCCGTCGGGCATGACCCCCGCCCCTTGGGTCGCGCGGACCTTTTGGCAGAGGTTGGTTTTGGGGTGCAAACAATACTCACACTCGCGGCATTCTGCGGTGTAAAGCGGGATGACGTGATCGCCGGGCTCAAGGCTTGTCACACCCGGGCCGACTTCAAGCACGACGCCTGCGCCTTCGTGGCCCAGAATCGCGGGGAACAGGCCTTCGGGATCTGCCCCAGAGAGCGTGAACTCATCCGTGTGGCAGATGCCTGTGGCTTTGATTTCGACCAGAACCTCGCCCGCTTTGGGGCCTTCAAGGTTCACTTCCATCACTTCCAGCGGTTTTCCGGCCTCTAGGGCTACGGCGGCGCGTGTACGCATGGTTCATTCCTCCCGTCATGTGTTTGGAAATGACATTGGGGGAAAGCCGCGACCAGATCAAGCGAGGTGATTGCGTGAAGGCGTTTTCGGGGTAGTATTCGACCTATGGCACCAACATCAAACCAAAGGATAGCGCGATGGATGTGAGACCTTTGACAGGCGGTTTGGGGGCCGAAGTTTTCGGAGCGAACCTTGCCGATCCCGCCCAATTTGAGCAGATCAAAGCGGCGTTCATCGAACATTCAGTCATCACGCTGCGCGCGCAGACCATTTCGCCTGACGACATGCTGGACTTTGCCCGCCGTTGGGGCAGCATCAACGTGAACCGCTTTTTCACGCCGCTCGACAGCCACCCTGAAATTGCGATTGTGTTGAAAGAACCAGACCAAAAAGGCGCTATCGGAGAGAGCTGGCACACGGATCATGCCTACGATCAAGAACCTGCATTGGGCTCGATCTTGCACGCGATTGAAACCCCACCGTTCGGGGGCGACACGGTGTTCGTGTCGATGGCGCAAGCCTATGACGGGTTGTCAGACAGATTCAAAACCCTGCTGAACGGGCTTCAGGCGTGGCATTCGTCTCGGCATGTTTTTGGGGCGAAACAGGCGGATTCAGAATCGGTCAAAACCGGTCGGATCGGCAATGCGGACAAGGCGACCCAAGACGCGCTGCATCCTGTTGTTATCAAGCATCCGCTGTCGGGTAGGGCGGGGCTTTATGTGAACCCGCAGTTCACTGTACAGATCGACGGGCTGTCCAAACCCGAGTCTGATGCCATTTTGAATATGCTCTACGCGCATTGCCAAAAGCCGGAATACCAATGCCGTGTACGCTGGCAAGCCGGAGACGTGACCATGTGGGACAACCGCGCCACGTGGCATAAGGCGATCAACGATTACCACGGGTATCGGCGGTATATGCACCGGATCACAGTGGAAGGCTGCGCGTTGGAGGCTGTTTAAGCGCGTTGGATAGGGTCGCGGCAACGCTACTTTTTGCGCAAACGGTAGTCTTGATGGCAAGACAGACATGTCGCGCCCAGCTTTGGCATCGTTTGCTGCAGCCCTGTTTGTGAGGTTGCATCCAATGCGCCAACGGCCATTTCATAAGCGTCATTCTTTGCAACAAAGTCAGGCCAGTTGTCCCAAATGGCCGGAAGGGCTTCTGACTTTGGATCGCTGTGCGGTTCTTTGAACAGGGACAGTGTTGCGGCTGCGACGAATTGCAAATCGGATTTGGCTTGCGCGGCCTTGGTGGCATCAAATGCGGTTTTGCCTGAGGCCATATCCCCCAAAACGCCTATAGCGGATTTGGACATCGACATTGCATTCATGCGGGCCATGACGCCTGCATTCTTGACGCCGTCATGCGCCAAGGCCGCCGTGGCGATGCCCAGCCCGAGCGTGAGGAGTACGAGGTTTTTCATGCGCATAGCGTCTGTAATTCTGTACGGGTCTGCAAGGTTTTTGTGATCTGCGCTTGATATCTCGACTCTTATTCTGAGACGATATATTGAGAACATAACAGGAACATATGTGCTGCCCGCGTTATGTCGAACCGTCGTATTCTTTCCATCTGGTTTCCGCGTCTGGGGGCCGAACGGCTGATCCGTCAGGTGCCGACCCTTTGGGATGTGCCTTTGGCTGTGGTCGCCGAGCAGGGCAATATGCAGACCGTGTCCAGCCTGAATGATGTGGCGGCAAAGGCGGGGGTGCGTGTGGATCAGCCTGTGCGCGATGCCCATGCGGTCTGTGCCGGATTGGTAACCAAAGCGCAGGACCCCGTTGCCGAGGCCGGATTTCTGACCTTGTTGCGGCGCTGGGCGGGCAAGTTCAGCCCTTGGGTGGCCGAAGAACACCCCGGCGGATTGGTCATTGATCTGACAGGCTGTGCGCATCTGTTCGGCGGGGAAGAGGCGCTTGCCGCGCAATTGGAACTCGACTGTGCTGATCTGGGTCTGACCGTGCGCATTGGTGTGGCCGATACCCTTGGCGCTGCTTGGGCCTTGGCGCGCTTTGCCGGGCAAACGGGGGTTTCTGACCGGTCTGGCGATGCCATTGATATGGAGGCCCGCGCCACGCGGTCCCGTGCTGTCAAACGTCGCAATTGGGAACGCGGCGGCGCGGCCCCCCAACAGGTGACCCAAGCGGGCAAAGCCGCCCGCATTGCGGCCCCCGCCCAGACCTATGGTGCGCTGAGCGATCTGCCTATCGCGGCCCTGCGGTTAGATGCCGATTTGGTGACCCAGTTGAACCGTTTGGGTCTGCGCCGGATCGGTGATTTGCTGGGCCAGCCCCGCGCCGCCTTGGCCCGACGCTTTGGCAAGGGGTTGGTGATGCGCATGGATCAGGCGATGGGGTCTGCCCCCGAACCTGTGTCGCCCGCCAAGCCGCCCCATCATTTTGCTGTGCGCATGACCCTGCCGGACCCCATCGGTTTGATTGAGGATATTCAGGCGGGCATTGACCGTTTGCTGCCCCGTCTGTGTCAGTTGTTGTCCGACAAATCCCGTGCGGTGCGCAGCCTGCGTTTGCAAGCCTTTCGCACCGATCATGCCATTCAATCTGTTGAGATCGGGTTGGCCCAGCCCACCATCGACCCTGAGCGCATTGCCCCGCTGCTGGCCTTGAAGCTGGATCAGATCGAGGCCGGTTTTGGTATTGATATGCTGCGTGTTGAGGCGCTTGTGACTGAGCCCATCCAGACCCGCAGTGCTGTGGGTCATCTCGATGCTGCCAAGGCCGTGCAGACCCGTTTGGCTGCGGATACCGCGTTGGATGATTTGATTGGCCGTTTGGGGGCCCGTGTTGGTCTTGATGCCATTACCCGATTGCATCCGGCGGACAGTCATATCCCTGAGAAAACGTCCAAGGTCATGGCTGCTGCGTGGTCTGCCCCTGCCGAAGACTGGCCTGACCCGACCGCCCCGCGCCCTGCTTTGATCTGGCGACCTGAGCCTGTGTCTGCCCCTGCTGTGCCGCATCTGCCTGTTCAGGTGCGTTGGCGCGGGCGTACCTTTGATTTGGCCGGCGCCACTGGCCCTGAGCGGATCGCCCCCGAGTGGTGGCTGGATGCCCCTGAATGGCGCACCGGCGTGCGTGACTATTGGGTTGTCACCACCGCCTGCGGTCAGCGGTTGTGGATGTATTTCGCCTATGGGGCGGCCATGTCCGAGGGCTGGTTTTGTCAGGGGCGTTTTGGTTAGCTCCGTTTGTCGACGATCCGCACCGCTTTGCCTTGGGATCGTTCGACCCCGCCTGGATCGGCCACTTGGACCTTTGTGGAAATGCCGACGCTTGCTTTGATTTTGGCTGCAAGGTCTGCTGCCGATTGCGCCCGTGTTGCATCGTCTGCGAACCCTTCGCTGGCTTCTGTCAGGATCGCCATTTGGTCCATCCGGTCGGGTTTGGTCAGTTCAATCTGGAAATGCGGGGCCAGTCCTTTGACCGTCATGAGCTGTTCTTCGATCTGGGTCGGGAACACGTTCACCCCGCGCAGGATGATCATATCGTCTGACCTGCCTGTCACCTTCTCCATCCGTCGCATGGTCCGCGCTGTGCCGGGCAAGAGCCGTGTTAGATCGCGGGTGCGGTAGCGGATGATGGGGAAGGCCTCTTTGGTCAGCGAAGTGAAGACCAGCTCACCCATTTCGCCGTCCGCGACAGGCGCGCCTGTTTCGGGGTTGATGATTTCGGGGAAGAAGTGGTCTTCCCAGATGTGCAGCCCGTCTTTGGTTTCCACGCATTCCTGACTGACGCCGGGGCCCATGACCTCGGACAGGCCGTAAATATCGACAGCGTGCATGTCGAATGCGTCTTCGATTTCGCGGCGCATGGCGTTGGTCCATGGCTCTGCGCCGAAGATGCCGACTTGCAGACTGCTGTCTTTCGGGTCGATCCCCTGGGCGGCGTATTCGTCGAGGATTGAGAGCGCGTAAGATGGTGTGACCGTGATCCCCTTGGGTTGGAAATCTTCGATCAGGCGGACTTGTCGTTGTGTCATGCCGCCCGAAATTGGCACGGTCGTCAGCCCCAATGCGTCGGACCCGAGGTGGATGCCAAGCCCACCTGTGAACAGCCCGTAGCCGTAGGCATTGTGCAGCAGATCGCCTTTTTGCAAACCCGCCGCCCTGAGCGATCGTGCCACCACGTTCCCCCAGTTCTTGAGATCATTTTCTGTGTAGCCCACCACAGTTGGTTGCCCTGTTGTGCCTGACGACGCGTGAATGCGGGCCACTTGATCGCGGGGGACGGCGAACATGCCGAAGGGGTAGTTTGCCCGCAGGTCCTGTTTGACGGTGAAAGGGAATTTGGCCAGATCAGAGAGCGATTTCAGATCGTCAGGGTGGACGCCTGCTGCGTCAAAAGCTGCGGTGTAGTGGGGGACGTTGTCGTAGGCGTGGCGCAGGGACCATTGTAGCCGGTCGAGTTGGAGGGACATGATTTCATCGCGGCTGGCGATCTCAATAGGATCGAGCGCGGCTTTGGCGGGGGTCAGGTCTTTCATGTGGGTCCTTCTTCTTCAAAATGCTGGCCTTTGAGGGTGCGCGACAGGCCACGGAAGAGGGCCACTTTGCGCCCATCGCTGCCCGTGACAACCACGTCGTAGACGCCCGAGCGGCCCGTCTTGGCTTGCTCGGTTGCCAGTGCTGTCAGAGTTTCGCCATCCTGCCCGGGCGAGAGGTAGGTGATCTGGTTTTCTTGCGCCACGGTGATTTGGTTGTAGCTGTTGCAGGCGAAAGCGAAGGCGCTGTCGGCCAGCGTAAAGATGTACCCGCCGTGGCATATGCCGTGCCCGTTGAGGTGATCGGGTTTGACTGTGAAGGACATCGTGGCGGTGCCCGGTCCGACCTGATCGAGACTGATCCCGAGAAAGGCGCTTGCCTTGTCGCCTGCCATCATGGCTTGCGCCGAACGTGTCGCCCTGTCTTGCGGCGTGGTCATCCGCGCGTTCCCCCCTGTTGCTTGTGCGCAGGGTGCTAAAAAAGGAAGGCGCAATCAAGGGCTTGATTTGACCGCCATTCAGCGCAACTGTTGAGTATGAGTTTTGAACCCCCTTTATACACCGGCATGGGAGCGGACACCCAAGTTGCGTTTCACCGTACCGAGTTGTCGGTTATCTTGTCGCTTTACGGGCGTATGGTGGCCGCTGGTGAATGGCGCGACTACGGGATTTCCTGCCTGAGAGAGGTTGCTGTGTTTTCGGTTTTCCGGCGCACGGCCGAGACCCCGCTTTACCGGATTGAAAAGCGCCCCAAGCTGCGCGGCCGTCAGGGCATGTATGCGGTCGTTGGTATGGACGGGCAGATATTGAAGCGCGGGTCTGATCTGCGCACGGTTTTGCGCGTTTTGGAGCGTAAATTGATCCGTATCGTTGAGTGAGAGCCGTCGCCAAATGCGGCCCTGCGGGCCATTCCATTTTTGATGTGCCTCCGGCGGGGATTTATTTGGAACAAAGAAGTCAGAGCCGTTTGTGCGCTGTGATGTCTCCGTCGCCTTGGGCTTTGATGCGGGCGATGGCTGTGTCGATGTCTTCATAGACCGTGGCCATGTGATGCGCGTTGGCGTGCAGGATCGTTTGCGGATCGCTGACCAGAGCCACATGTCCTTTCCAGAACAGGAGGTCGTTTTTGCGGTAGGCTGTGCCCTGCGGTTGCGGTGTGCCCAGCGTGTTCTGTTGGTCGCCGCTGTCGCGGGCTGTGATGGGCTGGCCTGTTGCGCGCAATGCGGCCTCGATCAGTCCTGAGCAGTCTATGCCAAGGCTGCTGTTTCCCCCCCAGAGATAGGGTGTGCCAAGGAGAGTGGCGGCCATTTCTGCTGGGTCATTTGGTCTGTTATCGATGGCTTTGACGTGTTGTTTGGGGATGTAGCCGAAAGCTGTTTCGATGAATTTTTCGGTTTCCGACAGGGCCGTGACTGTCGCGGTGAAGCTGAGGCTGTGTTGGTCTTGGGATTTGAAGTCGGGGGCCTCAAAGGCTTGTGTAAGCCGTGCGCTGACCCAGTGGGTTGCTTCGGTTGATTTTGTCGTTGCGGCGCTGTCGATGAACCCTGTGTAGCCGCTGGCATCTTTGACGCGGTGGTGGCTGTCTGTCGTTTCAAGCACTTCGACGCGGTCGCCCAGAAGCAATTGTCGGTCCCGTGGTCCGGTTTCCGATCTTTTGAGATCGGTCAGGGGCACCCCGATTTGCATCATATGTCCAAGACATCCGAGAGTGCTTTGAGAACCGCCCGCATGCCTTGTCCTGCCCCGCCTTTTGGCCGCGCCGGCGCTGGGCTGGGTTGCCATCCGTATATGTCAAAGTGCGTGTAGCGCGGGCTGTCTGTAACGAACCGCTTGAGAAAGAGTGCTGCAGTGATTGACCCTGCGAACCCGCCTGCGGGCGCGTTATCCAGATCGGCTATCCCTGGCTCGATCATCTTTTCATAGGGTGTGTGAAAGGGCATCCGCCAGACCGGATCGGCCATTGGCGATGCTGCTGACTGAAGCGCTTGTGCGACGTCTTCGTCATCTGTGTAAAAAGGTGCCAGATCAGGCCCGACCGCCACCCGCGCTGCCCCCGTAAGCGTCGCCATTGAGATGATCATATCGGCGCCGTCTTCGTCTGCCAGGGTCAATGCATCTGCCAGCACCAGTCTGCCTTCTGCGTCTGTGTTGTTGATTTCAACCGTTAGGCCCTTGCGAGAGGTCAGGATGTCTTGCGGGCGAAATGCATTGCCTGCCACTGAGTTTTCGACCGCTGGTATGAGCACCCTGAGTTGCAGGTTCAGCCCCAGCCCCATGATCATATGTGCAAGCCCCAGCACCGCTGCGGCCCCGCCCATGTCTTTCTTCATCAGCCCCATGGAGCTTCCCGGTTTCAGGTTCAGCCCGCCTGTGTCAAAGCAGACCCCTTTGCCCACAAGCGTCAGTTTTGGCCCTGCTTTGCCCCAGTGCATGTCGATCAGCCGTGGTGCCCTGTCTGCGGCGCGTCCGACTGTGTGGATCAAGGGCAGGTTTTGTTTGAGCAGGGCATCGCCTGTTATGACTTTGATTTTGGCTTTGTGCTGTTTGGCCAGATCGCTTGCTGCGGTTTCCAGATCGGGTGGTCCCATATCGGACGCGGGTGTGTTGATGAGAGTGCGTGTCAGTGCCTCTGCGTTGGCCATGACCTCAACCCGTTTTGCATCGATTTGATCGGGCGCGATCAGTTGAGCTGCCATGTCGGATTGTGTGGCGTAGCGGTCAAACCTGTATCCTGCCAGCAACCACCCGAGCGCCTCTTGTTCGGCCATGTCATCCGGCAGGCCGGACTGGATTTGGTAGGTGCCTTTGGGCAGTTTTGCGGCCCCTGCCGCCAGATGGAACCGGCCCCGCGCCCTTGTATTGGCGGTTCCGTATCCGAGCAGGGCCTGTGTTGCATTGCCTGCCATATCCGGCAGGATCAGCGTATCCCCGATTTTGCCTTTGAAGCCATTCGTCCGCACCCAGTTTTGCGCCACGTCCGGCTGCTGTGACAGCCAGTCGTTCAATGTGTCGCTGTCGATCACATCGAGCGGGATCGCATCTCTGTTGGAGTTCGCAAAGCTTAGGGTCATCACGCGGCCTTTCGGGGACTGTTACAGCCCCGTGAGCCTACCTGCATTGGCATGAGCCGCAAGCGTGATCAGACAGAAAGGTCCTGCAAATCCCAGATTGCCGTCAAGGAATTTTCACCGATGCGCAGCAACCGCGATAGGGTTGCGGCCTGTGCGGTGCGGTCCCCGTCGTCGATGGCGCGGGTCACGTCCACGGCCACTTGGGCCAGAAGCCCCATCCCGATTTGGTCTGCAATGGCCGTCAGCGACCGCGCGCTTTTGCGCAGTTCATCGGATTTGTCTTCGCGGTACAGCCGTTCGCAATGGGACAGCCGCACGGCCAGTTCTTCCATCGCGCGACAGATGACGTCTTCGGCCGCGGCCTCGCCCAGCTGCATGTAAAGCGATGTCAGCTTTTCTTGATCTACACGAACCCCGTCTTTGGGTTTCAATACTAATACGTTTTCCATACCACTCACCTTTGTGTTTGAGGCTGCACCCACAGCCAGCACGCTTATGCACCTGCATCAGTTGGGAAAAGGTTTCTGCTCAAACGCCTTTTCGCTCGAAATTGAGTTGAATTGGGCTTAAAGGACGCCAACCCGCGCCGAAGCGGCGCTGAGACGAGAGGACATGTCATGCACCTTGCAAAACCTTTGCCCGGCTATTTGGTCAAACGATACCAAGGCTGGCGCGCGACCACTTATGATGACAATCAGGCCTGGTACCGTCGCCTTGCCTCGGAAGGGCAGAACCCCCGCGCGATGGTTATTTCGTGTTGTGACAGCCGTGTGCATGTGACCTCTATCTTCGGGGCGGATCAGGGTGAATTCTTCATCCATCGCAACATCGCCAACCTTGTACCGCCCTACGAGCCAGATGGCGGACAGCACGGCACCTCTGCGGCGGTGGAATATGCGGTCAACGTTCTCAAGGTCGCCCATGTGATCGTGATGGGCCATTCAAGCTGTGGCGGCGTTCAGGGCTGTATTGATATGTGCAAAGGCGAGGCCCCCGCGCTGGAAGCAAAGGACAGTTTTGTCGGTCGCTGGATGGATATCCTGAAGCCAAGCTACCCTGCCGTTGCCGAGATCGCGGACAAGAAGGTGCAGGCGGAGACGCTTGAAAAACAGTCGGTTCTGGTGTCGCTGGAAAACCTGATGAGCTTTCCGTTTATTGCCAAGCAGATCGAGGAAGGGCAGTTGAGCCTGCATGGTCTTTGGCTGGATATCGGAGAAGGCGGGTTACAGGTCTATGACCACCCGACGGAGAGTTTCACAGCCGTCTAGGTGCGATATTGACGCACCTTGCGGGTCTTCTCTTGATGAACTGAACGAGCGTTCTATTATCTAAACTAAGCCCGAACAGACACGTCGCTGACCGAAAGGACTGACCTTGGAACAGATGTTAAGCCTCGCCGCGGACAATCTGCTTTCGCCGATTATCCTGTGCTTTGCGTTGGGTGTGGCCGCGTCGGTTGCACGGTCTGATCTGAACTTTCCCGAAGCAGCGGCCAAGGCGATGTCGCTCTACCTGCTGTTTGCCATTGGGTTTAAGGGCGGGGTCAGTGTGGCGGCACACGGGATTGATCTGACGCTTGGATTGTCTCTGGTCGCAGGGGTTATCTTGTCGGCCTTGCTGCCTTTCATCGCCTTTGTCCTGTTGAACATTCTCACCAGCCTGAGCCGCGTAGATGCTGCGGCTGTCGCTGCCCACTACGGGTCGATTTCCATTGTGACTTTTGTGGCCGGTACCTCTGTTTTGCAAAGCAGCGGCATCGAATACGAAGGGTTCATGGTGGCCGTGGCCGCAGCGATGGAGGCTCCTGCGATCCTGTCTGCCTTGTGGTTGATTTCACGCGGCGGGGGCGAGCAAAAGATGGATTCAGACCTGTGGCGTGAGATTTTGCTGAACGGGTCTATTGTGTTGTTGGTCGGGTCTTTCGCGATTGGCTGGGCAACCGGTGAGGAGGGGCTGAAGGAGATCAGTTCTTTCATTGTGTCCCCGTTTAAGGGCGTTTTGTGTCTCTTTTTACTGGATATGGGGCTGGTCGCCGGACGCGGCCTGCGCGGAGGCAGTGGCGTTTTGAAGCCGGGCGTGCTGGCCTTTGGGATACTGATGCCGCTTATCGGAAGCCTATTTGGCTTGGGTGCGGGAATGTTGTTGGGGCTGTCGACGGGGGGCGTGGCGCTGATGATGGTGCTGTCGGCCAGTGCATCTTATATCGCTGTGCCTGCCGCGATGCGTGTGGCCTTGCCCGAGGCGAACCCTTCTGTCTATCTGACCCTGTCGCTGGGCGTGACATTTCCGTTTAACCTGACCATTGGGCTGCCCGTTTACGTGGCAATCGCCAGCGCGCTGACAGGAGGCTGACCCCATGAAAACACATCAAGCAAAACGCGTTGAGATCACGATTGAAGCGGTCATGTCGCGCAGATTGACGGATGCGCTGACCGAGGCAGGTGTGACGGGCTATACGATCTTGCCCGTCTTGGGTGGGTCAGGCCGATCAGGCGCTTGGAACCGCGAAGGTCAGGTCAGCCGTGCCGCTGGCATGGTGCAGGTGATTTGTATCATCCGGCCCGAACGGCTTGATGATTTACTGGAAGCGGCCTTTGCGGTTGTTCAAACACATATCGGCGTCGTTAGTGTGACCGACTGCGATGTTCTACGCGCGGAGCGGTTTTAGCAGATGATCTGACCGCGATCGGTGCCCGTGTCTGCGCGCGCGCGCAGTTTACCGAACCGTGCTGCAAGGTCTGCCAAAGGCCAGCCCAGAAAGCGGCAGGAGCAGATAAACTGTTCTGCATTGATGTCTGTCAGCATCAACCGACCTTCCCGAAACCCGAGCGCAAAGCCACGCGATTTCAGCCCATCCTGAAGCGATGCCCAGCAGCTTGCCGTTTCGAATTCTGAATGAAGGGTGCGGCGCAAGAGGATCCCTGTTTCACAGTCCAGACGGTTTCCTGTGGAAGGCGCCCGCCAGTGGGCCAGGTTGTCGCCCGAGTGGACGGGTTGCGCGTCTTGGTCGATTTCCGGTTGGTACAACATCACACATACTTTCGGTAACTGGTCACACAAATTAACACGCACAATCATGCCGAAAAAAAGAACGAAAAGCAATAAAATTACGTTATGTTGGGTGGTATTGTAATTATGTATCAACAATCATCTTCAATTGCCGGCATTGTGCTTAAAACAGAGACAACCGTGGAACAGCGGCATCCATAGAAAAAGGCGGCCTCTGGATCAGAGACCGCCTTTCAAGACGAGTGAAGTCTTGTATGTCTTAGGCTTTGGACTTGCGGCGACGCAGCCCTGTCAGCCCGCCTGCCGCTGCCAAAAGCAGCAGACCGCTGGCTGGCAATGGAACTGGCGAAGGTGTCAGGTTCAAGTTGATGTCGCCTTGAACACCGCCGAACTTGGACGACAAGGATGCCAGCACCGAGTTGTTCGAACAGATCGCGCAGGTTGGCGTTCCGTCGATGGTGATGAAGAACCAGTTGGCCAGGCCAAATTCGTTGTTCTTGTTGTTTGCACCGTTTTCAGTCGCTGTTCCCGACCCGATCTGGGTTGCGAAGCGGCCATCGGCTGGCATGCGCGACACGTTCAGGTTCAAGCCTGCGAGCAGACCAAATCCTGTTAGCGATCCGCCTTCCATATCCATGTAGAAGGTATCTGCTGTTTCGACCGAACCGTTTTCAGATTTGAAAACAGGGTTGGTTACGGTGTTGCCCGAGAAATCGCTGTCGTAGTCAAAAGAGACTGCGAAGCCAGATCCGGCATTATTCTGGGATTCGACGTTGCCGGTCAGTGTACCTGTCCCGTCGTCGAACATTCTGAACGCACCACCTGGTACGAAATCGAAGTCTTTGCCGACCCCGTTTCCGAGCCCTGTGCTGATCCACAGGCTGTGGTCCGAACCGGAGCCAACTGCCGATGTTGCTGTCCATTCTTGTACAACAGAGGCCGCAGAGGCTGCTGATGCACCAACGGCAAGAACTGCTGCCGTCATGATCACTGATAACTTGTTACGCATATTACTGGTCCTCATTTGCAAGCCCCTCACGCCACACAATTGCCACATGTTGTGGGGCTTTGCCACTTTATTGCCTCTATATGGGGGATTTTCGCCCATCTTTAAGGGGAAATGCACAAAGATTCTCTCGATTTCGTGATTATGTTTCTAAATTGGAAACGACTCAGGCCAGTTGGATACAGGCACAGAGGTTCACCGAATCGCTGTTTTGCCTGTTATCGGAACACCCTTGGCTGCTGCAAAACCTGTCCGTCTGGCCATTTGAGCTGAGTTGAGGTCTCAATCGTTTGGCTGTTTCCGGCCTCAACCGTGAAATCCCACCGCAGAACCCCACGCCTGTTGTCGTCATCAACGCTGGTCGGGCGCGGGTTTGCTTGCCATTCGACCTCTAGATCTTCCTGTTCTGAATAGGGCACCGCGTCAAAGAGCCGGATGTCCCAGTCTTCTGAAGTTAGGTTCTTGACCTCGATCAGGGTGCCTTCTGTCTGTTCATTGCTGCGCGAGATGATCCCGCGATCCCCTTCGTTGCGCCCTGTGACGGTTCGATTGATCTGCACCCCTTGGATTGGCCCGAAGGACAGCGCCGTCGTCTCACCTGCTGCGATTTCATTGATGTAGCTGACCCCGATCAGAGCTTCGTCTATATAGAGGAACCCTTGATCTGCGGGCAGGATCCGCTCTCCGCTGGTGTTTGTGAATTCGGCCATCATAAAGGCCGTCGCATCATAGACCGGAACTGCATGGGCGTAGATGTCGACCTTTGCGGTCAAATCGCCAAGCATGATCCGTCCTGCATCCGCCCCTGATGCCATCGAGATCGGCGTGTCATACACATAGGTAACCGCGGGCCCGTCAAAGTTGGCAGCGGCGCTTTCGGCCATTTCTATCATCACTGGTGCTTCGGGTACGGGGTTGGGACGGCCCGACATGCTGTCCGCCTGCACCCGTTTCATGGGCACTGGCTGCGGTTTACCGATGCGGACGGGGCGCTGAGGGACGGGGCTTGGCTCTGTTCGGTCGGACGGAGTGACCGTGGACAAGACAAGCTGCACATCATCCCAATTCTCGCCCGTGTTCTGGGCCACATAGGCGATCCGGTCGATCCGCAGGCTGGGGTCATCACCGCGGGTCAGGTGAAGGTCATAAGCGGGACGCCACATCGCGTTGTCGTCGTAATATTCAAGCGTGACAGTGCCAGTAGACGCACCTTGAGCGGTGACAGCCAAGGTCAAGGCAGAGCGATCCTGAGCTTCGGGCACCAAGGCGTTCAAATCTTGCTGGGCCTTGGCCAAGTCTTCGCGCAAATCCGTCAGCTGGGTGTCAATCTCACGCGCCTCAAGCTGCGCCTGAAACGCAGCCTCACGCGCGGCGAGCGTTTCTTCACCGACCATCTGAACCAATGCGCGCAGGGTATCGGCAGACGCACTTGCCATGTCATCAGACGCGCCAAGCTGTTTCAAAAACGCGATGCGGGCCTGTGAGGCATCCATGATCAGACGCACACGGGCAGAGGCATCAAGCGTCGATTGTATCTGGTCTTCTATGGATTTGATCTTGTCGCGGGCGGCTGTGATTTCAGAAGTGTCGCGATCTGGCTGAGAGGGAACAAAATTGTTACGAAACGAGGTGGCCCCCAATCGCGCGCCTTCGACCGTCACCCGCAGAGACTCAAACGAAAACTCTGTGGGCAGGTCAGCGATTGTGATCGTATGTGCGCCGTCTTCAAGCGCGAACGGGACGACCCGTGTAACCAAAGCACCGCGGGGATAGACGGTTGCGGTGGTGACTGTGCTTTCAAGAACGAACTCTCCGGCCAGCGCGCCAGAGGCGATCAAAGACAGGGCAGATACGGCGGTTAGGGACAACATACGCATTTCAAAAACACTCCGGTTACAAGGTGCAACTACAATTGGGCACCGTCCCGAAATGCACAAGGGGCACCCGCATGGATGCCCCTAAACTTGGTGAAGGTCTGCGCAATAACTGCGAGATCAGCCTTTCTTGAGAACTTCGCGCCCGAGCGTTTCAGCGATCTGAATGGCGTTCAGTGCTGCACCTTTGCGCAGGTTGTCAGAAACGCACCACAGGTTCAGACCGTTTTCAATCGTGCTGTCCTGCCGGATGCGGCTGATGAAGGTGGCAAAATCACCAACGCACTCAACAGGCGTGACATAGCCGCCGTCTTCGCGCTTATCGATGACCATGATGCCCGGGGCTTCGCGCAAGATATCGCGGGCCTCGTCTTCGTCGAGGAACTCTTCAAACTCGATATTGACGGCTTCGGAGTGGCCCACAAACACAGGCACGCGCACGCAAGTAGCCGTCACTTTGATCTTTGTATCGACGATCTTTTTGGTTTCAGCGACCATTTTCCATTCTTCTTTGGTCTCGCCACTGTCCATGAAAGCATCAATATGCGGGATCACGTTAAACGCGATCTGCTTGGTAAACTTTGTCGGTGGCTTGTCGTCGGTCGGGTTGTAGATCGACTTGGTTTGATCCCAAAGCTCGTCCGCGCCGTCTTTGCCCGCACCAGACACAGAC
>CAZWSE010000010.1:0-47712 GCA_964636575.1 uncultured Sulfitobacter sp. | reverse complement strand
GCCAAGCCTAACCTGCTGGGTGAAGCAGCCGGTACATCCCATTAGTGACGGATGCAACAAAGCGTACGGATGCCAGAAATGGGCTAAATGCAGGCCTTCGCGGCAAGCGCCAGACTTGCTTCGGCCTGTGAATATGCTTGTGTGACAGTCGCCTGCCAAATTAGCGTTCGGTACCTGCGCACCAATCCAGTGCCTCCATTTCGTGCGCGAAGTGGTTTTTAGGACCGACAACCTCAAACCAATGACATTGCTCGCGACCTTCCAGTACGCCTGTTTTCAGGTGGCTTCACCGCATCACAAACGGGTCTGGAATTGGTTCGTCGCTGGTGCGCAGCCACACGGCTTTGACTTTGGTGTAATCAAGCGCAGCCTGAAGTCCGCCCTCCCGACCGTACCCGCTGAGGCCGTGGCCCCCAAACGGTGCCATCGGGCTTACGGCGCGGTATGTGTTGACCCAAACGATGCCAGCTTGCAGCTTGCGGATCATCCGGTGCGCACGCGTCAAATCACGGGTAAAAACGCCCGACGCGAGGCCAAACGCGGTGTCATTGGCGAGCGCCAGCGCTTCCGCTTCGGTGTCAAACCCTAGGACCGACAAAACTGGTCCGAAAAATTCATGGGTCAGGCATGGCGCGCCGTGCGCATTTGAACAATCAAGGATTGTTGGTGGGAAGAAGATGCCCTCACGCTTGAGTGGCGCACCACCCGTGACGACGACGGCCCCGGCTTTGACAGAGTGTTCGATGATCTGCGTCGCAGTATCGCGTTGCGCGCGCGTGCACAGCGGGCCAACTTCCGTGGCCATTTCATCGGGTGCGCCGATTACCACGGCCTCAGCCTTTTCCTTGAGACGGGCGAGAAACGCATCTTTGATCTTGTTGGAGATTATCAGCCGCGACCCTGCGACACAGCTTTGGCCTGTGGCTGCAAAAATGCCGGAGACTTGAGCGTTTACCGCGCTGTCGATATCGGCGTCATCAAAAACAATGAAGGGTGATTTCCCACCGAGTTCAAGCGAAGTTGATGCAAGGTTTTCCGCCGAGTTACGCACAATATGTTTCGCGGTTTCAGGACCGCCGGTAAAGGCTATGTGATCAACATCCGGGTGGCTCGTCAAAACAGATCCGCATTCGGCGGCAAAGCCGGTGATAACGTTCAAAACGCCCTTTGGGAATCCAGCTTGGTCGAAAATACGAGCGAATTCCAGCATCGGTGCTGGCGCTTCCTCGGATGCCTTCAAAACAACTGTACAGCCGGCCGCAAGGGCGGGGCCAATTTTGACAGCCGAGAGGAAAAGCTGCGAGTTCCACGGCACGATCGCGGCAACAACACCAACGGGCTCGCGACGCAACCAGACTTCCATATCAGGCTTGTCGATCGGCAAATGCGCACCTTCGATCTTGTCGGCCAACCCTGCATAATAGCGGTAATAGTCCGCGACATAGGCAATCTGCGCGGATGTTTCGCGGATGATTTTGCCCGTATCCCGCGTTTCCAGCTTTGCCAAAATCTCGGCGTTTTCAGCGATCAGGTCAGCAAGCCGCATCAGCAGTTTGCCGCGCGCCGTTGCCGTCATGTCTGACCACTCAGACGAAAAAAAGGCGCGCTTGGCAGCATCAACGGCGTTGTTCACGTCATCGCGCCGTGCTTCGGGCATCAGTGCCCAAACCTGTTCTGTGGCAGGATCGCGGCTTTCAAATTGGGCGGTGCCATCAGAGAATTCACCGTCAATATACTGCTGGAATGTCTGCATCGGTCTTCCTTTAGGCAAACGCTGGCATCACGTCATTGATGAAGCGCTGCAGCGAGGCTTTCTTGCGCTCAAAACTCATCCCGCTGTCGATCCAGAATGAGTACTCGTCATAGCCCATATCTTCATAGGTCTTGATCCGCGTGATTGCATCTTCGGGGGAGGCAATAACATTATCGCGCAACATGGCCTCGGCGCTGTAAAAAGGATGCGCGGCGATGTCTTCTGGTGTCAACGGCTCTATCCTGCCTTGGCTGACTGCGCGTTCGTTTTTGAACCACGCTCCGAAGTTGCAGTAAAAGCTGTTGATCTCTTCGGCGGCCTGCTGCGCATCAGCGGCGTCGGCAGCGATGTAGGTGTGGTTGAGCAGCATGATCTCCGGGCGTTTCACGTCCGGGAATTTGGCGCAGGCCTCGTTAAAGGTTTCCATCAACTTGGTGATCTCTCCGTCGCCTTGCCAAAGTGGTGTCACCTGAACGTGACATCCATTTGATATGGCGAACTCGTGGCTGTTGGGGTCACGCGCAGCCACCCAGATCGGAGGGCCACCTTTCTGCATTGGCTTGGGCGAAGATGTCGTCGCAGGGAACGTATGATACGAGCCGTTTTGGGCGTAATCGCCTTGCCACAGGCCCTGAATTGCAGGAACAAGTTCGCGCATGCGTTGGCCAGCATCCCACGCGTCCATTCCCGGAACCATACGTTCGTATTCGTAGGAATATGCGCCACGCGCGATGCCAAGGTCCAGTCGACCATTCATGATGATGTCGGCCATTGCCGCTTCTCCGGCCAGACGGATCGGGTGCCAAAACGGCGCGATCATCGTGCCGGTTCCGAGCCGCACATTCTTGGTTTGTTGCGCCAAATCAACGAGGTTTAGAAGCGGGTTCGGTGCAACGGTAAAGTCCATGCCGTGATGTTCGCCCGTCCAGACAGCGTGCATGCCACCGACGTCAGCGATCTTGGCCAGTTCGACAAACTCGTTGTAAAGCTGCTTTTGATCCTGGTCCGGTGACAGACGCTCCATATGTGCGAAAAGGGAAAACCGCATGTGCCTACTTCTCCTTTGAAACGGGGCGCACTTCGCCGCTGTGTTGGTTGCCGTAGTACATGCCAAAGTTACCGAGCGGGCTTTCGATCGCAAACCGTTCCAGCATCGACAAGATCGCGGGGTCGGAAATGCCAGCAAATCCAGCAACCGTCATCGGAACAAACGCGCCTTTTGAAGGCGCGCCTTCAGCGCTCTGGCACATGAACGAGATGTGTTGGTGCTTGCCGTCTTCAAACACCGAGTAGATGAACCCCGGCTCTGCCTTTAGTCCGGTTGATGCAATCAGTTGGTCCAAGGCCGTCGAGACTCCTTTGGACGTGACCTGTTGTTCGGGCAGCTCCAAGCCACCTTTGCCATCATCGAGCAGCAAAACTTCGCCGTTGCGCTCAATCAACGCTGATACGACCAAGTTGGCGTTCGGCTCTAGCGCGTGCACGGCTGTAGACGGCGTGACGTAAGCACCGCGCGCATAGCCGAGGCCCGGTGTCGCAGTGGCGTTAAAGTCTTCGACTTGGCCAATCAGGATGGTGTGGTCCCCTGCATCGACGGTTTTGTGCATGCTGCAATCAAACCACGCCGTGACACCTTCTAGAATGGGCGCACCATTTGGCCCGGTGCGCCAGCCTACTGTGGCGAACCTGTCTTCAACGGGCCCTGCAAATGTGTTGGAGAGGTCTATCTGATCTTCGGCGAGGATGTTTATGGCAAACCCTGGTGCATTCACCAGAGTTTCGAGGTTCCTTGACGTGTTCGCGACGCAGACGAGCACCATTGGCGGATCAAGCGACACAGACGTAAACGAGTTTGCAGTAAAACCGATCGGTACGTCGTTTTCAGTGTGGGCCGTCACAACAGTTACGCCGGTCATGAACGTTCCAAAGGCGTTTCGCAGGGCGCGTGGATCAATTTTCGTCACAGCACGTCCCTTCCGGTTTCCGGCCTTTTAAGCCACGCCAAAAGATGGGTGTTCACTTGCTCCGCCGCTGTAAGGTTCACCATGTGTCTGTGCCCCTTGATCACCACCGCCTGGCCGTTCTGAGCTTGAGCCGCCATGGCTTGGGACATTTCAGGCGTAGAGTTACGATCGCCGTCCCCGGTGAGCGCCAGAAAAGGGCAGCTAATGTTGGAAAGCTCATCCGCATAGGTCTTGTCGCCATTGGCGAATGCAGAATAGGCCGTTCCATAGGCTGCAACATCTACGGCATTAAGCCAGTCAGAAACCTGCCCTCGGACTTCGCCGTCAATCAATGAGCTGCCAAACCAACGCGCCAGCGGCGTCTGGATGTCGACATTGCCGCGACAAATCTCGGCCGCGCGGGCTATCACTGCTGCGCTGGCTGCATCATCCCGAAGGTAGACCCCGTTCAAAAGTGCAACACGTCTGGTCATCTCGGGATAGGTCGCCGCATATCCCCCCGCGATCAGGGCACCCATTGAATGCCCTGCAAGGTTAACATGCCCAAGGTCTAGCGTTGAGATAACGTCATCCAACCACACAACAAACGCGGACAACGTGCTGCCTTGGGGCAATGGATCGCTGCCGCCATGTCCGGGCAGGTCGACAGCGATAACGCGATTACCGCATTTTAGGGCGTCGATTTGCGGTTCCCAAGCCGCCGATTGCATACCGACGCCATGCAGCAAGACCACAGGCTCGCCTGCGCCTTGGTCGCAGTAAGAAACAGTCGTGTTCGGGTTAGACAGATGCAGGGTTGTCAACGTCATGGCCCAGTTCCTTGAGGTCTTGGTATCGATCACCGATGCGGTGATGCGGGCGACCCCCGATGGACGCCCCAAGGGCGATGAGAATTTCGTCAGCCGCTGGCGCATCGGCCACTGATGTTTGGATCGTCAGGTAGTGAGACCTGCGCCCACCATCGTTTTTATCCATGAGCGGGATCATCAGCGGCGCATTCGCGGGGCCGCGAGTGTTACAGAACGACAGATATGATTTCGCCCCAACGGCATTGCGATAGTGGTTGCCAAAATGCAGCGTATGGATCAGCGCAGAGGCGTGCTCAATTTCACCATTGAGCCCGACAATCGCCGATTTTCCGTATCCTTCGACCCTGTCACCCCCACCAGCGGCCTCAAGCACCATGTCTGTTAGCAGTTTGCCAAGGTCTGACGCGCAATCGCGGATGGCTGGCGAAAGATCTTCAACAAAGCCCTGACCCGACCAAGGATTGCGGATAACGGCCATCGCTGCGATCAGAACCAGCGGTTTCTTGGCCGCCTTTCCACCTTCAACAAGCGTGTTTTCAATGTGAAGAAGTGTCTTTCTGATTTCTGCGGGCACGGGCGGGTTCCTATGAGTGATCGAATCCTCCGATACTCTGGTATACCATAAGACCATATGTCAATATTGCTTGAGACCCCGCCGGCGGAGGACTATAAAACCCGCATGAATATTGAGAAATCCGACCTCCCCAAGATCGAACATGCGCCTCAAACCCTGCGCGATATCGTGCAAGAGCGGATGCGCACGGCTATCATCGAGGGCCACTTCGCCCCCGGTGAAAGATTGGTCGAGAGACCACTTTGTGATCAGCTTGGCGTAAGTCGCACGGTCGTCCGTGAAACGATCCGCTATCTGGAAGCTGAGGGCTTGGTTGAGATCATCCCAAACCGTGGCCCTATCGTTGCCTTGCTGGACTGGGATCAAGCCGAGCAAATCTATGAAATCCGCGAGCAACTGGAAGGCTCTGCCGCTGCTGTTTGCGCGCAGCGTTACAGCGGTGACTTTGTTAAACGATTGGACGATGCATTGGCGGCGCTCAACGCAACGATGGATGATTCCGAATGGATCGGCGTCATGCGGGCAACCACTCGATTTTACGAGATCATCTTCAGCGAAGCTGGCCATTTGATTGCTTGGGATATCGTACAGCGCTTGAATGGACGGATCAGCCGCCTACGGGTTCTCACGCTATCCGCAAAAGACCGCCCGAAGCCGGGTATAAGCCATATGATTGCGATTTTTGAGGCCATAGTCAGCCGCGATGCTGACGCCGCTCGGGCCGCTGTGCACGCCCATATTCTTGATGCGTCCACAACAGCACAGCGTTTTTTGAGCAATGAGGCGGCAAGCGATGACTAAGGGATATTGGATTGCTTTTGTCACGGTGACTGAGCCCGACGCTTATGCAAGCTATCAAGCGCTTGCCCCCGAAGCCTTTGCCAAATACGGCGCGCGTTTCCTTGTGCGCGGCGGTGATGCAACATCGCTTGAGGGGAACGCGTGGCAGCGGCACGTGGTCGTTGAATTTGAAAGCAAGGCACAAGCCTTGGCGTGCTACAATTCACCCGAATACAGGGAAGCGCGCAGCCAGCGATCAGGTGCTTGTACCGCCAACATTGTCATAGTTGACGGCTTGCCCGAAACATAAACTGTCACCTATCGAGAACACCCTATGAGTACCTTTGACGATCGAAACTTTGGTCGAGCAAGATACGTATCAATGGAAGCTTGCAGCGTAGGGGCACCGATTTGGATCCTCTTGCCAGCGCCCCTGCCCCATTCCAGTGCAAAGCCCAGTGCCGTTTGGTGCGCCGCATCAGCTGAAATGATAGGATGCCTTCCAATCAAAACCCAACTCGTCTGATCCGCTACATCCATCTGGAAACACCAAGTCTTTGCCTTCTTCCCAACGAAGAGAACAAGGCCTCTGATCTCACCATCCCAATGCTTGTCTGTTGCGGATTCTGTCTGTGGAACCTTTCTTACGAAGGTCTCTGTGAGCTTTGGCATTTTGTCTGCTTTTTGTGGGTAACGGCATGATGCCGAGTGATACAGCACGAAGCCGTACGCAATGTATTATCAAACAAAATGAAAAACTCAGCATGTAGGTGATACGTGATGAAACTCACAACTTACTCTTAGAAAAATGGGGGCTTAAACATTACACAACACCCGCTCTTCGAGATACCGTTTGCTTCAAGGGTGAAAAAGCAACAAGGCCGAGAATGACTAAGCCAAACGCGATCACACTGAAAATGGTTGCGATCGGCCCTTAGCAGCCATTCAGCAGCTGCGAAACTTGGGCGCGGGTACCCGTCGCGGACCTTTGTGCGAGGCGCCGCATTCCGCCGACCCAGACGACTGCACCGCAGGTGCCTACTTTTCAAATATCCACCCATGCCGCGTTACGTGCCGAAGATCTCACGCAGGCGTCGATGAATTGAACCCCTTTTAGACCGTCTAAGATCGTTGGGAAAACCGTTTCAGATGAGACCGCAGTGCCATTGTTTTTTGCTTCGATGGCGTCGGCGGCTTCGCCATAGATGTTGGCAAAGGCTTCAAGGTATCCTTCGGGGTGGCCGGGTGGGACGCGGCTCATTCTGGCTGCACTTTCACCTGCGCCCGAACCGTTGCGGGTGATCATCTGTTTCGGTTCACCAAAGGGCGTGTACCACAAGCGGTTGGGATCTTCTTGTGCCCATTCCAGACCACCCTTTTCGCCATATACGCGGATCTTGAGTGCATTCTCGTTGCCCGGAGCCACTTGCGAACACCACAGCATGCCTTTTGCACCACCATTGAATCTGAGCATGACATGACCATTGTCATCGACGCGTCGGCCAGGAACAAATGCATCCAAATCAGCCGCGAGACTTTTGACAGTTAACCCCGTTATAAAACCGACCAAGTTGTGCGCATGGGTTCCAATATCGCCTGTAGACCCGCCTGCACCTGAGCGTTCTGGGTCGGTGCGCCATTCGGCCTGTTTGAACTCCTCGTGTTGTGTCAACCAGTCTTGCGGGTATTCGACTTGCACCACGCGTATCTTGCCAATCTTGTCGGCTTGAACCATTTCGCGCGCTTGCCGAACCATCGGGTAGCCGGTGTAATTGTGCGTGAGGACAAACAATGCGTCGGAGCTTTCCGCAGCCTTCACTAGCTTTTTGGCGTCCCCCAGCGTAGAGGTCAGCGGTTTGTCACAGATAACGTGAATGCCACGCTTCAGAAACTCACGCGCGGCGGCATAGTGCACATGGTTTGGCGTGACAATTGCAACAGCCTCGATCCCATTTTTCAGTCGGGCTTCGCGGATGGCCATCGACTTGAAGTCATCATAGATCCGCGGCAGGCCGAGAGCTTCGCCAGAGGCTTGCGACTTTTCCGGTGTCGAAGAAAGCGCGCCAGCGACCAATTCATAACGGTCGTCAATGCGTGACGCGATACGGTGGACGCCGCCGATGAAGGCGTCATTGCCGCCACCGACCATTCCCAATCTGATACGTGCCATTAGCTGATCCCCATCATTTTTCGGTTGGCCGCTTCGTCGGTTCCGCCATCTGCAAAGTCGTCAAACGCGCGTTCGGTTACTCGAATGATATGATCCTTCACAAACTGAGCGCCTTCACGTGCGCCATCCTCAGGGTGCTTTAGGCAGCATTCCCATTCAACGACGGCCCAACCATCAAAATCCATCGCTGACAGCTTCGAAAAAATGGCTTTGAAATCAACCTGTCCGTCGCCAAGAGACCGAAACCGCCCTGCCCGATCGACCCAAGGCTGATAGCCCGAATAGACCCCCTGTTTGCCTGTTGGATTGAATTCTGCGTCTTTGACGTGAAACATCTTGATGCGATCTTTGTAGATGTCGATGTTTTCGAGGTAGTCGAGACACTGCAACACATAGTGGCTTGGGTCATAGAGCATGTTGCAGCGGGCGTGATTGTCGACACGCTCAAGAAACATCTCAAAGGTCACACCGTCGTGCAAATCTTCGCCAGGGTGGATTTCGTAACAGATATTAACGTCATTATCCTCGCCATGGTCCAGAATTGGCCTCCAGCGCTTTGCAAGCTCATCAAAGGCGGTCTCGATCAGGCCTGCTGGCCGTTGTGGCCAAGGATAGATGTAGGGCCAAGCAAGCGCGCCTGAAAATGAGACGTGATTTTTGATCCCCATGTTGGCCGACGCAGAGATTGCTTTCATTACTTGATCGACCGCCCATTCCTGACGCGCCTTAGGATTGCCATGCACCGATGGATCCGCGAAGCCGTCGAACGCCGTGTCATAAGCGGGATGCACAGCGACGAGCTGGCCTTGCAAGTGGGTCGAAAGCTCGGTGACCTCTACTCCATTTTCGGCAGCTTGGCCCTTAAATTCGTCGCAATAGTCTTTGCTGTCAGCCGCTTTCGCCAGATCGAAAAGCCGCGCGTCCCAGCTAGGGACCTGCACGCCTTTGTACCCGCAGTCTGCCGCCCATTTGGTTATTGCGTCCCATGAGTTAAAGGGGGCTTCGTCGCCTGCGAATTGCGCTAAGAACAAAGCTGGGCCTTTTATGGTTTTCATGTTGGGTCCTCACGGGTTTTGACTGGTTTCTTGTTAAGCTCGTGGCAAATTCTCTTTGATCAGAACTTCGATGCGAATGTGTTCCTGACTGGCAAGAACTGGAGCGGCATCGCACTTGGCACGCATCACACGTAGAGCACTGCGCGCGAGATGGCCGGTATTTTGATTTATTACTGCATCCACAACGCCCTGATCCAACAAAGCGCGAGAATTATCTGTCAGTTCGTGATCAATGCAAACAATCCGCGAGGGTGCACTAAACATCTCAAGCGCATCGGCAATACCACGCACGCTGGCACCAACTGAATAGACAGCAACTACGTCAGCGTTGGCTTTCAGACATCGCAAGGTCAATTCATACGCGGTTTGCGGGTCATCATAGGCTTCGATACTTGGAAGCGGGCTCAGGTTCGGGAATTGCTCAGCTATCACTTTGTCAAAGCCCAAACGCCGTTCGATCATGTCGCGTGCATGCATCGACGTGACAACGATCGCGACCTTCCCTTTGCGTGCCCCCACAAAGCGTCCAAGCAAGGTTGCCGCAGTGCGACCTGCATAGAGGTTGTCAAAGCCCACGAAATGATCGCGCTCGGAATTTGGTTGGTCGGCGACGAGCGATACGACCGCGACGCCTTGCTTTTTGAGCCGCGCAATCGTGTCGCGCACAATCGGGGTTTCATGCGCCATTATTGCCAGCCCATCAATCTCGGATGCGTCGAGGGACTTTAGCGATCTGGCCAATGAAATCTGATCGCGGCTTGAGATCAAAATGGTACGTGCAGATATTCGGTCGTAGAGCGCATTTTCCACCGCTTCGGCAATAGACTGCCTGAGCCCGGTCAGGAATTGTCCCTGCCCGTCCGGCAGCACGAAAACGAACCGGTACGTGCGCTGTCTGGCGAGATTTGCAGCCGAGACATCGCGAACGTATCCAAGCTTTTCAATCGCCCCATTGACCCGCTCTACAGTTTTCTCACGCACCCCGTCACGTTTGTTCAAGACACGATCAACCGTGGCCAAGCTGACCCGCGCGACGCGGGCAACATCCTGAGATGTCGGCTTGGATTTTGATCTGTTGTCTCCGCTCATTTCGATACCAAAATTCAGGTCAAAGCTTCAAAAAGACGCGCCACCGCTTCAGCGCCCGGATCATTATGCCCGATCAAGTTATCTTCTGGAACATAGGCAGACCTGCCCGCTTTCGCACGCGCAATTTTTGCGGTCGCGTCCGCACCAATCCGAGCAGCCTTGGCCGCAGCTGGCAGACCATTTGGCAAGGCCTTAAGGGCCGGGTCCAGAGCGTCGATCATGGTACGATCGCCCAGTTTTGCTCCACCAACTTCGCTAATCCGTTCCAGTCCGGCCATAAGGGCATCGACAGCAGGTTTTCCGTTGGCGCAAGCATCGCCGGTCGCCCCGAAGAAGATTGACAGAATAATACCTGATGATCCGCCCATGGTCTGGCTTAATTCGTTGCTGATAGCCCGAAAAAGCTGGGTCAAATCTGCCAATGGCATGCGGTCCAGCGAAGCCTTCATGGCCTGCGCGGCAGTGGTCAGTGTACTGCCTGTGTCACCGTCTCCAGATTTCGCATCCAACGCGTTCAGATCGGTTTCGGATGCGATTAACAGATCACACACCCGTTCAATGAGGGCATTAACATCCGGGTTGGTCGACGGACTTGGTTGGATCGGTGACAATCCGTCAGGAAGCGGCTGAACCTGTACCGGGCTAATATCGATCATTCCGGGCCAAGCTGAAACGCCAACGGGGGCAACCAGCAACGACTTGTTTTCAGATGTAACTGGTAAGACAGAGACCGAAAACCCGTGCATGTCCAACGCGGTCATCAAGGCAGCGGGTCCAACAACAAACTTGATGTTCTTGGCCTTTGGGTTGTTCGCAAGCTCATGGGCCAAGATGCTCATTTCTAGCGGCGTTGTGCCACCAAGGTTGTTGAGAAGAGCCACATGTGGGCCTTTGCCGATATGACCCGAAAGCTTATCAAGCATCAAATCCATTGCCTGCTTCGCACCACTGAGTGCCACTTGCTCAACACCGGCTTCACCATGAATACCCAACCCAAGTTCCGCCATTTCCTCAGGAATTCGGTCTTCTTTCTTGGAACCGGGCATCGTGCAGGTGTCTAAAGACATCCCAATCGAAGCCGCGCTATCGAGCACTGTTTGTGCGGCCTTTTGAACGGTTTCCAGATCCGCACCTTGTTCCGCCAAGGCCCCCGCGATCTTGTGAACGAACAAGGTGCCCGCGACACCGCGCGGCTGGTGCAAATCCGGCAAGGCTATGTCGTCGCCGACAATCACGAGGGCCACTTTCAATCCAAAGGCACGGGCACGTTCTGCGGCCAAGCCAAAGTTCAATCGATCACCGGTGTAATTCTTAATGATCAACAGGCAGCCCGCGTCTCCGGTCACGGCCAGAATTGCAGCCAATACCGCATCAACAGAGGGTGATGCGAACACTTCACCACAGACGGCCGCGGCCAGCATACCTTTCCCAACAAACCCTGCATGCGAAGGCTCATGTCCAGACCCGCCGCCAGAAATCAAGGCCACTTTAGATCGGTCCCAGTCCGTTCGGCAGACAACTTTGATATGTGGATACCCGTCCAACCGCGCCAAAGCGCCGCCAGATGTTTCAATCACTCCATCAACGGCGTCTGTGATAAGGGTCTCTTTGGAATTGATAAATTGGGTCATGTCTTTTTCCTTACCGTATGCGGTCACCAGCTGCGTCAAAACAAAGTGGATCTTTGGGAGCAATCTTTAAATGCGTCCCAGGCTCGTATGTTGTATTCGGATGCGCCAGCGTTGTGAGCGCGTGGCCTTTGAGCATCAAATGCAGTCGTGTGTGATCACCAAGGTGTTCGATCCGTTGTATCTCTGCGTCTTGGCCGACGCCTTGCTCGATGTTTTCTGGACGCATCGCGATAGTCGCCACGTCAGCAGGCATGCCGCCAAAGACATCGACCGGAAGAACATTGATCCGTGGCACACCCAATCGACTGGCCACATAAAGTGAATTGGGGTTCTCATAGATATCTCTTGGAGTGCCGAACTGCACCAGCTTGCCATCGTCGAGAACGCCGACATGTGTCGCCATTGTCATGGCTTCAATCTGGTCATGGGTCACATAAAGCAAAGTGGCCCCGAGACTGGCCTGAATGCGCTTAAGCTCAACCCGAAGGTTGGTCCGCAACTTTGCATCCAACGAGCTAAGCGGTTCATCCATCAGATAAATAGAAGGTTCCCGGACAAGCGCACGGCCAATAGACACTCGCTGCATCTCACCACCCGAAAGTTCCGTCGCTTTGTTACCCAGCTTGTGACTGATCTGCAAAACCTCGGCGACTTCCATGACCTTGCGTTCAATCTCATCCTTTGGGGTCTGCAAGATCGGAGATTTCAGCGGGAAGGCCAAATTGTCCTTTACCGAAAGATGCGGGTAAAGTGAGTATTGCTGAAACACCATTGCGACGTCGCGTTGCGCAGGTGTTTCGTTGTCAACGCAACGGCCATCAATCCAAACCTCGCCTGCGTCAGCTTTTTCAAGCCCCGAAATCAGTCGCAGTGTCGTGGTTTTGCCAGCACCAGTTGGCCCGAGAAGCACCACAAACGCGCCGTCCGGGATTGTCATTGAAACGTCCTCGACACCGACATCGTCGCCAAAGGATTTAGACAAGTTCTTTAGGACGACTTCAGCCATTGGTCAGAACCTCATTGTTCAATTCAGATCGTAGAGCGCCGCCATGCGCTTCATCGAAAAGGGTGACGGTCTCGGCATCAAAATTCAGGCTGACTTTTTCACCGACGGTTGCCACCTGCGCGCTGTCAATGCGCGCCTTGATTTCACCGTTTGGAGTGTCGAGCGTGATGATCTGTGTGGTTCCGAGATACTCTGACGCCAGCACCTCGCCGCGGTATCCGCCGTTGTCCGATAGTTTGATATTTTCTGGTCGCACACCGAAAACCAGATTACCCGAAGCCCCCTGTATTTGCCGAGGTACGCCCAGTGATTGTCCGTTCAGCTCAACCGAGCTTGCCCCTTCTTCAAACGCCCCGTTAAAGCGCAAGAAGTTCATAGACGGCGAGCCGATGAAATCCGCCACAAACATGGTTGCGGGTTTGTCGTAAATCTCTTGCGGCGTGCCGAATTGTTCGATGACGGCGTTGTTCATAACGACGATTTTGTCACCCATTTGCATAGCTTCGAGTTGATCGTGGGTCACGTAGACGGTCGTGGCGTTCATTCGATCATGCAACGCACGCAGCTCTTCGGACATATGTTCACGAAATTCGGCGTCCAAGGCCCCTAGTGGCTCGTCCATCATGAAGGCTTTCGGGTCACGAACGATTGCACGGCCAAGAGCGACCCGTTGACGGTCCCCACCGGACAAACCACCCACAGGACGTTTCAAGATGTCTTGAATGCCGAGGATGTTGGCCACCTCATCAACCTTCGCTTTGACCTGCGCACTCGGCATGCCTTGGCTGATAAGCGGATAGCTGAGGTTTTTACCGACGTTCAGATGCGGGTAGAGCGCAAACATCTGGAACACAAACGCAATGTCGCGCTGCGATGGCGGCAGCTGACTGATCTCTTCGCCATCGAGATAGATCTCGCCAGAGGTTGGCAGTTCTAGTCCTGCGATCATCCGAAGGGTCGTTGTTTTGCCGCAACCAGAGGGGCCAAGGAGCATAAAGAATTCGCCGTCCTCAATCGTAAAGCTCGACTCTTTAACGGCGTTGAAACTACCGAAATCCTTACGGATGTTCTTGATTTGGATCTGCGCCATTGGGCTATTCCTTGAAGTGTGAGACGATGATGAACATGACTGTCCCGACCAACGTGATGATGAAGGAATAGGTGTACATCCATAGCGCAAATGGTTGCATCAACATGAAGACCCCGAGACCGATCAGGATTGTTGCAAGCATTTCCCAGGGGCCACGCTTAAGGCGAAAAAGTCCGTTGAAAAAGTTGTTCATTTGCGAACTGCTCCAAATGTGATCCCGCGAAGAAGGTGCTTTCGCAGAAGAATGGTGAAGATCATTACCGGCAGCAAGAAGATGGTGGCGCCAGCTGCGACTGCTGGCCAATCAAGCCCACCAACGCCGATGATAGTTGGAATGAACGGCGGTGCAGTTTGCGCGGTCCCTGAGGTTAGCAGAACCGCAAAGGCGTATTCGTTCCATGCAAAGATCAAGCAGAAGATGGCCGTCGATGCGATGCCTGTGGCGGCTTGTGGCAAGACCACTTTGTAGAAAGCTTGGAACCTTGTGTAGCCGTCGATCAAAGCTGCCTCTTCGTATTCCAGCGGGATCTCATCGATGAAACCTTTCAGTAGCCAAACCGCCAGTGAGATATTGACCCCTGTGTAGAGCAGGATCATGCCGAGGTGGGTGTCTGATAGACCAAGCTGCCGGTACATCAGGAAGATCGGGATCGCCACGGCAATGGGCGGCATCATCCGGGTACTGAGAATGAAGAACAGCAGGTCATCGGCCAAGGGTATTTTGAACCTTGAAAAACCGTAAGCTGCCAGCGTCCCGAGGAAGATGCTTAAAAACGTCGATCCAAACCCAATGATGACCGAATTCATAAACCGTTCGCCAAACTTCGACGGACCCGCGATGACCATATCGTATTCGCGCACGATCTCTTCGTACCAAGTTTGGGGCGGGTTGGCTTCGAGAAATTCATCAGTCTGGCGCGTCCGCGTGGTGAAGAGGTTCACATAGCCTTCAAGCGTTGGCTCAAACACGACCTTGGGCGGGTAACTGATCGCATCGGCTGGGGATTTGAACCCGGTTAACATGATCCAGACCAGTGGCATCATAGTGATCAACGCATAGACAATGACCATTGTGCCAGCGAACCACTTCGACCGTTTGGATGGTTCTGTTACGGAAAAACTGCTCATCTTTCTTTCACCTTGTTCAATGCCTTGACGTAGATCGAGGCAAGCCCGAACACCGTGACAAAGAGTATGATTGCATAGGCCGAGGCATAGCCGGTACGCCACTTCTCAAAAGCTTCTCGCTTCAGATTGATCGAAGTCAGTTCGGTCGTGGAGCCAGGTCCCCCGCCGGTGAGTTGCACCACCAGATCGAACATTTTGAAGTTCTCGATCCCCCGGAACAGCACTGCCAGCATGAGGAAGGGCAAAACCATGGGAATGGTGATTGTAAAGAATTGCCGAAGCTTAGAGGCGCGATCAACCTCTGCGGCTTCGTAGATATAGTCGGGGATTGACCTGAGTCCTGCCAAGCAGATGAGCATCACAAAGGGCGTCCACATCCATGTGTCCACAATGACGATCGACCAAGGGGCCAGTTGCACGGAGCCTAACATCTCAAAGCTCGACGGGTCTTTGCCAGTGAAAAAGGCAACGATATAGTTGAATAGACCGATCTGGGGTTGGTAGAGGAACTTCCAGAAGTTCCCGACAACAGCAGGTGAAAGCATCATCGGCAACACAATAATTGTCGTCCAAAGATCGTTGCCTTTGAACTTTTTGTTGATCAGGTAAGCCAGTGTGAAGCCAATGAGAACCTGAAAGAAGATTGTCCAAAACAAGAAGTGCGCAGTTGCCTGCATGTTTAGCCAGATGTCGCTGTCGGTCAGGATACGTTCGTAGTTGCGGAAGCCGACGTTTTTGACTTCACGGCCAATCCGGTTGGCCTTGAAATTTGTGAAACTCAGGTTGATCGTCCAGATCAGCGGGAAAATATTGATCGCCAGCAGCAAGAAGATCGTGGGACCGACAAAGATCCATGCAATAGCGCGGTCACTTAGGCCTCTAATTTTGCGCGCGACCCGTTTGGGGGTTGCTGCGGCTGCTCGGGTGGCAGGTGTTTCAGACATATCGCTTGAATCCGGGTGAAAGAGTTAGGGAGAGCATACCCCGGAACGATGTCCGGGGCCGCCCGTCTTATATGAAGGGCCGGTTAATCCCTTCAGGGAGTAACTTAGAGCTTACCTTCGTCCTCGAATACTTCGGTCCAATCTTCGACCAACTTATCGAGGGCTTCTTTCGCAGTACCTTGATCGGCAACAACGTAGTCATGCATACGTTTTTGCATCGCAAGCAGCAGCTCCGCGTAGGCAGGCTCTTGCCAGAAGTCTTGGACGGACCCCATCGCTTCGAGGAAGTCACCCGCAAACGGCGCACTATCTTTGAAGCCAGGGTCGTTGAGCACAGAGTTATGCGCGGAATAGCCGCCCAGCGACCACCATTTGGCTTGCACGTCGGGGTTAGCGAACCACTTGATGTACTCAAGCGCCGCTTCCTGATTGTCAGAATAGGAAACGACAGAGATACCCTGGCCACCCAAGGTGGATCCCGCGTTATTTTGCGGTGGGTTTACGAAGAAGTCGATTTTGTCTCCACCGGTATTCGGATCAGCATAGAGACCTGGGAAGAACGCAAACCAGTTCATCGCCATCGCGACTTGACCAGATTTAAACGCATCCAAACCTTCGCCCATATAGGAGTTCGTGTAGCCCGGAGGTGTCGCCGTTTCGTAGAATTCTTTGTAGAATTCAAGTGCTTCAACAGCCTCCGGAGAGTTCACAGCGCCTTCCATGTCATATGAGCCAGGTGTGTTTTCGTACTTGAAGCCCCACGGATACAGCGCCGAAGTTACACCCATTGTGATGCCTTCCGAACCACGTTCGGTGAAGATCGCCGCGCCGTAGACTGTCTGGCCGTCAATCTCACGACCTTGGAAGAATTGGGCGATTTCGAGCATCTCTTTCTGGGTCTTTGGCTCACCCAACTCGCGTCCGGTTTGCTCTTTGAACGCAGCCTTGATGTCATCGCGTGCGAACCAGTCTTTGCGGTAGAACCACCCGTTGGCGTCACCCATTGCCGGAAGCGCGTAGTAGTTCGGTGTGCCTTTTGGCCATGTGGAGTACGCGTAAACGGTTGCGTCGGCAAAGTCGGACATCGAGATGCCTTCCTTGTCGAAGAAGTCATTCAGTTTAACATAGTGGCCGTTCTCCGCACCGCCGCCAATCCATTGGCTGTCGCCGATCAAAAGATCGCAGAGCTTACCGCCAGAATTCAGCTCGTTCAGCATTCGGTCAGCGAAGTTTGGCCAAGGGATGAACTCGAAGCTCATGTTATGGCCGGATTGGCTCTCAAATTCTTTGGACAACTCGACCAGAGCGTTTGCTGGATCCCATGCAGCCCAGCAGAGCGTCAGATCCTCGGCTTGCGCGCTCCCTGCTACGGATCCCGCAGCAATTGTGAGCGCACTGACCGTTGCCAGTTTCAAATTCTTCATTGGTAGTCTCCTCCCAGAGTGAATGTCGGTCGCTCTTGTCGGCAACCGAATCGTCAATTTGACAAGAAAAACGTTAATGAGGTGCGCACCTCAAGTCTATCAGTTTTTGAGGTGCGTACCTCACTTTTGCAAAAAAGGCTCCAAGACTTCGATATCAAGCCATTGTTTATAAATGTAATTTTCACGATCGACTCTTTATGCGATACTCCAAAGGTGAAAGCTCTTTTTTTTGACGGAGCGAAGGGCTTATCAAGACCAAGGGTTCTCAAAACGATCGCGTCCAGCAACTGACCAGACACTCGCCTGCCCCGCTTTCTGGGCGACAACAGTCAGCTCGGCCCTGAAAGAGCCTGCTAAGATATTGGGTGACAGTCCGGCATGGCCAAAGGCGCCCACTCATTCACTTTGACACACCGATTGGCGACTTTCCTTTGTGATTTCTTTCACTTAGGCTACTTTTGCAGTTCTCCGCAGCAACCCATCGTGGTCCACAGCATTCATCACAAAGGACAGGCAATGCCCTCCAACAGAAAAGCTCGAATTCTTTACAAGACCGCGTACCTGAGTGCGAAGTGATTGCTCATCATTGGCTGCACGCCACTTGACGTTGATCTGAACGATGCGACTGGTTGCAGATATTGGCGGCACTAATTCCCGGTTGGCCATGAGCGAAAACGGCGTCGTTCTCAAACAGACAACACAAAGCTATTCGAATAAGGACTGGAACGGGTTTGATGAAATCCTTGCGCACTACTTGTCGCGCATTGATGCCCCCAGACCTGACGAGATCGTGCTTGCTGTTGCAGGGCCAGTCCATAGCGATCGTGCACAATTGACCAATCGCGGTTGGGTCTTTGATACGGCCCAATTGCAGAGGGAGTTTGGGACCTCGCGCACGCAACTGCTAAATGATCTGACGGCTTTGGGCTATGCGGTTCCAAACTTGAGGCCTAATCAAGTAAAGATAATCAGTACTGGGAATGCACAAACTTCCACTGTGTTTCAGTCGTTGGTTGTTGGTGTTGGGACAGGTTTCAACGTCAGCCCTGTACTTCAAAATGCGGGCAAAGTTGTTTGCCCTGCAGTTGAAGCCGGGCACGTTGGTTTACCCTACGCCCTTTTCACAAAGCTTGATCAGCTTGGATTCAAACATAACCATTTTTCGACGACGGAGGACTTGTTTTCAGGCCGGGGCTTCCGTGAGTTTTGCGCATTTTTGACTGACGATAAGGCCATGGAAGGTACTGAATTTATTGCGGCCTTTGGTGCGCCCGAAGCGGCGCCCGTCACGGAAGCCATTAATCACTATGCGACGTTGTTGGGATTTTTGCTCCGAGATTTGTCACTTGCCTATATGCCAACATCTGGACTTTATCTGGCAGGCAGTGTGGCAAGATCGATATTGGCAACAGCGCCAAATCCTTGCATCGAAGTGCTTCAAGCGCCCTTTGACATGCAGGCTGTTAAGGCTCCGCCTGTCTGGGTTATCCAAGACGACATGGCCGCTCTTGCTGGCTGTGTTGGATTCGAATTTGGATAAGATGCGAGCGTTAAAGGTACCTGTTCACCAAGTTCTCAAGTCTCTCTTGGTGACCTGATTTTGGCTGCGGGTTGATACCTTCCTCGCGCACACGTTTTTCGATGGATGACAGGTCCATGCTCAACAGATCAGACGTATCCCAATCGCTGTACCGTGCATCCCGCGCAGCCTCGAGCTTGCCATCGTCCAGCATTGCTGCGGCGGCCTTTAGTCCTGCCGCGCAGGCATCCATACCGCCGATGTGCGCATGGATAAGATCTGACGCATCAAGCGATTGGCGGCGTAGCTTGGCGTCAAAGTTTGTCCCGCCTGTGGTAAAGCCTCCTGCCCGCAGCACCTCATAATACGCGAGCGCCATTTCAGGGACGTTGTTCGGAAACTGGTCAGTGTCCCAGCCGGATTGATAGTCATTACGGTTCATGTCTATCGATCCGAAAATACCCAGCTCTCTTGCAAGCGCCAGTTCGTGCTCAAACGAATGACCGGCCAAGATCGCATGGCCTTGTTCGATGTTCACCTGTACTTCGTCTTCCAAACCGAAGTCTTTCAAGAAGCCGTAGACCGTCGCCACGTCATAATCGTATTGATGCTTGGTTGGCTCTTGCGGCTTCGGCTCAATCAGAATGGCGCCCTTAAAACCCATCTTGTGTTTGTAATCGACGACCATCTGCAACATGGCGCCTGCTTGTTTCCTCTCGCGGCCCATATCTGTATTCAGCAGAGTTTCGTAGCCTTCGCGCCCGCCCCAAAGGACGTAGTTTTCACCCCCTAGTTTAATGGTTGCATCCATACAGGTTTTGATCGTCGCAGCCGAGAATGCAAAGACATCAGGATCAGGGTTCGTCGCCGCGCCTGCCATGAACTTGCGTTGAGAAAACAGGTTTGCTGTCCCCCACAGAAGCTTAACGCCGGTGTCAGACTGCTTCTGTGCAAAGTAGTCTACAATCTCTTCTAGATTTCGCGTGTTTTCCGCAAAATCTGCCCCTTCGGGCCGAACATCCGCGTCATGAAAGCAATAGTATGGGACACCCAGTATTTGAAACATCTCAAAGGCAACATCGGCTTTGAGCTTGGCATGTTCCATACTTTCCCCGAACCACGGACGCTCAAAGGTCTGTCCACCGAAGGGATCACTGCCCGGCCATGCAAAAGAATGCCAATAGGCCGCAGCAAAGCGCAGATGTTCTTTCATCGGCTTGCCCATCAAAATTTCGTCGGGATTATAGATCCGAAACGCAAATTCGTTGTCGCTGTCAGGACCTTCAAACTTGATCGCGGGGATGTCTTTGAAAAAATCGCTCATGTCATAGCTCCTTCAGTGTCGCATAGGCCGCGCGATAGCGGCTGTGTGTTTCGGCGAATGCAGGGGCGAGGTCCATATCAGGGTCAATCGTGCGCACAATCGGCGGCTGTGTTGCGATTTCCACACCCGCCCCTGTTGCTGCCATCATTCCAAGTCGTGCTGCTCCTAAGGCCGCGCCGTAGTCACCGGACTTGGGTTCCTCTATTGAGATGCCCAGCGATGTCGCAATCAGTTGCAACCAATAGCCAGACTTTGCCCCGCCACCAGTTGCAAGCGCGCTATCGATTTGCGTTCCGGTGGATCGCAGCGCCGCGTGGCAGTCTGCAAAGGCAAAGGCGACCCCTTCGAGTACAGCGCGTGTCGCTGCCCTTGCATCAGTTGCATGATCTAAGTGCAAGAATTGACCGCGCATGTTGGCGTCGTTGTGAGGGGTTCGCTCACCGCCCAGATAGGGCAGAAACAAGGTGCGTGAAGGCGCTTGCAGACCACCAAGATCGGCCGTTAGGTTCGACGCGGGTTGTCCGGTCAACCGCGACAACCATTGCAACGCATCAGTAGCGGCAAGGATTACGCCCATTTGGTGCCATGTATTTGGCACCGCATGGCAGAACGTATGCACCGCGCTTGCGGCATCGGGTTGGTAAGCATCGCTGGCTGCAAAGAGCACACCAGAGGTTCCAAGCGACACAAAGGCATCGCCTTTGTTGACAACACCTGCCCCAATCGCGCTGGCCGCGTTATCACCTGCACCGCCAGCAACAATGACGCCTTTGGGCAACCCCCATTCTTTCGCAAGCGCAGGCAAAAGCGTTCCTGACGCTTCTGACCCTTCGACAAGGTGTGGCATTTGATCACGCGTCAGGCCCGTCGCGGCCAGCAGTTCATCTGACCAATCCCGTTTGGCTGTATCCAGCCAGCTTGTGCCCGCTGCATCTGACATCTCGGCCACATGCTCGCCCGTTAAATAGAGCCGCAGATAGTCTTTGGGCAGCAGTACTTTGGCCATCCGGTCAAACAGTTCAGGCTCATGGTCTTTGACCCAAGCGACCTTAGGCGCTGTGAAGCCGGGAAAGACAATATTCCCCGTCAGCTTACGAAAGGCAGGCATCGCATCCATCCGCGCCGCTTGCTTCGCAGATCGTGTGTCGTTCCACAAAATGCATGGCCGCAGCACTTTGTTTGCGGCATCCAACAAGGTCGCGCCATGCATATGCCCTGCCATGCCGATACCCTTCACTCCTGACAGATCAGCTTTGGCTGCCAATCCGTTCATCGCAGTGTGTGTTGCTTTGACGAATTCTTGCGGATCTTGTTCAGACCACCCATCGCGCGGGCGCGTCACAGTTATCGGCACTGAGTATTCGGCCAACACTTTTTGTTCATCTGTGACAAGGATTGCCTTTAGCGAGGATGTGCCAAGATCAAGGCCAATGAACATCATACAGCGGCCTCAGGTTTTTTGCCCAGAATGATCATCGACAAAATGTCGTCTTCTGTAACATCCTCAACCCTTTCTGTTCCTATCATTTGACCATTCTTCATAACCGAAACTCGGTCACAGAGGTCCATCATCTCACGGGTGTCGTGGCTGATCAAAAAGATGCCAAGTCCCTGCTTTTTCAACTCACCGATCAATTCGGCTACCATCGCGGTCTCATGCACACCAAGTGCCGCAGTAGGTTCATCCATGATCAGGATTTTCGCATTAAAATAGACTGCGCGGGCAATTGCCACTGATTGCCTTTGGCCGCCTGACAGCGCGGACACTGGTTCTTTCAACTTTTTGAAATTGGGATTGAGGCGCGCCATGATCTTGCGTGTCTCGGCTTCCATCCTGCCGTCGTCGACAAACCCGAAAGGCGTTGTCAGCTCCCGCCCCAAGAACAAGTTGCTCGCTGCATCCAGATTGTCGGCAAGCGCGAGCGTTTGGTAAATGGTTTCAATGTTGTAGTTTCGGCTGTCACGAGGTGAATTTATTGTCGCTTTTTCACCCTCGATCCAAATTTCGCCGCTGTCCATTTTGTAAGCACCCGACAACATCTTGATCAACGTCGATTTGCCCGCACCATTGTGTCCCAACAAGCCCACAACTTCGCCCGCATGAAGATCGATGGACACGTCATCGACAGCACGCACACCACCAAAGGCGATGGATACATTTTTCATTTGAACAAGAGGTGTCATTTTTTTGCTCCTGTTCGCTTGCGGTATTGGATGTCGATCCAGACTGCCAAGACCAGAACGGCCCCTACCACAATGTTCTGATAAGGCGCATCAACGCCCACCATCGCCATGCCAGACTGCAAGGACTGCATAATAAGTGCACCGATGATGGCGCCGTAGATCGTGCCGACACCACCAGCCAAGGCTGTCCCGCCGATAACTGCTGCCGCGATCACCCTCAGCTCGTCCAGAACTCCAATATCATTGGTGTGATATCCCAATCGTGCCGAGGCCACGACGCCGCCCAAGGCCGACAATATCCCAACCAATGTGAAAATC
Organism: uncultured Sulfitobacter sp.; assembly: GCA_964636575.1. Classification (GTDB taxonomy): domain Bacteria; phylum Pseudomonadota; class Alphaproteobacteria; order Rhodobacterales; family Rhodobacteraceae; genus CAZWSE01. The sequence goes on along the minus strand of CAZWSE010000010.1, from coordinate 24,950 downwards.
TTAACTGTCAAAAGGCGTGTACTGATGCCCGAAAGCTCTGCTGCGTCGGGATTGCCACCAGTTGCAAAAATATATCTGCCAAACCGTGTTTTGAGCGCGATAACTGTCATGACTATCGCAACTGCAATCAACAGCAAAACGGAATACGGGATACCGTAAGCTGCAGAACATCCTTCAGCGGTTTCGCAGCCATATAAGGATGGGTTCCGAGCGATTACGCGATCTGGCACAGAATACGAATTTAGGATCGCGACAAATCCAAGGATCGCGAATGCAACGAGACTCATCAATACCGTTTCTGCCCAAAGAGGCTTTACGTGAAACCCGTGGCCAATCTTTGTTCGGCGTCCTGCCCATAGCGCATAGATCGCAAGAGCTGTCGCGACGACACCTATGACCCAGCTCCAAGTAGTGCCCAAAGTGCCGTTGATACCACCGAACAGAATATAGGTTTTATCAAGAGGACCAATGGTGGCACCGTCGGTCAAATGCCAACCCACGTTGCGCCAAACGAGAAGCCCACCTAGCGTTACGATAAACGCCGGGATTGCCTGATATCCGATCAACCAGCCTTGTAACGCGCCGATAAATGCTCCTGCGATCAACCCGACCGCAATTGCGATCCAAGGGATCAACGGATGACCCAACTCCAGCCCGAAAATTTGCGGCAACCATGCGGTTTGTGTCATTCCCATCACCGCTGTGCAGGTCGCCAGTACCGCCCCGACCGACAAATCAATGTGGCGGGTCACAATGACAAACACCATACCTGTTGCCATAATCGCCACAGAAACTGTCTGGATTGTTAGGTTAAACAGATTGCGCGGTGTCAAAAATCGGCCATCCGTCAGAATATTGAACACAACACAGACCAAAAGGAATGCGCCGATCATGCCCAACAGACGGGTATCAATTTCGAGAGATTGAAAGAATGACCGCCGTGCTGGGGCTTCAATCTTGGGCGCATCAGACATTTGTCTCTCCATCTGATCTTGCATAGAGCTTTTCACGTGCCTTCCAAGATGGACGGTCCTGTCAAAGCGGCGTTACATTGGAAACGGCCTAAATGCTCTGGCCAGCGAACCAGCCAGAGCATACTTAGCTTAGTTACAAGGTGCGGGACCGTTCGTAACGCCTTGGCAAAGCGCCTCAACGGAGATCCAGCCTGCATCCGTTACAGCGGTCAAGTTGCTGGATGTAATCGGCATCGGCGCAAGAAATAGCGACGTCATGTCAGTCCCACCGGGCGACGTCCATGACCCTGATCCAACAACCGATGCCATTGGAGCCCCTTCGGCCATCGCAACAGCAATTTGACCAGCCGTGTAGCCAAGGTCACGGGCATCTTTCCACACAGACACGGTCTGCGTACCAAGTGCGACACGGTTCAAGGCCGCATGATCACCGTCCTGACCGGACACCGGAATTCCCTCCATGCCTTGCGCCGTCAAAGCCGCCACGACACCACCAGCTGTACCATCGTTCGAGGCAACTACCGCATCGACCATGTTGTCGTTAGCGGTCAGTATCTGTTCCATGTTGCGCTGTGCGTTGGCGGGCAACCAACCGTCTGTATAGGCTTCGTCAACGATTTTAACTGCACCGGAGTCGATTGCCGCTTGCAGGATTTCTTGCTGACCACCACGCAAGAAGTCGGCGTTTGGATCAGTTGGGGAACCCTTAATCATCACGTAATTGCCAGTCGGCTGGGCTGCAAAGACAGCACGCGCTTGCATCCTGCCAACCTCGACATTGTCAAATGTCAGATAAAATGCACGGTTGTCTTCGATCAGACGGTCATAAGCAACGACCGGAATACCTTCCGCATCGGCTGCATCAACCGCAGGGCCAATGGCCGCCGAATCTTGGGCCAGAATGATGAGCGCATCAACGCCTTGAGCAATAAGGCTTTCGACATCAGACAACTGTTTAGCGGATGAAGACTGCGCGTCGGCAGACACATAAGTCGCACCTGCAGCTTCTAATGCAGACTTGATCGCTGCTTCGTCTGTTTTCCAACGTTCTTCTTGAAAATTAGACCAGCTAACGCCAACCGTTACACCACCGTGGCCGTCCGCGAATGCAGATGAACCGAATCCTGCGACCGCAACCGCTGCGGCCATGACATACTTGTTCATGGTAATCCTCCCTATTTTGGTTCCCGCATTGATTTCGGGAAGAGCCGGATGACTCGCGAGCAATATGCACAAATTTATTTTAGCTTGCAAAATAAAAAACTTGCTATCGCGATCTAAAATTACAAAAGTAGTTCAACATTCAGAATTTTCTGGCTAATGCAGGCTTGGAGGCGGCCGAATGGCGAAAATTAAATTCACATGCTAAATTTTTATGATCCCTCATCATTGCCAACAGGTTGCGGCCCACTTCTGGGAAGCGAGCACGACAGCGGAACACCATTGCGCCAGCGCGTGTTCGAGCATGTTCGGGCGAATGGCAGGGCCGCACGCTCGGACATAACCCGTGCTCTGAAAATTAGCGCGGGCAGCGCCACAACTTTGACCGCTGATCTGATCGCATTGGGTGTCCTGCGCGAGGTCGAAGATACCCCACGTGAAGCTGGACGAGGCCGCCCTCCGGTCGCTCTGGAAGTGGTGACAGACGCGGCATATGTCATTGGCATCAAACTTGCTTTCAATCGACACTCTGCCGTTCTAAGCGATTTTGCAGGCAACGTCGTAGCGACGGCAACCACACCTAGCGTCGGCTTAAGGTGCAGCCTGACACAGCTGCTTTCCGAAATCGTATCTCTTGTACACAATGTTGCGAAAGACAGTGGCATCTCTCATACAGATGTAAAAGCAATAGGCATCGGACTGCCGGGTATCGTCGACTACGCTAGTGGGGTCGTGACCTGGTCTTCCCTGCTGCTGGACACCAATCAGGACTTGCGCGGCGCTTTCGCTGAGCATTTTGATACACCGCTGTATCTCGACAATGACACGAACATGTTGACCCAGTCAGAGCAGTGGTTTGGCGCTCAACGCGACAAGACAGATTTTGCAGTTGTCACGATTGAAAACGGCGTCGGTATGGGCCTAGTAATAAACAATCAACTGTTTCGCGGAACGCATGGCATTGGGCTTGAGTTAGGGCACACAAAGGTCCAACTCGAAGGCGCACTGTGTCGATGCGGACAACGTGGGTGCCTTGAGGCCTACTTGGGGGACTACGCATTGACCCGAGAGGCCGCCGTTGCGCTCGACATCGAAACATCTGGTCCAAAAAGCACCGAGCAGTTGCTTGAAGAGCTAGGCCGACAAGCCAAAACTGGTAACGCCTCTGCCCAAACGATCTTTCACCGTGCTGGCAGCTATTTGTCCGTAGGATTGGCCAACGTTATTCAACTTTTTGATCCACCGCTCATAATTTTGTCAAGCAACCAGATGCAGCTTGAATTTTTGTGCACTGACCAGGTGTTTTCTAAGGCTCAGCAGCTGACCCTTTCAAAACGCAGCAGTTCTTGTGAGATCACGATCTGTGCATGGGATGATTTGGTTTGGGCACGCGGCGCAACTGTTCCCGCATTAGCGGCCTTGACCGATACTATGATCGGCGGCCAGCCCATTACGTCATGATGATTCGGGTTGTCGCCGTTGCAAGCCTGCTCACACAGCAGGCTTTTGCTGACCCATTATTTCGCGATATGTCGGGCAACCTTCCATTGCACGAGTATCAGGGCGGCTGGACCCATTTCGTCGGTGGCGGACTTGCTGTCTTTGATTGTGATAACAACGGGTTGCCCGATGTCTACGCCGCAGGTGGCACTACCCCTGCCCTCCTGTTGAGAAATGAAGGTGGTTTCGAATTTTCGAAAGTGAAGGTTCCTCGCTTAACGGGTGTGACGGGCGCCTATCCGATTGATTTTGACTCTGACGGCTTTAAAGACTTGTTCGTCCTGCGCGTTGGCCCAAACGCTATTCTGAAGGGCGGCCCTGACTGCAGCTTTAGTGAAGCGACTGCTCAATTTGGCATTCCCCAAGATGATCGTTGGTCAACCGCTTTCACCGCGTGGTGGGATGGCGCTGCACCGACTTTAGCGATTGGCAACTATGTGGATCGCAACGACCCTAACGGCCCTTTTGAAGCCTGCGATGAGAACTACATTCTGGAACCTGTAGGCGGCAGTTACGCCAAAAAGGCGCTTGAGCCAGGGTTCTGCCCGCTCTCTATTCTCGCTGCAAAGGATGCACGTGGACAGTTGACACTGCGCTTGTCCAACGACAGGCACTACTATGTCTCAGGCGGCCACGAGCAGATGTGGGACATCCGCCAAGGCCGTTTTTTGGAAGAACGCGACGGTTGGAACGACGTCGCAATATGGGGGATGGGTATCGCCAGCCGAGATTTGAACGGTGATGGCCGCGACGAGGTGATGTTGACTTCGATGGGCGATCAACTGCTCCAATTCGCAAGACCAGACGGCTCTTATGTCAATGCAGACTACAGCATAGGGTCATATGCCCAACGCCCCCATGTTGGGGATGACGGTCGGCCATCGACGGGCTGGCATGCAGAGTTCGCAGATGTAGACAACGACGGCGACGCTGATCTCTTTATTGCAAAAGGCAATGTCGACCAAATGCCGGGCATGGCCACGCGTGATCCCAATAACCTTTTAATCCAACAGCCAGATGGTACCTTCGTCGAAACCGCTGCAACTGCAGGGGTCGCTACGGTGACCCGCGGGCGCGGCGCTGCGTTTGCTGACTTTGATCAAGACGGGCTTTTGGACCTAATTGTCTCAAACCGCCGCGCCCCTTTAGAATTGTATCGCAACGTAAGTGCCAAGGTCGGCAATGCGGTTTTCATAACACTCCGACAAAACGGTCCCAATCGAGATGCTATCGGCGCAACGATGACTGTCACAGCTGGAGCAGTTTCCTCTTTTCGACAAAACGTGATCGGTGGCGGCCATGCGGGCGGTCAGTTATTGCCCCTGCATTTCGGTTTGGGCGAGAATGAGCGCGCAAGCATTTCTGTTACTTGGCCAGATGGATCGGTTTCGACCCATGCCGCGGCCGCTGGAAACAGGATCACATTGGTGAAGCCCTAGTCGGCTTGCACCACAGGTAATCCGCTTGGAACAGAAGATGGGACCCCCAAACGACCGGACAAGCTAACGGGATCGGTTGTCGTTTCCAGAAAAGCCACAAGCGCTGCTACATGCCGTGCGCTTAGTTCGACAGGGTCGGTCGTGACGGCAGCCGCAATGGCGTTCACCTGCGCAGGGTCGTTCAATACGACAAAATCGTCGCCTCGGAAAATAGGCAATATGGCCTGATCACGATTATAATTTACCAAAGACCGTGCCGGATCAGAATGATCGGAAATAAAAGCCGCCAGATCACGATGTGCACCCGCATGACCGTATGGCGCTGTCAGAGCGACGTTCCGCAGTGACGGTGTCCGAAATGCGTATCGATCTTCTTCGCGGCCCGTTACGTTGAACCGCCCATCATCGCGAAAGTGATTTTGAAATGAAGGTGACTTTCCAGGCCCTATTTGCGGCGCGGCCATAACGTGGAACTGATGGTCTGTCAGCATTGCGCCTGTGTGACAGGACGCGCATTGGCCGTGGCCATAAAACACTTCCAAGCCTTCTTGAGCCAAGCCCGTCAGCTGCACACCTCCGCGCAAGACCTCATCAAACTGCGATGTATCGGACCGCCATTCAAATTCAATAAACGCGGCAATTGCATTTGCTAAATCTGCAAACACGACATCACCTGCGTCCGAAACATGCGGATAAATTGCGACGAGGTCTTCCACATATGCTGGTATGTCAACAACGCGTTTTGTTAGCGTGGCCCATGCACCCTTCGGCCCAGTGATACGCCCTTGGCGGACCAATTGCGCCACATCGTTTTCACGAAACGACCCGGCCATTTCATCTCGGCTCAATACTGGGAACATCGTTTGCGCCGACAAAATTGATGCAAATCCCTCCACCATGTCGGCATCCATCGGCGTTCGGATTCCATCTGGTTTTGAAGGATCTAATTCAAGCCGCCCGTCATGAAACAAGCTGGTAAACTCTTTTGCACCAAGGTTAAACAACGCTGGGGCGTTTCGCGGGATACGATCTTCGGGTACGTTCAAAGGATCAAACGTGCGATTTAGGCCCATTGAAACACCGCCGTCTCCGAACGACAACGACAGCCCATCCGCTGTTCCAAAGTTTGGATGATGACAGCTCGCACATGAGGTCGTTTTGTTTCCGGACAGGATCGGGTCATAGAACAAAAGTTGCCCCAATGCCGCCTCGACAGAATCCACAGGGTGATAGGATGCGTCAATTAAAGGCGAAGGCAACTCTTGCGCTGATCCAACAGCAGCAAACAGAGTAAAGCAAAAACCGATCCATTGAGTTTTCACAGCTTTGGCGACCTCTTGTGAATTCCACGAAACGCATTGTGCGACCATGCAACCAGAAACACAAGACCAGCACTGAGAGAGGCAAATTCGCCGGCCATAACGAGGTGTCGACTTGAACTGAGTGGAAGGTCGCAGTCTTGGCAAAGTTTGTTTTGGCCACACCATCCACCTCAAAGCTGAGCTTTCATGCCGCCTCGTCAGTTCTAAAGTTCGCTGGGCTTACTTTGGTGATGAATGTGTCTTGCCCATCTTGCAGGTGCCGCACAAGCCACGACTTCAACGGGTGGCCAGATTACGTCGCCCATCCTTGAGGATGCCGCGTTCATCATCGCCACGCACCTGAAATACCGATGAGAGTCGTAGTTGCGGCAGTTCTGATTCAGGCAATACTCTATAACTTTGGCATTTTCATAAGGGTGCATCTTGAGATGAAAAAGCTTGGATTGCGCGGGTTACGTGCTGACAAGTTGCCAAAGATGGGTTTCGTTCTGAAGGGTCTCTGATCTTCCATAGTGTTGGGGAAAAGATCAATAGAACCCGCGCTTTCGATTACTTCGACGCTTCGCTTTGAGTATTTCCAAACCGTCTTTCACATCGTTCTCAGAACAAGACAGGTGCAACCAAGCTAAGCCCCATTACGGTCAACATCGCCATAAGCGCATTTCGAAACAGCTTTTCAGACAGCCTATGACGAATGACGGTGCCGAACTTTAGGCCGATGAAAACAAAGCAAGCCCCAATGACTGAAATCAACAGATCGTCGCGTGAGAACAAACCAAGCTGCCCCAGACCAAACGCCATGACCAAACTCGACAATGTAAACGAACAATTGATCGCTTGGATAAACAGATTCCGGCCTAAGTGCAGCGCCATCAGAAAAGGGACGACAGGCATCACCTGAGCACCCGTGATCCCGTTGACGATGCCAGTTGTGAACCCCGAAAGCGGGGCCAGTTTGCTTTCCGATCGTTCAGGCAAGCGTAAATCAGGCTTGGCTATCGAAAACCCGCACCACAAGATCAGCATGATCCCCAAGACGGCCCCAGCCTGCACGTTGTCGATCCTCGATAAAGCCCAAAGCCCCAAGGCAAGACCGGGCAAAAGCGCCAAAAGCATGGGCCAAAACCGCCGGACCGTTTCCCTAAAATGGCCAACCTGCCGCATGACAATCAGGTTCGAACAGATCGACGGGATGATCACCAAGGGCATGGCGTCCTTCAACCCCACAAACAGCGCGAGAATAGGAAGACAGGTTGTCGAAAACCCGAGACCGGTCACTCCCTTTCCCGTCGCCGCGAACATATAGGTGGCAAGGATTGCGGCCGCCTCTATAGCGGTCAGGTCAAGAAACATGTTTGGCAAGATACTCTAGCGCGGCCTGTGCGCCGCCCGATTGATGCGCCACGTCGGCCCGGATCAGGCCCATTTCCACGCCGCTCAGCGTGCCCATCAACATCAGATCATTGAAGTCGCCAAGATGCCCGATGCGGAACACGCGGTCTTCGACTTTGTTCAAACCGGTGCCCAGTGACATATCAAAACTGTCCAAAATCTCGGCACGCAGGGCGTTGGCCCCTGTCTCGTTCGGCATCAAAACAGCCGTGAGGCTGTTCGACCGCTCGTCAACATTGGTCGCCAGAATTTCAAGCCCCCAAGCCTCGACCGCGACGCGCGTCGCTTTGGCATGGCGTGCGTGGCGGACAAAGACGTTTTCCAAACCTTCTTCCGCCAGCATATCCAAGGCTTCGCGCAGGCCGTACAAAAGAGTTGTCGCTGGGGTGTAAGGGAAAAAGCCTTGCTCGTTCGGACCAGCCATATCGCGCCAATCCCAATAAGACCGCCGATCACCACCGGCATTGCAAGCGGTCCAAGCCTTGTCGGAAATCGCGTTGAACGACAGCCCTGGCGGCAGCATCAACCCTTTCTGCGAGCCTGCAACAACCACGTCGACACCCCATTCATCGGTTCGAAAATCAATCGACCCAAGTGAAGAAATCGTATCGACCATAAGCAGCGCAGGATGATTGGCGGCATCCATGGCCGCGCGCACCGCAGCAACATCGGACGTCACCCCCGAAGCTGTATCATTGTGCACCACGCAGACCGCTTTGATTTTGTGGCCTTTGTCCGCAGACAGCTGCGCCCCAATTGCGCCGGCGTTGGCACCCGTGCGCCAGTCGCCTTGCATAAACACAGGATCAAACCCCAGCTTTGCGGCCATGTTTTTCCACAAGGTGGCGAACTGGCCGGTTTCATACATCAAGACCTGATCGCCAGGTGCGAGCACATTGACCAATGCGGCTTCCCACGCGCCTGTGCCTGACGCGGGGTAGATGACAACGCGGTTCTTGGTTTTGAAAACAGCCTTCAAGTCTTCAAGGATACTGCGCCCCAGTTCCGCAAACTCAGGCCCACGGTGATCCATCACGGCACGGTGCATGGCCCGCAATATCCGATCCGGCGTGTTGGTCGGCCCTGGAATTTGAAGAAAATGACGTCCTGATCGCATGTTTTCCACCCTAAATAGTTGCGCTCTTATGTTGCAAAGGTGAGGGTGAGAACAGGGGATGGTCAAGATCAAATGACAGACTACAGCAGATTACAAAGTCAGGTTGAAGGCGCGGTTCTGGACGCCAACTTTGATCGCGGACGCTATGCAACTGATGCGTCGATCTACCAAATTATGCCACGCGCGGTAATGGTGCCGAAAACTTGGGATGATGTTGAGGCCGCATTGGATTTTGCCAAGGCTGAAGGCATATCCCTGTTGCCTCGCGGTGGCGGCACGTCGCAATCCGGACAAACGGTGAATGACGCGCTGGTTGTCGATTTCACCAAGCACCTGAACAAGGTGAACAGCTATGACCCGGAGGCAGGTCGCGTCCAAGTCCAACCCGGATTAGTGCTGGATGATCTGAACCGTCAGCTAAAGGCCGATGGGTGGTGGTATCCTGTAGATGTTTCCACATCGTCGCGCGCAACATTGGGGGGGATGGCTGCAAACAATTCCTGCGGGTCGCGGTCCATTCGCTATGGCAAGATGCAAGACAATGTCTCGGGGCTAGAGGCAATGCTTGTCACTGGCGAAACCCGCAGGTTTGGCGAGGCACAGTCTGACCTGTCGCTTGATGCTGATATGCGGGCCTTGGCCGAACGGGAACAAAGCGAAATCAAAGCCCGTTTCCCCGCCGTGCAACGCCGCGTTGGCGGCTATAACATCGATGCTATGCTCGGCACCGCGCCGGACATGGCGCAGCTCTTGGTCGGGTCTGAAGGCACGCTGGCCGTTACCAAGTCGATTGATCTAAAACTGTCCCCGATCCTGACAACCAAGACACTGGGCGTGTGTCATTTCCCGACCTTCCACGCTGCGATGGATGCGGCGCAACACATCGTCAAACTTAGCCCCGTGGCTGTTGAACTGGTCGATCACAACATGATCCGCCTTGGCCGCGATATCGCGCAGTTCCGGCCCATTGTCGACAGTTTTGTGAAGGGTGATCCACAAGCGATATTGCTGGTTGAATTTGCGGAAACGCCCGCTGAAAACCGCCGCCGCTTGACTGCGCTCGGTGATCTGATGGCTGATCTTGGCTTTCGCTGGGACGATCCAGGCAAGCAGGACGGCGGTGTGGTTGAGGCCGAAGACCCCGCCTTTCAAGCGCGCATCTGGGGCGTGCGCACTCAAGGGCTGAACATCATGATGTCCATGCGGACCGAGGGCAAACCAGTGTCCTTTGTCGAAGACTGCGCCGTACCGCTGGAACATCTCGCCGACTTCACCAGCCGCTTGACAGATGTGTTTCGCAAACATGGAACAGACGGTACATGGTACGCACATGCGTCGGTCGGGTTGTTGCATGTCAGACCCGTCTTGAACTTGCGCCAAGACCTTGGGTTGCGCCAGATGCGGGCGATTGCAGAAGAAGCCTTTGATCTGGTCGCAGCATTCAAGGGCTCTCATTCGGGGGAACATGGCGACGGGATTGTGCGTTCGGAATTTCATGAGCGCATGTACGGTACACGCATGGTGCGCACGTTTGAGCAGATCAAGGATCGGTTCGACCCCGAAGGTGTGTTGAACCCCGGCAAGATCATCCGCGCCCCCAAGTTTGATGATCGCAGCCTCATGCGGTGGCCCGACAGCTATGATCCGCAAACGCCTGCGACTGTTTTTGACTGGGCGGACTGGCCCGGTGGGCTAAGCGGCGCGGCCGAGATGTGCAACAACAACGGCGCGTGTCGCAAAAGCCAAGGCGGGGTTATGTGCCCGTCGTTCCGTGTAACGGGACTTGAAAAAGACCTGACCCGCGGGCGTGCCAATGTGGTGCGATTGGCACTGACGGGGCAGCTGGGGGATGATGCTTTTGCGTCTGACGAAATGGCCGACGCGATGGAACTGTGTGTTAGCTGCAAGGCCTGTAAAAGCGAGTGCCCGATGTCCATCGATATGGCCAAGATGAAAACTGAAGTCCAAGCGGCACGTGTTGCCAAAAAAGGGTTGAAACTCCGCGACCGCGTAATTGCATCCTTGCCGCGCTTGGCGCCCGTTGCGGCCAAACTGGGCCCCATTGCGAATGCCGCACGCCCCTTTGCAGGATTGGCAGGCTTCGCCAAGACCCGTGACTTGCCCAAATTTCACAGGCCGTTCAAGGGTGACGTAGATGGCGACGTCTTGCTGTTCGCCGATACCTTCAACTGTCACTTTGACCCCGAAACGCTGCATGCAGCGCGACGGGTCATTGAGCGATCAGGCCGCAGTGTCGGTGTCTTGTCTGCAAAAGGGCGCGCGCTTTGTTGTGGGCGCACCTACCTGTCAGCTGGACTGACTGACAAAGCAAAGGCTGAGCTGACTCGCACCATTGACGCGTTTCGCACAGCCCTTGAGGCCGGTAAAACCATCGTCGGGTTAGAGCCTTCCTGCACACTGATGTTTCGTGATGAGGCCGTGAACCTGATCCCTGATTGGACGGCTGAAATGGGCGCACAGATTCTAACCTTTGCCGAATACATGGCCCAGAACCCACCCGAAAGGTTGCAGCTGCAAGACACAAAAGTGCTAGTGCACGGGCACTGCCATCAAAAGGCAATGGGAGTGGCGCAGGCGACGGTCGATGTGCTCAATGCGATAGACGGCGCAGATGCCCAGATGATTGACAGCTCTTGCTGCGGCATGGCGGGCCCGTTCGGTTATCAGGCCGAAACAGAAGAGGTATCGCGGCAAATGGCGGAGCTGTCTTTGGCACCCGCCGTCCGTGCAGCCCCCGCAAACACCTTGATCGTAGCAGACGGGTTTTCCTGCCGCTGTCAGATCAAGGATGTGGCATCACGTGAGGCGGTCAGTCTCGCGGTAATACTCGATCAGGCGATGACGCAATAATGGACGCGATCAGCAATCTTTTGCAAAACTTCGATCCGGCGCAAGCCGCAATTCTGGCGGTGATCTTCCTGTTCGCGGCGATCGTTAAGGGGTTTCTCGGCATCGGATTGCCCGCCGCCTCAATGGCATTTCTGACGCTTGTCATGCCCCCGACAGAAGCGATCCCGCTGCTGTGGTTATCGATCCTTGCGACCAACTCACTGCAGTTTGCGCACGCACCAAACAAGTGGGACATCGCGCGGGAATACTGGATTTTTGCGCTCGCTATTATGGTCTGCATCTTTGTGACGTCGATGTTCATCGCAGACTATCCCACAGCGCTTCTGACCGTTGCCATTGGCATCGCGATGGTTCTGTTTTCGCTCAACCTGCTGCTCGGCATCAAACTCAAGATCGGACCGGGGCGCGGCTGGCACTTAGGCTTCGGGGTGTTGTCGGGAACGCTTGGCGGGATCAGCTCGATTTGGTCTCCGACGGTGGCAATGTATCTGGTCGCGCGCGACGTCTCCAAAGAAAAGTTCATCGGCGCGACGGGGTTCTTGTTTCTCGCAGGCGTGCTGCCGCTCGGGGCAGGTCAGGTCGTGGCAGGCATCCTGACGGTTCCGGTCTTGCTGAAATCCGCACTCGCTCTGTGCGTCGTCTTGGTCGGATTTAGAATTGGTGAATTGCTGCGCGATCGGGTCAGCCAAGAATTGTTTCGCAAGGCCGTGCTGATTGCATTTTTGCTGATGGGTCTGCGGCTGATCGCCAACGGATTAAGCTAGGCTTCGTTCAGCAAATCGTTCAGCTTCAACCGCTGGATTTTGCCGGAAGGTCCTTTGGGTAGCTCGGGTAGAATATGCACCACTTCGGGTGCCTTGAACGTACCAACCCGTGCTTCGCAGAGCGCGCGCAATTCACCAGCTGTGGCCTTTGAGGTTTCGGTTAACCGCACAGCAGCCTCAACCCGTTCGCCATACTGCGGGCAAGGCTTGGCAAAGGCTGCAGCTTCGACAACATCCGCGTGCTCATACAAGGCTTCGTCGATCTCACGCGGGGCTATATTCTCGCCGCCTTTGATGATCAGTTCCTTCAGACGGCCCGTCACGAAGACGTAACCATCTTCGTCCATCCGGCCCAGATCACCCGTTCGCAGCCAGTCGCCATGAAACGTGGCCGCCGTCGCGTCGGGGTTCCGCAGATATTCTTTCATAACATTCGGGCCGCGAATTTGAATTTCGCCCTCAATCCCGCGCTTGCATTCGACGCCTTGATCATCCGCGATCCGCCCTTCGTTGCAGATGCCCTTACCGGCAGACCCGATTTTATGCAGAACTGGATCAAGTGGGTTCACAAGACATTGCGCCGCCGTCTCGGTCAGACCCAAAGATTCAACAACCGCCAATCCAAAGCGGTCCTGAAACGCGCGTTGAGTTTCTATTGCCAGCGCAGAAGAGGCCGAGCGCGCGAACCGCAAACGTGCCTTTGACGCCTCTGATGGTTCGGCTTTACCGTGTAGCAAATGGCTGATGATTGTTGGCACGACAGAGAACCAAGTGACGCCGCCTTTATCGACCCATTCCCAAAACTTACTGGCCGAAAAGCGCGGCACCATCGCCAGCGAACCACCAGATACCAGACTGCCCATCACCGTCACGCAAAGCCCGTTGATATGGTAAAACGGTAGAACCCCGAACCCGCGGTCTTGCGGTGTCAGTTCTTGGGCGACCGCCACGGTCCAACCGCCGGCCAGTAAACTGGAATGTGTGTGCACGACGCCCTTGGGTCGCCCGGTTGTGCCAGAGGTATACATAAGCAAGGCATCGTCGTCGGCGCTCAGATCATGCAATGGGGCTGTCTGGTCTTGCGGTGTGTAGACTTTCAGCCCTTCAGGGCACACCGCTTGAAACATCTCAATCTGATCGGGATGAACAAACGCAACGGGAGCCTCGGAATGTTCCAATGCATAGTGAATAGCATCAGGGCCAGCGGCCAGATTGATCATGGTCACCCGAAAGCCACCATAGAGTGCCGCATAAAGGGCCTTGGCCCCGTCCAGACCATTTGGGTGCACCACAGCGACGCTTGTGCCTTTGGCAATGCCGCGAGCCGTCAAATCTGCGGCAACAGTGGCCGCATGATCGCGCAGATCAACCCAGCTCAGCTCTTCGCCGGTGTCGGGGAAAGTCATGGCAATGCCACCCGCCTTCGCGCGGGCATCAAGCCAGTCGCGGACGGTGCCCTTGGGCGGTTGCGTTCGGCTAAGCCTCATTTGCCAGCCTCGGCCCAGTAACCGCTAAAGATCTCGTCCACTGTCGGCTCAACTGCCGGTATCTCACGAATGATTTTGGTTGATTGCAGAAAGTTGCGGTAGTTCACGTTGTCATTGGTCGAATTGCCACCCCAAGTGCCGCAGCCCATCGACAGTGAAAACGGCATGCCATTGTTGAACGAGCCACCTGTCGCAAAGGTATGCGCCTGATTGACAATCACACGGCTGGTCGGGATGGCATTTGCCAGCATCTTGGGGCGATCCGGAGTTTTCGTGTGCACGCCCACGGAATGGCCCGCACCCTGATACAGCTGGATGCTACGGGTCACTTGCACCGCCGTGTCAAAATCGGATGCACGATAAAGCGCCAGAACGCGGCTTAGCTTTTCACCCGACAGCGGATGGTCGGGGCCAATGCCAGCGGTCGGGACGGCGATGTATTCCGTGCCTTCGGGCACATCGATATCAAGTGCCGCGATCATCTTATCCGCGTCTTGCGCTATCACAGACCGGTTTAGATGCCCGTCAGGCCAAAGCTTGGCGACGATACCCGCCTCATCCTCGATCAGCGCGCCGCCTGCCGCAGCCATAGCCGCAACGAAATCATCGTAGACGGCATCGACGACCACAGCCGCGTTTTCAGACGAACAAGAGGTGGCATTGTCAAAGCACTTGGAAGCGCGAATTTTCTCGGCGGCGTCGTTCAGGTCGGCAGTCTCATCCACGATGACGGTGACATTGCCCGCGCCTACCGCAACCGCAGGCGTACCAGCGGTCTGCGCGCGATGGACGTTGTTCTGGCTGCCAGTGGCGACGATCATATCGCAGGCTTCCATCAGCGCTTGGGTCTTTTCCTTTGAGCCAGGAGCCGGGATCATCTGCACCAGATCAGGGTCTTCTCCGATCTTGGCAAACTCGGCATGAATGTAGTCGATCAACACTTCTGCACAAGCAATGCCTTTGGGCGATGGAGCTACGATAATCGAGTTACCGCATTTCAGCGCATTGATGATATTGTTGGCAGGGGTCGCGGCCGGATTGGTCGATGGGACTATGGCCCCGACAACCCCCTTAGCGCGCGCGATTTCAGTGATACCAGTGCTTGCGTCATCCGAGATCACGCCAAAGGTTACAGCCCCCTTGATGTCACGCATCACCCCCAGTGTCTTGCGGTGGTTCTTGGTGATCTTATCAGGCACATTTCCCAGGCCCGTGGTCTCAACCGCAAGCTCTGCCAAGGCACGGTTGCGCGCGGGTTCCATGATCGCCCAAGCCACGGCCTGTGCAGCACGATCATAGCGGGCCTGCGACCCTTCGGTTTCATACTTTGCCTGTGCTACGCGTGACTTGGAAACGATTGCAGCGATGCTGTCTTCGGTCATGCCTGAATACTCCTGACGTTTGCGCGCGGCTTACACTGGTTTTTTGATCGGTGCAAAGGCGCGGTAGATGCTGGAAGCCAGTGTCAATGATCCGGCAATGATCAGGATCAAACAGATCGGACGCGAGAAGTACGTGCCCAGATCATAGTGCACCATCTGCATGCCTTGCGCGAAATTCTGTTCCCCGATTTTGCCGAGGATCAGCCCCAAAACAATGCCCGGGATCGAAAAGCCGGACCGGCGCAACAGGTAGCCCATGATCCCTGCAAGGAACATGACCATCACATCGAGCACCAAACCACGACTGATATAGGCGCCAACCGTGGCCAACATCAGGATCAAAGGGGCGAGAAACTGGAACGGAATTTTCAGCAGATTGAGGATCGTTTTGGTTTCAACCAACCCGATGATCAGGATCGAAAGGTTCGCATAAAACATTGCAGCAAAAACGATCCAGATCAGGTCTGGCGACATCATGAACACCAGCGGCCCCGGTTGCAGGTCATGCATCTGGAACACGGCGACCATCATCGCGGTCAACGCCCCGCCCGGCAAACCAAGCGCAAGCAGAGGGATCATCGCAGCCCCCGTGGCCGCGTTGTTGGCGGTCTCAGCCGAGATCACGCCTTCCAGTTTGCCTTTACCGAATTCCTCTTTGTTTTTGGACCAACGCACGGCCTCGCCATAGCTCATAAAGGCGGCCAAAGTGGCACCAATGCCCGGCAGGATACCGCAGAAAAAGCCGACAAGGATGGACCGGACCACCGCGATCTTATGCATCCAAAGTTCAAGGAAGGACGGAAAGGCCATGCTGACCTTCGGCGCTTTGTACTTGCCGCTGGCTTGCTTTTCGGCCTGTACGAAAATCTCGGAAACAGCGAAGAAGCCAAGGATGGCAGGGACGAACGCAATGCCAGCAGCCAAGTCCGTCAGGCCAAAGTTGTAGCGGTTGATACCCCCTACGGGATCTTGCCCGATGGTTGCGATCAACAGACCGATCAGCACGGACATCCAGCCTTTCCAAATGGTCCGCGCACCGACGGAAGAGGCAACAGCAAGACCAAAGAACACCAGCGCAAAAATCTCGGGCGGGCCAATGTTGCGGATCGCCCACTGGGCCAACGGCTCAGTCGCGGCCATCATGACCAAGGCAGAAGCGATACCGCCAATGGCGGAACACAAAACGGCAGCCCCTACGGCCTTACCGGATTCACCGTTTTGGGTCATCGGATAGCCGTCAAAGGCGGTCGGTGCGTTTTCAGGCGCGCCGGGGATGTTGAACAGGATCGCTGTAATCGCGCCGCCATAGGTACCGGTGCAATAGATCACAGCAAAGAGCATCACACCTTGGGCTGGCTCAAGGCTTGCGGTGAAAGGCAGCAAGATCGCGGCCAGCGTCAACATGCTGACCCCTGGGATCGCGCCGAATAGCATCCCGCCAATGACGCCAAACACGAAGATGCCGATGGTGACCCAGTCGCCAAAAAGGGCTGCAGAGCCAGCTAGAAAATTCTCGATCATCGTGTGCTCATATTCCCTGTAGCTTGGCGTTCAACTTCAAGATCCAAGCGCTAAAGTCGTAGAAGGGCGATACGTTACCCTGCGGCAGGGGCGCATTAAGGACCATCAAAAAGAGCCCGATGAAAATGACATAGATCAGAAGTGTCATAAGCAAGATCGCCTTCCAGCGACGCTCGCCAAACAGCCAGATGATGGCAGCAATAAAGAAGGGGGCGCTGAAGTAGATACCAACGGGCTTTAACAACCACGCGAAGAGGAACGGCGTTAGTAGAACAGCCACCATACGCGGTAGGGTGCCGGGGTCACTGTAATCGGCGCGGTCATCCGTTTGGCCGATTGTGCCCTGAGAGGCAGACCCGTTTTTGTATTGAAACCAAAAGTTGCCAAGGGTCGCTGCAAACAGCAGTGCAATCACCACCCGCGGCCATGCAGTGGCCCCGAAGATGTAGATTTCAATGGGTTGATTGAACTCAAACGAAAAGCCGTAAAAGACCGCGACAATCAACAGAAAGATTGCAACTTCAACCATATGGGTGCGTGTGAGACGTCCCAAAGGTGATCCCCCAATTCAAACATAAAAAGACGTGGCACCCGAAGGCACCACGCCAAAGATCACATCAGTGACCTTATTTCACGTCCAAGCCCATGGCTTTGTAGACGTCGCGGTACTGCGCGATCGAGCGCGTTATCAGCTCTTTGGAGCCATCCGTATCGCGATAGCTGTCGATAACAGTCATGAACTTGCTTTCGTTGAAAGCCTGATAGCTGTCTTCGCAATAGCCGCGCTGGAAGGCCCACTTCAGCCATTCAACACGATCCGCAGGGGCATCCGCATGCACGTAGAAGCCACGGAAGCGCAGCAAAGGATCAAAGTCCATGCCCATTTCGCGGTGCGTTGGTGTGTCCGCGAAAACACTGGGACGTTCATCAAAGATAGTCAGGATCGGCTTGAATTGGTCCGCATCCAAAAAGTTGCGCACGTCGCCCGGTTGTTCGAACAAGGCATCCACTTGCCCACCCAGAAGGGCACCATAGCGCGGCGCACCTTTGTCGAACGAGATCTGCTGGATCGTCATGCCGGTCGCATCGGTGATGAACTTCATCGTGACGCGCTCCATTGATCCTTCTTTGGATACGTTGGCGATGGTCGCTTTGCCGTCTTGGGCTTTCACCCACTCAACAAAGGACTCCCAGTCGTTAAAGCGGTCCTCATCAGTGCGAATGTAGATCTGGCTGAACGTCACCTGGCTGGTCACCAGCGGGATCAGGTCTTCAGCCGGATTTGGCACAGAGCTGTCGAGCGCATGTGCCGAAGACGCATCGTCGATGTGCTCAAGCACGTTATAGCCATCAGCTGGAGACGCCATGTAGGCGGTCATGCCCACAGTGCCGGACCCGCCGGGTTTGTGGTCACGGTTGATCGGAATGCCGGTCAACTCGGTCACGGCCTCAGCCATTGCACCGGCGACTTGGCCAGACCCACCGGCTGGACCGTAAGGTACAACCATCGTGAGGGCGCGTTCCGGAAATCCGCCCGGCTTGTCCATGGACGCTTCAGTGCGCACACATTCAAATGCGAAAGCTGTTCCACCAGCCATCATCGTTGCGACAAAAGCCGCAGTTCCTAGTACTCTTTTCATTTTTGTCCTCCCTGACAAAGCCATACGCCTGAGTATGTTTGCGCATAGCTTTAGGCTGGAACACCGTTCGCCATTATAGGCTTTACGTTGCGGCACCAACCATTAACCAAAATTGGTATTGGAGCAATTCAGGTCTGTCTAGTATTTTTTGCGTGAGCTTTGGTGAGGCTCTATGCAGCATGAGATTGTATCTGCAGGGTTTGAAATCAACCTCATTTATGCTCCGACGGCACTTAACCGAATAGACGAATACAAACGGTTCGAATGGCACCCGCAGGACTTCTGGATTTGCTACGCAACTACTCGCAATATAAGCGAAATTCTCTTTCACCACTGGACGCTTTAACATTCGTCTCTTCTAAGATTAGCTATCTACCATTGCGCCGTTTCTGCCCAAAACACACGGCCGCTATGCACGCCGACGCACGCTCATAAGCAACCCCGCGGTGAGCGCCACAAGCGCAATCAAGCTGATCAAGGTCAGCGATTCATCCAAGATCAAGGCACCCAGTATAGCGCCACCGCCAGGCACAGCGGCGAGAATAAAGGATGTGTTGCCATTACCTATGGTGCGCGATGCATATGCGATGAACAGCAAACCAATCAAGTTTGGCACGAACCCTTGATATACGGCCTGCAGAAGAAAAGGCCCTGTTGGCGCATCCGCCATACCCGATGGCAACCAGAAGAACCAAATAGGCAGATAAAACACCGCGTTGACGATAGTTCCGCAAAAGATGATCTGCATCGCCCCGAGTTTCCACCGCTCGGACAGGACCATATAGATTGAAAAGAACACTGCCCCGATCAAAAACAAGATGTCCCCGATCCAAGCTTGTGCACTGCTTGAAACACTCGCATCCCATGCCAGAACGATTGCAGAGAACAGGATGAGAACTGCTCCCAATACCCGCCTTTTGCTGGGAAAAACCCCCATCAAAACAACCGCCCAAACCATACTGATAAGCGGCAGAACACCGTTCATGAAAATCCCTCCGTGCGCCGCTGGCGCGTAGAGAAACCCCGAAAATACGATGAGAATGTAGACTGGCCCAAGAATAAATGACAGCGCTGCGATTTCGGAGATGCGCATCGTGCGCCAAGGTTTGTAGTAGATGCAAAGTGGGATCGCGATGATTGAGGCCAATCCATAACGCATCGCAGCCAAGTCATAGACCGTAAGCCCGCTGTCATTGGCGACCCGACTTACGATCAGCCAAAAGGACCAAACCAGCACAATACACCACGCCGCTGCAAAGCCCATTATTTGGGACGTAGGGCTTTCGGACATGTGCTGCGCTTTCAGTGTGTTGGGCCGACCAGATTTCACCTAAGTTTATGAGGTCAAATCGGCGAGTGTTTCATCGCTACAATCCAGAGCGATAACATCAACGCTGACCCTAAATCGCGCTTATGGCAATCCCAAAGAGCGGCCCTACTCTACAGCCTTGGGCGCTTGGCCCATCACTCCGCTGTGTATTTTTGAAGCGCTGCTTCTGCACCGTCTGACCAGATCAGCGATAGCCAACCGACAAAACTGTCTCGGAATGGAGCAGATTGCGCTAAATCGCCGTAGAGGTCGCTTTGGTTCAACCATGCGATAGGATTCGACTTGGCCTCATTGGCTGCTGTGGTCAGCTGATCCCAGATCGGATCATTCGGTTCAATCTTTGATCCGTCAGCCCTTGATCCCGCGCACATACGCGCCCAAAGCGCCTGTGAAAGGGCCAGCCCGTCAATGGGTGTCCCTTGCGCCAACGCATCCCGCACCGTTGGCAGAATAAAGCCTGTGTGCCGCGATGCCCCATCGAAGGCGACCCGACGCACTGTGTCGATGATCTGCGGGTTTGAGAAACGCGCATCGATCAGATCTACGTATCTTTTGGGCGTCATGCCTGGGACGTCACTTACCTGAGGGGCTATTTCTGTCAGAGCGGTTTTGCGGAAGTACGCTTTGATCAAAGGATGCGCCATGCAATCCGCGATGAAGTCGACAGACAGGATTTCGCCTGCGTTTGACAACAGTTGGTGGCCGCCATTCAGGATACGGATCTTCATCGCCTCAAAGGCGTGAACATCGTGTGTGAAAGTGGCCCCCGCCTTGTCCCAATCAGGCCGACCGGCGCAGAAGTTGTCTTCGATGACCCACTGACGAAAGTTCTCATGGGTAACAGGAGCAGCGTCGTCGATGCCGAAGGTTTTGGCCAGTTCCAACTCGTCCGGACCCGTCGCAGGCACGATGCAATCTACCATCGCGTTTGGGAACGTACATTCTGCATCGATCCAATTCGCAAGGTCTGGATCACTGAGCCGCGCCAAGGACACCACCGTTTGACGCAAGATCGCACCGTTGCCTTGCAGGTTGTCACAGCTTTGCCCCGTGAAGGGGCCTGTGCCAGCGGCACGGCGTCGTTTCAATGCGGCGATCATAGCCCCAAACGCCGTGCGCGGGGTGTCTGGATGCGCGGCATCATGTTGGATGTCGGGATGCGTCGCGTCAAAGCCTTTGGTCACAGGGTCGATATAGTATCCACCTTCGGTCACAGTCAGTGCGACAATCCGAATAGACGGATCGGCCATCTGCGCAATCAACGCACCGTTGTGTTCTTCGATCGGGACAAATCCGATCATGGAACCGATGATTTCAGCAGAGCGGCCTTTTGGATCCAGCTCGATCAATGTGGTCAGGTAATCCTGCGCCGCAAGTCGTTTGCGTTGTGCTTCATCAGGGGCGCGGACCCCTGCCCCGATGATCGCCCAATCCAAGGCTTCGCCCTGTTGCATAAGACGGTGTAGATACCACGCCTGATGCGCACGGTGAAAGTTTCCCAGACCAATGTGAACAATACCCGGCGTTAAGCGCGCACGATCATAAAGCGGCTTTTTAACATCAGCCGAGACATCGCTTAACGCAGCGTCTGATAGATGAACCATCGTCGTTATCATGCAATGCGCAAACCATTTTCGTCAAAGCGGTGGATCATGTCAGCTTCTGGTTTGAGATAGATCGTATCACCGTGTTTTGCTTCGATATCGCCGGTAATCCGGACAGTCATCATGTCCATCAACCCTGTGTCGTGAACGTGAATGAATGTGTCTGACCCGAGGTGTTCGGCCACGCCAACACGGCCTTCCCAAGCCCCTTTCGTTTTGGTCTTGGACACACTGACATGTTCGGGTCGGATCCCTATGGTTGTCGCTTTGTGCTTGGCGGCTTCAGCGCCTTCGATCAGGTTCATTTTGGGCGACCCGATGAACCCCGCGACGAATTTGTTGCGCGGTGTGTGGTACAGTTCTAGTGGGCTACCGACTTGTTCGATCACACCTGCCTGCAACACAACGATCTTGTCGGCCATTGTCATTGCCTCGACCTGATCGTGGGTCACGTAGATCATGGTTGTATCGAGCTTCTTATGAAGCTCCATGATTTCCAATCGCATACCGACGCGCAAAGCCGCATCAAGGTTCGACAGAGGTTCATCAAACAAGAACGCCGACGGTTCGCGTACAATCGCGCGCCCAATCGCAACCCGCTGCCGTTGACCACCCGACAGTTGGCCTGGCTTGCGGTCCAGATAGTCCGTCAGGTTGAGCGACTTGGCCGCAGCATCGATTTTGGCCTTCTGAGTGGCCTCATCGACCCCCGCCATACGCATCGGGAAGGCAATGTTCTTGCGGACCGTCATATGCGGATAAAGCGCGTAGGATTGGAACACCATCGCCAGCCCACGTTTGGACGGTGGCACCAGTGTGACATCGTCGCCGTCAATTTCGATCTGACCCTTCGTCAAATCCTCAAGCCCCGCAATCATCCGCAGCAAAGTGGATTTGCCGCAACCCGACGGGCCCACAAAGACGACAAACTCACCATCTTCGACTGTCAGATCCAGCGGTGGAATAACCTCAACGTCTCCGAAGACCTTGTTTACTTGGTTAAGTACGATGCGTCCCATGATCGTTCCTTATTTGACAGCGCCGAAGGTCAAGCCTTGGACGAGTTGTTTTTGACAGAACCAGCCCAACACGACGATGGGCCCTACGGCGGCAGTGGAAACAGCGGATAGACGTCCAAAGAACAGACCTTCAGGCGCACGGTTGCCTTCAATCAAGGTCGAAAGCGTGGCGGCATTGAACGTCGTCAGGCGGACGGTCCAATAGGCTTCATTCCAGCAGAAAATGAAGATCAAGAGCGCTGTAGACGCGATCCCGCCCCATGCAAGTGGCACAAGAATTTCCTTCACTTCACCCCAGGTGGTCAGACCGTCCATCTGGCCAGCCTCAATAATGTCTTTTGGAATGTCTTTGAAGTAGGTGAACAGCATCCAAATCGCGATTGGGAGGTTGATCAGGGTCAACACAATGATCACAACGAAACGCGTATCATAGATACCAAGATACTTGGCCATAAAGATCATCGGATATAGAACCGCAGCCGCTGGTAGCATCTTTGTGGACAGCATCCACATCAGAATGTCCTTTGTTCCGCGGCTCGGGTTGAAGGCCATCGCATAGGCACATGGCACGCTGACGATCAGTGTGAGAAGTGTCGCCGAGACAGCAGTGATGACTGAATTGGTCGCAAAGCGCCAATAATCATAGTTGTCGGTCATGTTGGTGTAGTTTTCCAAGGTCGGCGTAAAGCTGAACAGGAATTCCGGCTTCACCGCATCCGCATCCGTCTTGAAACTGGTCATGACCATATAAAAGATCGGAAAGAAGAACAGCAGGCCTACGGCCCATGCCAGAACGGGCCAAGCAATTCTTGAAAACTTCGAGGATTCTGCAACGATTGCCATTGTCGGTCTCCTATTCCATGAGCGTCTTGCCAACCATGCGCAGCAGGAAGATCGCTACGATGTTGGCAAGGATGACTGCGAAGATGCCCGTCGCACTGGCGGCACCGATGTTATTGTTGGCAAGCTCGCCGATGTAATAAGGCAAGTTCTTGTTGCCATTGCCGCGGCTGACAATTTCGATCTCCGCATAAAGCGACAGATGGAAAATCGCCTGGATCATGACCACAATCGCAATGGGTCGGCCTAGGTGCGGTAAGGTCAGAAAACGGAACTGCGACCAACGGGACGCGCCGTCCAGAATGGCAGCCTCTTTTTGCTGTTGATCCTCAGATTGCAGCGAGGTCATGAAGATAAGCACCGCAAACGGCGTCCATTGCCACGTCACCATCGTGATAACCGCATAGGCAGAGGTTTGCGTCGCGCGGAAAGAGATTGGTTCAAATTCAGGCCAGAGTGAGAAGAAGCTGCCTATGAGTGGGGCATTTCGAAGACCCGCTATGATCTCGTTAATGCCACCAACGGCGATCCCTTGTAGACCCAGCACAGGGTCAAGAATCATGTTGATCCACAGAACCGCATTCACAGCAGGCATCACAAAGAATGGTGAGATTAGCAAAACACGCACAATACCGCGCCCCGGAAAGGCCCGGTTGATAAGCACTGCAATCAGCACGCCTAAGATGACCGTCAAAAACAGAATACTACACACGATGAGAAGGCTGTTCTGAATAGCGAGCCAGAAACTGTCTTGGTTCCACACGTATTGATAGTTGCCAAACCCACGCCAGTTCGACACCGAAGGCGATGTCCATTCTGGTCGGTTCAAGCTGTTCAACACATAACGGATAAACGAAAAGAACAAGGTCATCCCAAGCGGGATCAGCATCCAAACCAGCAACAGCAACACGGCCGGGGTCTGAAGAAGACGGGGAATTGTTCTGTTGGCCATGGGTTCAATCTTTCAGCAAAGTGAACAGAGCTACGAGACGGGTCGCCGGATATCCCACGCCAAAGGCATGCGGGTCAAAGGACCCGTGTCAGGACAAGGACGAAAGAAAAACTAAAGTGGTGGGGAAAGGCCCGAGACTTACTCAGGCCTTTCCGAGAGAGCTTAGTTTAGTAGCCAGCTTCTGTCATAATCGAAGCAGCTGCCGCTTGGGCATCCGCCAGAGCTTCGTCTACCGATTTCGCACCGGACAGAGCCGCAGCGATTTCCTGTGCAACCGCAGAGCCCACTTCGGGGAACTCAGGGATCGCAGCAAACTGAACGCCGACGTACGGCTTGATGTCAGTCGCTTCAGGAGCAGCAGATTCGATGGCTGCCATTTCAGCAGCGGCGAAGGGGGCTGCGGCTTGGAACTCAGGGTACGCGTATGTTGAGGCGCGTGTGCCTGTTGGTACGGAGCCCCAACCGAAATCAGGGTGGTCTGCAACCGCCTTGATGTAGTCTTTGGATGTTGCCCATTCGATGAAGGCAGCGGACTCGGCAGCGTTTGGCGAGCCAGCAGGAACCGCCATTGCCCATGCCCACAGCCAGTTCGCACCAACCGGGTTACCAGCGTTTGGCGACTGGGCGTATGCAAC
>CAZWSE010000009.1:0-49101 GCA_964636575.1 uncultured Sulfitobacter sp. | reverse complement strand
AACATCAGCAAATAGCCAAGCATAAATTCAGGAATAGAAATGGTGGTCAGGGTGATGCCGGAAATCAGCTTGTCCGGCCAGCGGTCTTTGTAGCGGACCGCCAGAAGGCCCAAGAAGATCGCCAGCGGGACCGAGATAGCAGCCGCCCAGAAGGCAAGGAACAGGGTGTTCTTCAGCCGGAAGCCGACGCTTTCGGCAATATCACGGCCATTGGTAAGGGCTGTGCCAAGATCGCCTTGGAACACGCCGCCCAGCCAGTTGAAATAGCGGGTGAGGGCAGGTTCATCCAAGCCCAGCTCGGCGCGCAGGTTGGCAAGCGCAACGGGGGTCGCGGATTGTCCCAAGATCGACTGCGCGACATCGCCCGGCAGGATCAGGACACCCATAAATATCAGAATAGATGCGAAAAAGAGGAGCAGCAGGCCCAGCGCTGAACGCTGGGCCACGAGTTTTACAACAGGATGCATGTGTTAGGCTTCGGCCGAGCACATGATGTGAACTTTGTTGTTCATCATCTCCGAGTTCGGATCGTCATACCATCCGACAACCTTGTCGCTGACACCGTCCACGAAGTCGTTGAACATTGGCAGGATCAAGCCGCCCTCGTCACGCAACATCCGGCCCATTTGGGAATAGATTTCCTTGCGCTTGGCTTGATCCAGTTCGGACTTGGCTGCGTTCAACATGTCGTCAAACTCAGGACGCTTCCAGCGCGTGTCGTTCCAGTCTGCAGTGGACAGATAGGCTGTCGAATACATCTGGTCTTGGACCGGACGACCGCCCCAATAGGACGCACAGAACGGCTGCTTGTTCCAGACTTCGGACCAGTATCCATCGTTTGGCTCACGCTTGATTTCCAGCGGGATACCAGCCGCTTGGGCTGTCTGCTGGAAGAGCGAGGCCGCATCGACCGCACCCGGGAAGGCACCGTCTGCAACACGCAGGATGATCGGGCTGCCATCGTGACCGGACTTCTTATAGTGCTCGGCCGCTTTTTCGATGGAGTGCTCGCGCTGCGGGATCGTTTCGTCGAACAGCGGGTAGGACGCGTTGATCGGCATGTCGTTCCCGATCGAGCCATAGCCACGCAGGATTTTCTCAACAATATCATTGCGGTCGATGGCGTACTTCAAGGCCAACCGCAGGTCGTTGTTGTCAAATGGCGCTGTGTCGACGTGCATGATGAACACATAGTGACCACGGCCAGACACGGATTTAACGCTCAGGTTCGGGGCACGGTCCAGCAGGGCCGCAACCTTTGGATCAACGCGGTTGATCGCGTGGACCTGACCGGATTGCAAAGCAGCCGTACGGGCTGTCGCATCGTTCAGGATCAGCTGTTCAACTTCGTCGGCAAAGCCACGGTTGTCGGAATCCCAGTAGTCATCACGGCGCTTAAACGCGTGACGGACACCCGGCTCGTCGATCTCAAGGGTGTAGGGGCCAGTGCCGATCGCGGCTGCAGGATCGTCCATGCCGCCACCGGGCTGGATCATCAGGTGGTAGTCGGCCATCAGATAGGGCAGGTCGGCGTTGGCAGAGGTCAGGTTGACGATAAAGTTGTCGCCGTCCACAGACATGCTTTCGATGCCCTTCATGATGCCCAAAGCACCCGACTGGCTGTCCTCGTTCGAGTGACGCTCCATCGTTTTCATAACGTCGTCCGGCGTCATGTCTTTGCCGTTGGAGAACGGAATACCTTTGCGGATCTTGAAGACCCACTGTTTGGCATCGGCAGAGGCTTCGACGCTTTCAGCCATACGGTAGTCCAGATCACCGTTCGCTTTGGTTTCGACCAGCGTTTCACCCCATGCGCGCAGGTTGTTCAGCGGAACAGAAGACGCGGTCAGGGCAGGGTCTTGGGTGTTGGTGGATTCGCCACCGCCGGACCCGATTTTGAACATGCCGCCCTTCTTTGGCCCTTCGGCCTTGGCAGCGGTGCTTAGCATACCGGTCGCAACGACCGTGCTGATGCCCAAAGCGGCGGCGCGGCCCATGAAATCACGGCGCGTCATCTGCCCTTTGGCAACTTTCTTGGATAGATATTGAAGTTCGTCTGACATTTAAGTCTCCCTAGTGAGTGGTCTTGATCGCCTTTTTCAGGCTTTTTTCTTGATTGCTTAGTCAACTGTGCCGATTTTTGGGCCTCTCGCAAGGGTTAATACCCCGTTAACATGACAACAACGTTACAAGTTTTGGCGTTTGATTTTGTCTGCGACGTCTCTTGCGTAAACGAGCGTTTCGCCCTCATAGGCTTCCAGCCGCGCAGTGAGGTGGAAATGCGTCGCGTCGGACCACATTTCGCAGAATGTCTCTGTTCTTATGGCCCAATCGCCGCGTCCCATTTCGTCAGTCCAATGGCAGACCCCACGGGCGGACAGGGGATCGTCGGGGTGGATTGTCCATCTTTCGCGCGCGATTGATCCGCCGATCAGCCCGTGATCCGCGTCTTCAACCTTGCCGAAGTCGTCATGCAAGATCAGATGAATCTCGCCGCTGTTCAGGTCATGTTCGATTTTGCGACTGTTAGAGCCGTCGCGCAGGGCATTGGTTTGCCATGGGGATTCGGCCTCGGGTGGCTCAAAGGTGACTTCATTGGTGTCGCCGGATGCCCGCAGCGGCAGATCGATACGGCCACCGCTTAACGTCAGCGCTGTCGGGGTCGGCGATGGCCAGATCAAGGGCCAATAGGCCGTGGATACGGCGACCCTGATTTTATGCCCCTTGGGCACGCGGTAGGCGATGTGATCGAGATCAAGCGTGACCGTGTAGGTCTCTCCGGCGGTCAGTGCTTTGGGGTCCGCCGCGCTGTCGCGGTGGCTTAGGTTCAAAACGCCATAGGTGATCCTAGTGGATGCGCCGTCGGGATGGACGTGGTTCAAACGGACCGCAATTTGGGCTTGCGGGGTATCGCTTGCCACAGTCAGCGTAATGCGCGGCGCGCCGACGATATCGCGCTGTTCGGGCAGGGGGGCGGTATCAAAGCACACTGACAATGCATCATCGGCCCGTTGATCGCCCGGCATATCGGGGCCAAGCCAGATTGCGCAGTATTCACCGCCTTGCATCCCGCAATGCTGGGGGGAGCTGACAGAGGCGGACAGTGTGCCTGTCTTTTCGCTCAACCCGTCTTGGGTTAGGTGCAATGTTTCAACGGGCAGATGCGACGTGGCACCTGACTGCTCGGCAATCCAGATGCCGCTCCGTTCTGCATACCATGTCTGCGGGCGCACGCCGTCCATAAGGTAGGCACGATAATCAGGGTCATCCTCAACCCCTGTGTCTGCACCTTTCAGCCAGTGATCCCACCAGCGCAGCGCCTCTTGCAGGAACCCGATGCGGGGTTCTGGTACGGCAAAATGCGGATACTTATGCACCCAAGGCCCGACAATCCCCTTGGCGCCATCCAGGTTCTCAACCAGTTGCGGCACGGCGTTTTTGTAAGCATCCCCCCAGCCGCCGATGGCCAGCACTTTGGCGTTCAGGGTGCTGAAGTCCTCGCAGACAGACCCGTGTTGCCAGTACGCGTCCCGCGATTGATGACGCAGCCAGACAGAGGGCAAAAACGGCTCGTTTTCCAACCGGTTCAGCCAGATGTGTTTCCAGTCGTCGCGCAAGGCAGGGTCAGGCGCGCGGCTGGAATAGGACCACATGGTCGCGCCCCACCCAAGGTTTTCATTGAGCAAACACCCGCCTTTGTAGTGAATGTCATCGGCAAAGCGGTCGACGGTTGAACAGAGCGTAATGACCGCTTTCAAAGGGTCAGGCTGAAGCGCCGCGACCTGCAAACCGTTAAACCCGCCCCAGCTGATCCCTATCATCCCGACAGTGCCGTTGCACCATGGCTGGGCTGCGAGCCAGTTGATCGTCTCAACCGCATCGGCAAGTTCTTGGGCGGTGTATTCGTCTTCCATCAGCCCGTGGCTGTCACCATTGCCGCGCATGTCGACGCGGATGCAGGCATAGCCGCGCTTGGCAAAGTAGGGATGGGTCAGCGCGTCGCGGGCGGTGGTGCCATCGCGTTTGCGGTAGGGTAGGAATTCAAGGATCGCGGGCACCGGATCAGCGGCGGCATCAACAGGGGTCCATGTGCGGGCGGAGAGGCGGGTGCCATCTGACATCACGATCCCAAGGTCGGGGTCTTCAACGATGTCGCGCAGTGCATTCTTCATGGGGTGCAGCCTTTAGGGATGCGCCGATTCCGTCAAGTGCGAAGAACGAGCACCAAGTCCATGACATTGGTGCCTGTGGGGCCAGTCACCAGCAGGGCGTCTTTTGCATCCAGGTAGGTGCCGCTGTCGGCGCGGTCCAATGCCTCTTGCGCGCCTGTGCCCCATGTCGTGCCATCTACGATTGCGCCTGCCGCCGTTGTCGGGCCGTCAGTGCCATCCGTGCCGCCCACAAGGATCGTGACGTCGTCTTGTCCTTCGATGTGGTTGGCCAGTGTCAAAGCCAGTGCCTGATTGCGCCCGCCCTTGCCGGGGTTGGGCGGCAGGATGGTTGTGGGCTCACCGCCGAAAAGGTGCAGACCCTTTGTGGTCGCGGTTTTTGCGATGTGTGCGGCGATGTCGTTGATATCCCCGTAAAGCGTTTCCGAGTTTGTCGCGACAGGGTGCGCGGACGCGATCGCGGCGCGCGCAACCGCATTGCTGGCAACGATATGGGGGTGAAAGTCAAAGGCCGGATTTTCAGGCGCATTCCCGATCCCTGAGCCGATCACATTCAGATCATCCCCTTCCACATCCGACACCGCGAGCGTTGTGACCCGCGCCCCTTTGAACCGCGCCAGAAGGTTGCCGCCTTTCAGCGCCGACATCGCACGCCGCTGTTCGTTCATCGCGTGAATATCGAGGCCTGAGGCCAGCAGCGTGTCGTTGAAGCTTGCGATTTCGGTCAGGCTCATCGGGTGTTTGGGGTGTTCCGCCAAGGCCGAGGCCCCGCCAGAGACCAGCATCAGAAGGCGGCTGCCTTCTGCGCAGTTTTCAACCGTTTCGATCAGGCGTTGCCCCGCAGTCAGGCTGTTTTGATCCGGCACGGGGTGTGCGGATTCGATGGTGTGGACATGGGATGGCAGGTCTGTGAGGTGGTCGTGTTTTGTGACCACCAGCGTTGGGACCTTGTTGTCAAAATGCGCCAAGGCGGCCGCCGCCATCGGTGAAGACGCCTTGCCCACTGCAATGATCTGATCGGGTGCAGGCTCGTCTATGGATTTAAGCGCTGTCCCGACAGAGGTGTCGCCGCGCACGGCCTGTGTCGCGGTATCGAACAGGCGGGTGAGTGTGGTTTTGTCTGGCATGGTGTGCTTTTTGAGTATTTCCGAAAGGGTAAAGGTTAGACGTCGAGCATGATGGTCACCGGCCCGTCATTTGTCAGGCTGACGCGCATGTCTGCTCCGAACTGGCCTGTTTCTGTGCGCATACCCAAGCCTTGCATATCTTGGATAAACTGGTGGTAGAGGGCTTGCCCTGTGGTTGGGTCTGCTGCGTTTGAGAACCCCGGCCTGTTGCCCCGACTGGTGTCGGCGGCGAGTGTGAATTGGCTGACGATCAGGGCTGCCCCTTGGGTGTCGATCAGTGATTTGTTCATCTTGCCAGCCTCGTCTTTGAAGATGCGCAGCTTGCTGATCTTGGCGGCCAGTTTTTGGCTGTTTGCGGGTGCGTCGCCCTGCATCGCGCAGACGAGGATCAACAGCCCATGATCGATTGCGCCTATGGTTTGTCCATCAACTTCCACCGCCGCAGAGGTGACCCTTTGGATCAAAGCCCGCATCAGTCTGCCTGCCAGTCGAGAATGTCCGAGACCTGTGCCCGTTCGGTTCGAAAGCTGTTCACCGGTGCATCTGTGTCTGGGTACCCGAAGGATATTCCGCAAAGGATCATACGACCGTCTGCAATCCCGAAGTGATCGTGCAAAAGTGGCCCGTAGGACGCAACCGCAGCCTGCGGGATGCTTGCCACCCCCAATGCTTGCGCCGCCAGTGTGAAGGCCGTGATGAAGGCCCCGCAATCGAGTGCGCCATAGGCCCCCAAATCACGCGGCGCATGGATGATCGCCACATGCGGCGCCCCAAACAGAGCGAAGTTTTTCATCATCTCAGTCGCAGAGGCGGCGCGGTCTCCCTTGGCGATACCGACCGCATCATAAAGCTGAAATCCGCAGGCGCGGCGGCGGTCTTTATAGACCCCTGTGTAGGCGCTGGGCCACTCCAGATCGGGGGCAGGGGTGCCTTTGAGCGCCTCTTGCATCAATGCCTCGCGGAACCGGTCTGTGCCTTTGCCAGATGTGACCACCACTTGCCACGGCTGCGCATTGCACCACGACGGGACGTGCCGCGCGGCTTCGATGATCGCCTCGATTGTGTCAGCAGGCACCGCATCAGGTTTATACGCCCGACAAGAATACCGGTCCTTCAGAAGCCCGTGCAGGTTATCGTAGCTGTCGGTCAAAGATCACCACTCCGTTTTGGTCTTGTGTGACGGCAATGTAGTAGCCGATTGCGCCTGCCAGCAGCGCGCCTGCAATGACTGCAAAGGCGATTTTCCATCCCGAATAGGGCCGTTCGCCTTGGATGCGGCCGGTGCGACCGTTGACCACGAAGCGGTAGGTCTTGCCGTTGTATTTATAGGCGGCCATCCAGATGGGCAGCAGGATATGCTTGAACGTAACTGCGCTGACATCGGTGCTGATGGAATGGATGCGTTGCCTGTCACCGCCAATGTCGAATTTGACGTCCCGTTCGATGATCCGGTTCATATATGCACTGGCCTCGGCGTAGCCGTCTTGCAATTCAACAGTGTATCCTTCGGCGCGAAATCCGGCGAGGTACTCGGGGCGGTAGGGTTCTAAGGCCGCCAGATCCCAAGGCTCCAGCGCATCGGTGAAGCGTTTGGGCAGGGACGTTGCCGCCAGCACAAGCACATCATCAAAAAACCGGCGCACCCGACCAGAGGTCGACCGCCAGCGCACTTTGGCCACGCGCACCCGTTCACGCCGGCCATTGCGGGTGACGGTGCGGGTTTCATAATAAACCGTGCCACGCTCGCCTGTGTAGCGGGATTTGGTGTCGGCATCGAAGGTCCAATAGGGCACGTAGATGCCTTGCATCTTACGCCCTTTGCGCGCGTATTGGGTCAGTGACGACGGCGCGAACCAAAGCTGGCCCAGCCAGTCGGTCATCGCGGTTTTGGCCTCATGCTCTTCGAGCGCAAAGGGCAGCACCCCGCGCGGTTTGATCTGGCGATGCACCCCTGTGCCGGTCACAACAGGGGTCGCGCAGAATGGGCATTCGGCGGCATGCACATCGGGGTCGAATTCAAACTGCGCCGCGCAGTTCGGGCATTGGCTGGTGCGGGTTTCCTCGATCTCGGCCTCGGGCAGCAGCTCGGACACGGCGTCGCGGAAATCAAGTTCGGTCAGGGTGGTGCCCCGAAACCCCTTTGCCTCAATGGTGTGTATATCGCCGCAATGGTCGCATTCCAGATGGTCTGTGCCGGGCGCAAACCTGTAATCCGCCCCGCATTGATGGCAGGGAAAGCGGTGATCGGACGTAAGGGCGGTCTCTTCCATCGAAGGCTCGATACATGGTCATTTCCGCGCGCCTCCGATTTCAGATGAACCGTCGCACAAGCGGGGTCTGTTGCAAAACAGCCGTGGCGAGTGCGGACAACACAAATGCGGCAAAGGCGCCGGACAAAGAATGTTCCAGCAAGGCCGGATCCGCAAGCCTCAAACCGACCGAAATGATGATGGGGTGGATGATGTAGACCCCCAAGGACAGCCCTGCGAAATAGCGCAGGGTGGGGGATGTGGGCAGGTTCACCGACAAGACAAGTGCAACAACCGCAAAGGTCAGTGCCAATTGCAGGCTGCCGTCGGTCCAGCCCAACCCGACAGCCACTGCGATCATGACCGACCACAGCGCAAGGCTGAACAAATTGGTCGGGTGATCTATCCGGTAGAAGGCAAGGGCCAGAAAGACCGCAGGCATCCCAAAGACCCAT
Organism: uncultured Sulfitobacter sp.; assembly: GCA_964636575.1. Taxonomy (GTDB): domain Bacteria; phylum Pseudomonadota; class Alphaproteobacteria; order Rhodobacterales; family Rhodobacteraceae; genus CAZWSE01. Next base: position 41,101 of record CAZWSE010000009.1, on the reverse strand, counting down.
TGGGCGAAGGGGGCTGGCAAATCCAGTGATCCAAGGGCGAGACATCCCAAAGACAGGCCTGCCAGAACAAGGCTTCCAAACGCGGGGCTGGCCGGGCGAAGCACTGTGTTCAGAGCAATCGCAATCATCGAGGCCGCAGCGATAAAGGGCAAAAACCACAGGTGAATAGACGGGCCGGTGCCGATCATCCACGGGGCGAACTCGTCTGCGATTGATCCACCGGACATCAGCGCATCCTGCGATTTCAGGGCGGCGAAAACAGCACACCAGAACACCCAAGGCATCAACAATCGCGACACGCGGCGGCGCATCAGATTTTGCAGGCTTTGACCCTCGGACAGGCGCAGGCAGAAATGGACGGACAGGAAGATAAAGATGGGAAGGGCAGCATAACCAAGGGCTGCACCGGGACCTTTGACATGAAACAGAACAATCCCGAAGGCACCCAGAAACCGCAGAGCCTCAATACCGCCGTTGCGGGTTTGGGCGCGGGCAGGGGCAGCTTTTGGAGCGGGTGAGAGATCAAAGAAGTCGGCGGTTTGGGTCATAGCTCTGCGGTCTCCTATAGAGGGGGGATCGCAGGACTATGTGTTAGGTTTGGTTACCAATTGGTATGTAACTTATTAATATTGAACATTTATTTTAGGTTTTCCGTTAAGCCTACCTTAACCAGTTTGCCCCTCCGGTGCAGGCGGCGGCAGGATCGTAAAGAGCTGCGCCAGCTCGTCCACCTCATCCGCTTGCTTCCACCCGTCTTGGCCCGGCGTCCAGACATAGGTGTCGCGGTCAAAGGTGCCTTCTTGCGCCATGCGCCCCAAAGCGGCTTTGGAATAGGGGCCTGTTGTCTCGCCATTGTCGGCAATATGCCAGACGTGTTCGACGGGCGGTGGCGGCGGGGTCAGCTGCTGTTGAACGGGTTGCACAGGATTGGCCATAGGCCGCCCCCAAGGTCCGTTCTGGTTGGCCATTTGCCCTGCCATCACCATACCCATACCAGCGCCAATGCCTGTTGCCATCGCACCGCCGCCTTCGCCGCCACGGATCATCGCTTCGGCTGTGGTGTATTGCATATGGGCCGCCAGATCGCCGGTCAGGCCACGCGACGCCCGCGTATCAAGGGCTTGTTCCACCATTTCAGGCAGCGAGATATTCTCGATGTAAAGTTCGGGGATAGACAGCCCGTATTGCGCGACCGCGCCCGAGATTGCCTCGGCCAGCAACTTGCCCAGATCGCCGGTATTGGCGGCCATATCCAGAACCGGAATCCCGCAAGATGCGATGATCTGGTTGAACTGCTGCACAATGATGTTGCGGATCTGATAGCTGATCTCGTCCATTGTGAATTCGCCATCTGTGCCGACGATTTCAACCAAGAACTTGGCAGGGTCGGACACCTTGACCGAATAGGTGCCAAAGGCGCGCAGCCGGATCGGACCGAACTCAGGATCGCGCAGCATGATCGGGTTCTTGGTGCCCCATTTCAGGTCGTTAAAACGGGTTGTGTTGACGAAGTAGATTTCCGACTTGAACGGAGACTTGAACCCGTGGCTCCATGAATTGAGCGTGGTGAGCACCGGCATGTTGTTGGTCTCAAGAAAATACAGCCCCGGCGTGAACACATCTGCCAGCTGACCTTCATGGACAAACACAGCCGCCTGACCTTCGCGCACCGTTAGCTTGGCGCCGTATTTGATTTCGTGGTCTTCGCGTTCAAACCGCCAGACCATTGTGTCACGGGTGTCGTCGGTCCAATGGATGACGTCAATAAATTCACCGGTTAGAAAATCAAAAATACCCATATCGGGGCTCCTTAGGTTTTAGCGAGGCAGGACAGGCCGTCAGACCCCACCTGTCAATTCATTAGCGATCTGTTCCAAGACAGGACGGGCTTCAGACGCCGACATGCCCGACCGCAGGCGCGGATCATACAGCATCTTCAGCAACATCTCGTCATGGCTTGTCAGCAGCGAAAATTCGTCATCGTCGTTAAAGATCGACGGGCGGGCCGCAGGGCTGTCGTTGGCCAGTCCAAGACCTTGGGCCAGTTCTTCATGAATGCAAGACAGGCGCAACTGGTCGGGGTGTTCGGCGCGGATCAGGGCAATGGCTTGCCCATAGGTCTGGCTGCCGACCGCGTTCGCATAGGCCACGACCAAACAATGGGTCGAACGCGGCGGGTTCAAGAACAGGTTCAATGTGCTGTCTTGCATATCAGGGCGCAGGGCGCGGATCGTTTGCGCAATCGCCTCGCGGTCATCAGAGCTTGCGAAGATCACATGGAAATTGGCTTTGCCGCCGGTCGTGCTGATCGGATGGCCACTGATACGGGCAAGGCGGTTGGTGTAGCCCGCGACTTCATCGGAAAAGGTCAGCCGATTGGGGGCCGATACACTTGGCCCGAAGGCGGTTTTGATCCGCACAGGAGCGTCCCAGCGGCGCAGCTTTCCGGGGCCTTGGGTTGAGGCGGTCAATCCACCACCGGGGCCATATTCATCGTAGAATACGACCTGCTCAAAGTTGCGGATCAGATCGGCGGATTTGTACGACGTATCAGGCCCGCCACCATCGGTGCGCATCAATCCTTGGGCCAGCAGATCATTTTGCAAACGGGCGTAGTACACCGCCAGATCACGGCTGGCCTTGGATTGTTCAACCACCGCAGCAGGCGGCTGCACGCCCAACCCGCTTGGTCGCGCGGGCGGGACGGGGACAGGGGTGACAGGGGCCAAAAGCTCACAGGCGCCCAAGGCAAAGACAGCACTGGCGGCCAGTGCGATCTTAAGGCGGGATGTGAGTTTGGCAGTCATTGTCTTAGGCTACCCTGATTATACGGAAGTCGCCGCGTTGTCGCCAACGCCATCCTTGCGGGCCTTGGCCGAGGCCAGCGTGTCGCGCAATTCGGCTTCCATCTTTTGCAACTCAACTTCGGCGGCCGCACGTTTGGCTTTGCCTTCGTCGGCAATTTGCAGGCTTTCGTTGATGGTCGCAATCAGATCGGCATTGGCGGTTTTGACGGCTTCGATGTCAAACACACCGCGCTCCATTTCTTCGCGGATCATCTTGTTGCTGGTGCGCAGGTTTTCGGCGTTGGCAGTCAGCAATTCGTTGGTCAGATCGTTGGCCTCGCGCACAGCGCCCGCAGCTTCGGCGGAGCGTTGGATGGTCACGGCTTGGGCCAGTTGGGTTTCCCAAAGCGGCACCGTGTTGACCAGCGTTGAATTGATCTTGGTGACCAAAGATTTGTCGTTTTCCTGCACCAACCGGATAGAAGGCAGGGATTGCATCGTGACCTGACGGGTCAGTTTCAGATCATGGACGCGGCGTTCCAGATCATCGCGGGCCATGCGCAGATCGCGCAGCTCTTGGGCGGCCATGACTTGTTTGGATTCAGCGGCCTTTTCGACAGATTTGGCCTTGGCGGGAATGGTCTTTTCATCCAACTCACGCAGCTTTTCAGTGCCGGCAGAGATATAAAGTGCCAATTCATCGTAGAATTGCAGGGTCTTGTCGTACAAAATATCGAGCGACTTAATGTCTTTCAGCAGCTTATGCTCATGGCTCAGGAGGTCCTCGGTCACATGATCAATCTGGCCTTGGACTTTTTCAAACTTGGCGGTGAACTTGGCAAAAGGCGCGGCGCGACCCAGCAGCTTTTCCCACCACGACCGTTTACGGCGCACGTCCAGTTCGGACACGGAAAACCCGCGAATGGTGGTGACGATGCTGCGCAGGCTGTCCCCCGCGGGGCCGACATCTTTGTTGCGCACATCGGCCAGCATAGACTGGCTGATTTCCTGCAATTCAGACTGCGCAGCAGACCCGAAAGACACGATGGATCCGGTGTTTTCCATATCCAGCTCACCCATGCGGCGCTTGATTTCGGCGCTTAGGGGTTTGTCGGCCTCAGCCAAGGGGACAACCGCATTTGCAGGGGCCGGTTCGGGCAGGACAACGGCGGTGATTTCTTGAACCATTGCAAGGGATTGTTCGGCTTTTTGGCGCGTCTCGTCAGTCATTGGAATGGGTTCCTATTCAGGGTCAGTCAGGCGAACGCCCTCGCGCTGAAGTCTTTCGCGCAGGACATCGATTTCCACTGTCAGATCAGATCGATCCTCCAGCAGCAGTTTACGGGTGCGGGCGGAGAAATTCTGATCCAGATCATCCAGCAAGGTGGCATAGTCAGCGCGCGCTTGTGTGTCTTTGGTGCGGGCATAAACATCTGCAAACTTGGCCGTCGCATCGCGGGCGCCTTGCAAATAGACGCCTAGATACTTGCGCGCCGCACTGAGATCACGGGGGTCTTCTTCGACGGTGCGGATCAGATCGCGGGCGGTCGTTTGAAAGCGTTCCAGCCGCGTCTGCATTTCGCGGTCTCCGGCGCGACGAAGGGCATCGGTCATGGCTTTCAGATGGACTTCGGCCTTGTCCACAACACGGGCCACACGGTCTTGCTGGAACGTATCAATGCCTTCCATGCCCTTGTCGCGCATCGGATCAGTGCCGAAAGCCACGGTGTGCAATCCTGAGGCAATGATCCCGAACAGGACCGGCGCAAGCAGCCCGTATACATTCTGGTGGGCAACCACAGCCAAGGCGGCCCCGATCCCTGTCAGAACGGTGGCAATGATCTTGCGCGGAAGGGCTGGTCGGCGGGCAACCTTGCGGGCGTTATAGGCGGCCTCAGCGCGCAGCCCGTCGCGCAAAAACCATGCAGCAAGGGTCAGGCTGGCGGCACCTGCAAGGGCAAAACTCAGGGAAATCGCACCGTCATTTAAAGATGTCGCAACCAGCGGAATGGCAGGGATAAACAGCACATTGGCCCGCGCGCCCACAGGGTCAACGCTGGCCTGTTCATAGGTGCCACGGGGGATCGTGTGATCTACCTGATCGGGGCTGTATTTGCCGGAAAACCGCTTGGACATGGTATTACAACCCTCCAAGCCAGCCGGTCGAGACCCCGAAAAGGACCACGATCAAGGCCACATAGGCAAATTTCTGGATACCTGATCCGCTCATAACCCCCAACTTTCGCTACCCACCTGAAACTTAAGACACAAATGGGCAGCTTTCTAGGGGGAAAGACGGATGTCAGCGGGTCCGCGTGCGCCCGGATGGTTTTGGGCCTTTGCGGTTTTGCGTCGTGCGCTGGGGTTTTGTGCCACCACGTCTGGATTTGGGGGCCAGTTGATCCTCGGGCTTGGGCGCACCGGGACGGCCTGCGAGTTTTGAGGGTGCTTTGCGGCGGAAGCGTTTTGTAGGGGCCGGTTTGTTGTCCGTCTCAGCTTCAAGCCCAAGCTGGTCACGCAGCACCTTGCGGCGGATTTCTTCAACCGCGCCTTCCTTCAAGGTGCCAAGTTGGAAAGGGCCGTAGGACACACGGATCAAGCGGTTCACGGTCAGGCCCACATCGCCCAAAGCGCGGCGGATTTCGCGGTTTTTGCCTTCGCGGATGCCGATGGTCAGCCAAGCGTTGGCGCCTTGCTGGCGGTCAAGGGTGATCTCCATCGGTTGAAACCGCTCGCCCTCAATGACCAATCCCTGCCGCAGCGGGTCGAGCTGGCCTTCGGTCGGGCGACCGTTTACGCGGGCACGGTATTTGCGCAGCCAGCCGGTGCTGGGCAGTTCCAACTGCCGTTTGAGGCCGCCATCGTTGGTCAGCAGCAGCAAGCCTTCTGAGTTCAGATCAAGCCGTCCGACGCTCATCACCCGTGGCATGTCTTCGGGCAGGGCGTCGTAGATCGTTTCACGGCCCTTTTCATCGCTGTCTGTGGTCACAAGGCCCGTGGGTTTGTGATAAAGCCACATGCGCGCAGGTTCAGGGGCTGCAACGGGTTTGCCGTCAACGGTGATTTTGTCAGCGGCAGTGACGTTCAGGGCAGGGCTGTCGATTTTGTTGCCGTTCACTGCCACGCGACCCGCTTCGATCATGCGTTCCGCCTCGCGGCGCGAGGCGACGCCCGCGCGCGACAGCACTTTGGCAATCCGGTCGCCCTTGGGTGTATCGGTGGGCGTATCTGGTGTGGCAGGGTCGGTCATGGGTCAGCCCTTAGACGATCCGCCCCCCTTGCGAAAGGGTGCATGAGCGGGCAAGGGTCGGGCAATGGTCTTTAAATCGCATATGCAAGCCGCCTTGAAGGAGGCCGAAGCCGCCGCCGCCCGTGGCGAGGTGCCTGTGGGCGCTGTTGTGGTGGACCCAAATGGCGAAGTCATCGCGCGTGCAGGCAACCGTACCCGCGAACTCAATGACCCAACTGCCCATGCCGAAGTGCTGGCCATCCGCGCCGCCTGCGCCCAAATCGGGTCAGAGCGTTTGATCGGCCATGATCTTTACGTCACGCTGGAACCCTGTGCCATGTGCGCTGCTGCCATCGCTGCGGCACGGATCGGGCGGCTCTATTATGGGGCCGCTGACCCCAAATCGGGCGGCGTATCGACAGGCGCGCGGGTGTTTTCGCATCCTCAGTGTCACCATGTGCCCGAAGTGTTCGATGGCATTGATGCGGCGCGTGCCGAGGCTTTGTTGAAATCGTTTTTCGCGGGTCGGCGCGGTTGAATTTGAGTATTTATGGAAAAATGAAGCTTGGCGGGCTTTAGGTATCTGCCATTGCGCTCAGGACGTCATCCAGCGACCTGCGCGCGCCGGTTTGCAGGTATTCCATTGCTTTAAGCGCGGCCTCATGCGCTGCAAGGCTTGAGCCTGCGACGCAGTCTTCGATGACGCGGCAGAAGTAATCGGATTGGTGCCCGTCGACGAAGGTATAGTGCACGCAGACATCCGTCAGCCCGCCGCAGAGCAAAAGCGTATCTACCTTAAGCCCGCGCAGCAGAATTTCGAAATCTGTGCCGAAAAAGGCCGAATACCGGCGTTTGGGGATAATGTAGCTGTCGGGCCGCACGTCCATTTCCTTGACCGCGAGCGCCGTGCGCGGGTCATCTTCGAGGCAATGCACCGTTTCATCGCCGTCCAACTCGCGCCCGAAGTCGATCAGGTTGGGGCGGTGCACTTCTTGGATGTAGATCACCGGAATGTCGTTGGCCCGTGCCGCATCAATGGCTTTGCGGGCCAGCAACATGCGGTCTTTGTAGCCTTCCATGTTCGGAATTGACCGATCTTCGCTGTCGTCGATAAAAGTGCTGGCCTGAATATCGATCACGATCAAAGCGGCGCGGCCTTCGATCAGCGCGTATGGCTTGGGCATTGCGGTGTCTTTCTGCGGGGCTCAGCCGAGGGTGATCGGCTCCATAATTTCAGGCTCGATCACGTTTACCTCTGGCAGCGCTTCAATCAGGGCTTTCGCGGATTGTTCCAGCAAGGGGAAGGTCTTGTAGTGGCAGGGGATCAGCGTATCAAAGTTGAAGTACCGTTTGGCGGCATAGGCGGCCTCGGCCATGCCCATCGTGAAATGCCCGCCCGCGGACAGGATGCCGATGTCGGGTTTGTAGAAATCCCCGATCCAATCCATATCCGCCATGATGCCAGTATCGCCGGACAGATAGATGCAATGTCCTTCGCCCTTGATGATAAACCCGGCCTCTGACCCGACATAGGCAAGCGGGTTGTCTTTTAGGCAGGACGAATGCTTTGCAGGCACCAAGGACACCGACACATCCCCGATTTTGACAGTGCCGCCGAAGTTGAAAGCATTGACTTTAAGATCATGGATTTCCTCAAAATGGCGCATCAGCTCATAGGGCCCAGTGGCGGGCACGCCCAGCGATTTGGACAGGTTCACCACATCGGCGGTGTGATCAAAGTGCCCATGGGTAATCAAAATGCCAGTGGTGCCTTTGATCGCCTCGGCTTTGCGGCCTGCTGGAAACACCGGACTGTCGGTAAACCAAGGGTCCACAAGCAAGACTTGTGTTCCAATCTCGATCCGAAAAGACCCGTGTCCCAGCCAAATAATCTTCATGATGCACCTTTGATCTGATGTTGCCCAGAATATGTACCATCTTAAAGCGCCCTTGCAACGTGGCTTGCATCTTGCAGCCCTGCGGCCCCCACGGTAAACGGCGATCAAACGGATAAGAGGTATCCACACGATGTCTATTGACGAAAGCACCGCCGCCCGCGTGGCCAAGCTGGCCCGTATCAAGGTAGAGCCTGACGCGCTGCCTGCACTGGCCGCTGAATTCAACACAATCCTCGGCTTTATCGAACAGCTTAATGAGGTGGATGTAGAGGGTATCGACCCCATGGTGTCCGTGACCCCCATGAAGGCCCCGCAACGCGCCGATGCTGTGACCGATGGCGACCAACAAGCCAAGGTTCTGGCCAATGCGCCTGATGCCCGCGAAGGGTTCTTTGCTGTGCCGAAGGTGGTGGAATAATGGCTGATCTGAATGCACTGACCCTTGCCGATGCCCGCGATGCCCTGCGCGCTGGCAAAACAACATCTGTTGAGCTGACCCAAACCTGCCTGACCGCGATTGAACAAGCCTCTGAATTGAACGCATTTGTGCACCACACCCCCGATCTGGCGCTTGATCAGGCCAAGGCCGCCGACGCGCGGATCAAAGCAGGTGATGCACCTGCGATGTGTGGCCTGCCCGTCGGGATCAAGGATCTGTTTTGCACCAAAGGCGTGCCCACCCAAGCGGGCAGCCGGATTTTGGAAGGGTTCTTGCCCGAATACGAATCCGCGATCAGTCAGAACCTTTTTGATGCGGGCGCTGTCATGTTGGGCAAGCTCAACATGGATGAATTCGCGATGGGGTCCTCAAATGAAACCTCTGTCTACGGCAACGCAGTCAACCCATGGCGGCGCGGGAATGAAGCGACCAACCTGACCCCCGGCGGATCGTCCGGTGGATCGGCCGCGGCAGTTGCGGCAGACCTGTGTCTGGCAGCAACCGGCACAGATACGGGCGGGTCCATCCGCCAACCTGCGGCCTTTACAGGCATCGTCGGGATCAAACCCACCTACGGGCGCTGTTCGCGTTGGGGAACCGTCGCTTTTGCGTCCAGTCTCGATCAGGCTGGACCGATGACCAAAACGGTCCGCGATTCCGCGATCATGCTAGAGGCCATGTGCAGCCATGACCCCCGCGACAGCACCAGCGTCAACCTGCCCGTGCCGAACTTTGAAGCCGCATTGACAGGCGACATCAAAGGCAAAACCATCGGCCTGCCCAAAGAGTACCGCATGGACGGTATGCCCGCCGAGATTGAAAAGCTTTGGGCCGACGGGGCTGCGATGATGAAGGACGCGGGCGCCAAAGTGGTCGACATCAGCCTGCCACATACCAAATACGCGCTGCCAGCCTACTACGTGATCGCGCCTGCCGAAGCGTCTTCTAACCTCGCGCGCTATGACGGGGTCCGCTACGGGCACCGCGCGACGCTGGATGCGGGCGATGGCATCACCGAAATGTACGAAAAAACCCGCGCCGAAGGCTTCGGGCCAGAGGTCCAGCGGCGGGTGATGATCGGAACATATGTTCTGTCCGCAGGCTTTTACGACGCCTATTACAACCGCGCACGGCGGGTGCGGGCGCTGATCAAGAAAGACTTTGAGGACGTGTTCGCCGCAGGGGTCGATGCGATTTTGACGCCTGCAACGCCATCCGCAGCTTTTGGATTGGGCGAAATGAAAGATGCCGATCCGGTGCAAATGTACCTGAATGATGTGTTCACGGTCACGGTCAATCTGGCAGGCTTGCCGGGTGTGGCAGTGCCAGCAGGGCTGGACGGGCAGGGGCTTCCTTTGGGCCTGCAACTGATCGGCCAGCCTTGGGAAGAGGGCGATTTGCTGAATACTGCCTATGCCTTGGAAACGGCTGCCGGATTTGTGGCAAAGCCCGCCAAATGGTGGTAGAAACGAGCCTAGAAACCAAAACAGCCCCTGCAAATAGGGGCGATATGAGCAGGATTTCGAATATGCGTGCCATAGTTTTCTCCCTTGGGGTTGCGGCCCTTGCGGCCTGTCAGCCAGCGGTGCCCGACAGCGGGGCCGGGGTTGGATTTGACAGCCCGTCAGCTGCGCGTGCCCGCGAAGCAGCACTCAGCGGACAGGCCCAACCGCAAACAGGACCGGTCACAGTTCTGCCCCCGTCCGAGGCCGCACCTGTGACCACAACGCCAATTGATACGCTGGCCACACAGCGCAGCTCGACCAACACTGCCACCACACAAAGTGCCGCCGCTGCTGCCGCCCCGACAGTTGGCGACCCGAACAACCAACGTGCTGCCTCGCCTGTTGGCATTTCGGATGAGAACAACTTTGACGCGGTCAGCCAACGCGAAAGCATCCAAAGCGACGCCAGCCGGATTGCGCAAAACCGTGCCCAACTTGAAGTGGTGCAACCCACAGAAGTGCCGACACGCACAGGAAACGCAGGCCCCAATATTGTGAACTATGCGCTCAGCACATCACATCCAGTGGGCCAGTCGCGGTACAAACGGTCGGGCTTCAACGGGCAAGCAAAGTTTGATCGTAATTGCGCCAAATACCCCTCCGGCGATCGGGCACAGATCGAATTCCTGTCGCGCGGCGGCCCGGAACGCGACCGGCTCGGACTTGATCCAGACGGCGACGGATACGCATGCAGCTGGAACCCTGCACCCTACCGCAACGCGGTCGGTGGGGCACCGACACCAGTGGCTGTTCCCACGGCTATCGAATAAACACGTCGGCTATAGGGGATGCAGATCACAGATCACCCCTCGCCCAACTTCGGGCCGCGCAAGGACGGGCTGACGCCTTCGCTTGTGGTGCTGCACTACACGGCCATGCAAAGCTGCGACGCCGCGCGCGACCGGCTGTGCGACCCGCAGGCCGAGGTTTCAGCGCACTACCTTATCAGCCGGTACGGGCAGATCCTGCGATTGGTGGGCGAAGACCAAAGGGCATGGCACGCAGGGGCGGGTTCTTGGGGCGGGTTGGATGACATCAATTCACGCTCCATCGGGATAGAGCTTGATAACGGCGGCAGCCACCCCTTTGCGGCAGCGCAAATGAACAGCCTTGAGGGGCTGCTCAAAGACATCCTGAACCGCTGGTCCATAAGCAGAACAGGGGTCATAGGACACTCGGACATGGCACCAACCCGCAAATCCGACCCTGGCGCGCACTTCGATTGGGAACGGCTCGAACGACAAGGCCTAGCAGCGGCGCGGGGGCGGGGTGCAGGGCCACAAGATGCGACCCAAACAGACTTCCGGCAGTTGGCCATAGCATGGGGGTACAGCGCTGATCTGGACGATGAAACGCTGCTGCAAGCGGTGCGGCTCAGGTTCCGGCCATGGGCCACAGGGCCGCTCAACGGGGATGATTTCACACCACTGGGGCATACAGCAAAGCAAACATAACCCCTTTACCCTTTGGCAAATACTCACATACCAACATCTCAACCCCATTGACGGGCCGCCCAATAAAGCGCATCCCAGCCGCGCGCGGAGAGCTGGATGATCGCGGGGGAACGGGCAACCGAACCCCCGAGGAAAGTCCGGACTCCCAGAAGATACGGTGCCGGGTAACACCCGGGCGGGGCAACCCGACGGACAGCGCCACAGAAATGAAACCGCTTTACGCCCGCTTCGGCGGACGTTTAGTCAGGGTGAAACGGTGGGGTAAGAGCCCACCGCGCAAGCGGCAACGCAAGCGGCACGGCAAGCCCCACCGGGAGCAATGCCAAATAGGACCTTCACGTCGGCAGGTCGGGCAACCGATACCGCGACAGGTGGCTTCTGCCTTGGAAGGTCGGGTTGGCAGCTAGAGGCCTTGGAGCAATCCAGGGTTCAGAGGAATGATCATCCATGCCTCGGGGCAACCCAAGGCAGGACAGAATCCGGCTTATAGGCTCTCCGCGCATTTCTTTTGCCTCGATTGGGGCGATTAAGAGGTTGACTCAGGTCAGCGCTTGGCTAGAACGCAGGTTCAAGAATTCAACGCGGCCCCTCTCTTGGTGCGCCCGTTTCAGGAGACACATCATGGCGAAGCCAACCACAATCAAAATCCGCCTGAACTCAACCGCGGGAACCGGCCACTTCTATGTGACCAAGAAAAACGCACGCACGATGACCGAAAAGATGGTCGTGCGCAAATATGACCCGGTTGTGCGCAAGCATGTCGAATACAAAGAAGGCAAAATCAAGTAACCCTTGATCGCTTCTTAACTGACGACAAAATGCTGAAAGCCGCACCCTTCGGGGAGGCGGCTTTTTTCGTGTTTGAACGCCAATTCACAGCCAGTCAAACGCCCGTTCTATCAACCCCTTGGCGTCCCTTGTCACCGTGGGGCCATGGGCCATGATCACCCGCTCGGCAGGCCAGTCCTTAATCCTGTGCAAAGCCTCTCGCGCCGCCTTGCGACCTATAAAAGCCGCGCGGAATTTACGCGGCACTGTGGGTCTGTCATTCACCATCAGATCAAGCCGCGCCACGACAGCCCGCCAACCGCTATGAAACCCGCGTGGAAACTGCTGGATCAGGTCCGTGAAAATGACAGTGCCGCTGGCTTTATGAAAAAACACGACTTCCGTGGTGATCAGATTTCCGCGTACAATCACTTGATCAATCTCATCCACCCAAGCGTCATGGGGCGCATCCCCAAGTGTCGTTGCAAAACGTATGTCAGATCGCTTGTCCGCCAGCTTCGGGGCCGCATGGACCAGCGCGTCTGGGTAGGCGGCTTGCCAGTCTGACAAGGCCAGATGATGCAAATGGTTCGGGGCAACGATATGGGCGACGGGGCCAAGGGCCTCCAAAGCGGCGGTGATATCAGCAGTCAAAGCAATCGGCGACCAGACCCACAGCGCACCCCCCTGCAACCTCACAACGGTCATACGGGTCGGATAGGCAAAGCCTGCAAAACTGACCTCTGGGCCATCCACCGTCCAAATCTCAGGGCCAAAAGGGATCATATGCGCGCTCCTTCAGATGACAGGCATTATTGCACTGAGGGCTTCAGCGTACTAGGCCGTTGATCCATGCGCACGTTTGACAAAATCATCAAAGACCGCGGGTCCGTCTACGCCGTCTCAGGCGCGCCCTGCGGGTCCGAGTCCGAGGCGAAAGCACTGGTCAAATCGCTCAACGCCTCCAAACGCTTTGCCAAGGCGACCCATCACACTTGGGCGCTGTTGACGGATGTGGCCCCGCTCAAAAACGATGACGGAGAATCCGGGGCAGGCATGGTGATTGTGCGGATGCTGGAACGGGCGCAGCTGAAAGACCATCTGATCGTGGTGACGCGGTGGTACGGGGGCAAGCATCTGGGCGGGGACAGGTTCCGGCATGTGCAAGATGCGGTGCGGATTTACCTGACCGAGATCGGACACAAGGGGCCGGACTAGGCCTGCAATAGAAAAGGGCCAGCCCCGAAAGGCCGGCCCTTGAAAGATCGGGTAGGATGGGTCGTGACCCATCCTTGGACCTGTATTACTCGCCTTGACCCATGAACATCAGCAGGAACTGGAACATGTTCAGGAAGCTGATGTAGAGGCTCAGCGCACCGTCGGATGCTGCTTTGTCCAGCCACTCCTGATCGCCATGCGACGCATGCGCGACGTAGGTGTTCTTGATTTCCTGCGTGTGGAACGCGGTCAGACCGGCAAAGATCAACACACCGATGGCAGAGATCGCCATCATCATCGGGCCAGACTGCAGGAACAGGTTGATCACCATTGCAACCAGCAGACCAATAACACCCATCATCAAGAAGGTGCCCATGCCGCTCAGATCACGCTTTGTGGTGTAGCCGTAAAGGCTCAAACCGGCGAAGGCGATGGCGGTGACAAGGAAGGTCTGCACGATGGAATAGTCGGTGAACACCAAGAAGATGGAGCTCATGGACAAACCGATCAGCGCCGCAAAGGCGAAGAAGGCCAGTTGAACTGTGGCTGCATTGGCGCGGCGCAGCAGGGTGCCCCAGCCGAAGAAGACAAAGGCCAGCGGGGCGAGCATGATCACCCAGCGCAGGGGCGACATGTAAATCGCAGTGCCCAAGCCTGTCAGGAATGTGCCGTTTGCCAAGGCGGTCGTCGCCTGTGCAGGGTCATTTGTTGTCGCAAGGCCCGCAATCGCCCAAGCGGCCAATGCTGTGATCAGCATGCCGATGGACATCGTGCCATAGACTTTGTTCATGTGGGCGCGCAGCCCAGCGTCGATTTGGGCCGCCGCTGTTCCGACGCCACTTGTGGTCCGGATTGTGTTTAGTTCTGCCATTGAAACCTCCAATTAGTCGCAGATGCAGTACGTCGACAGCACGCCGACGGTCCTATTGCGCACAATATTGGGGTCAAAGCCGTTCTATTCAAGGGAAAACGGTCAGGAATAACTGTGTTTCGCAAATATGTTTAACGAAACGTCACTTCCTGACCGATTGTGGCCTAACAGCGCCAAGTTTGTGGGACATCCCAAATCGGCTTGGAAGCCTCGGACTGCGCCGCGCGGGCGGAAACGCCGATATCTTCCAATGCGGCTGCATCCAGTGACTTCAACGCTTGGCGCTGTTGCCATGTATCGTAAACGGCCTTGAGTGTTTTCAGAACCGAGGTCCGTGCGGGGCGGGCATAGGTGCGATCAATTGCAGTCATGGTCTGGTCCTTTCGTGTTTGGCGATCAGTTTCGCCTGTTTCATCAAATTTCTTGATGTATATGGACAAGTATGATCCATATTGAAAACGAATGTTTATGATGTAATCCATCAGCAAAGGTGATGTATGCGAAATCTGGATATCACGACACTGCGTTCCTTCGTGGCCGTGGCTGACACGGGCGGGGTTACACGGGCCGCAGGGTTCCTGCATTTGACGCAATCGGCGGTGTCGATGCAGCTCAAGCGGCTGGAAGAGGTGATGGACGTTCAATTGCTGGACCGGTCCGCGCGCACCATTGCGCTGACGGCTGAAGGGGAGCAATTGCTCAGCTATGCCCGCCGTATCCTTGCGCTCAATGATGAGATCTACGTCAAACTGACCTCGCAGGAATACGAAGGCACGATCACGCTCGGCGTGCCCCATGACATTATCTACCCTTATATCCCGCGGGTGCTTCGCAAGTTCGCACTCGATTTCCCGCGCATGCAGATGAAACTGATCTCGGCGCCCACAACATCCCTGCGCGATATGTTCGCGCGCGGCGATTGCGATGTGATCCTGACCACAGAAGACCAACCCGGTCCGGGGGGCGAGGTGCTTGTGCGCTTGCCGCTTGTCTGGATCGGGGCCGAAGGCGGGCAAGCGTGGAAGCAAAAACCGCTGCCTGTCGCCTTTTGCAAGAACTGTATCTTCCGCTCTGACGTGCTGCACCGGCTCAATGAGGCGGAAATGGATTGGAACATGGTCGTCGATTCGGATCTTGATAACGCGGTTGAGGCCGTCGTCGGCGCTGATCTGGCCGTGCACGCGGCGATCCAAGGCGTCTACCCGCGCCAGACAGGCCCCATTGAGCATGACGGCAAGCTGCCCGATCCTGGCACCACGCAAATCATCTACTACGTGCAACGGCGCGATGATGTGGCCTTAGCCGCGCTGAGCGAGATGATCACCACCGCCTACCGGTCGGAATGGTCCACCACAGAGGGGCTTAAACGCAGCGCCTAGGGGGTGATGACCACTTTGCCGGTGGATTTGCGCAACCGCAAAAGCTCCAACCCTTCGGTCACATCCTCCAAGGCCAGAATATTGCTGACATGGGGCTTGATCTTGCCCTTGGCATACCAATCGAACAGTGTCTCAAGGCTTCCCGTCAGGGCCTTGGGGTTAAAACCCATATACCCGCCCCAATAGAACCCGAGCAGGGTAATGTTCTTGACCAGCAGATGATTGGCCGGCACCTGCGGCACATCACCAGAGGCAAACCCGATCACCAGAATACGGGCCTCGGGGTTACAAGCGCGAAAGGCAGCTTTGAACGCATCGCCGCCAATAGGGTCATAGACCACATCAACGCCACCAAGCTCTTTCAAGGCAACACGCAGATCGGGGCAGGTGTCGGTGTCAATCAGATGATCTGCACCGGCGGCCTTGGCCACAGCCAGTTTGTCGGCACCACGAGCCACAGCAATCACACGCGCACCCATCAGCTTGCCAATCTCGACGGCAGTCAGGCCGACACCGCCAGCAGCGCCCAACACGACCAATGTTTCACCTGCCTTCAGGTTGGCGCGATAGTCCAAGGCCATATGGCTGGTGCCATAGGCAATTTGCAGGGCGGCTGCGTCGGTGAAAGGCATGTCGTTGGGAATCCGAAGCGCGCGGGCCGCGTCAAAGCACCCTTGGTCGGCCAAGCCACCTTGACCGCCAAAGATAGCGATATGGTCGCCAAGGGCGAACCGGGTCACGTCAGCGCCGAGACCGGTGACAACGCCCGCGACTTCCATGCCCAGCGTAAAAGGGGCAGGCGGGGTGTCTTGATAGGTGCCCTTGACCATCAACAGATCGGCAAAGTTCAAACCGCAGGCTTTGATATCAACCAGAACCTCATGAGGCGCAGGCTTGGGGGGGGCAATGTCGATCAGATCGGGGGTTTGACCCTCAGCGGCAATATGAAAGGCGCGCATATGCGAAAAGCTCCGGTGAAATAAGGGGCAAGATGGTGATTACGGGGGCGGAACGGTTGAATGTGGCTTGTAGCGAAGGGCACCAAATGCTTCAAGAACACCGAAAGTCACAGTGAATCTCATGAAAAAGAGTTAAAAAGTGTTAATCATGAGAAATTTTATTGCTATACTCGCCTTAAATGCGAATGAAACGCTTGCGATGCACGTCAATTGATGCCTAGTATGGTCCCACGCCAACTTGTGGGTGTACGAGTTACAGGCGCTGTCGTTGCAATCAGGGTGTGATTCCGGCGATATGGCAAAGCAACAGCGGACCGAGGAGATAGAGATGGCCCATCCAGTTGACGTGCATGTCGGCAAGCGAATTAGACAAAGACGGTGGCTTGCGGGGATGACCCAACAGCAGCTTGCTGAGCAGGTTGGGATCAAATTCCAACAGATCCAGAAATACGAAACCGGCGCAAACCGGGTAAGTGCATCGCGGTTATGGGATATCGCCGATGCGCTTGAAGTCGAAGTCAGCTTTTTCTTCGAAGGTATCGATGTTGACGCAAAAGAAGAGCTTGTTGAAGACGGTATTCCGGCGGATCTGATGGGTGACAAAGAAGCCCTTGATCTGGTGCGCTCCTACTACGCCATTCCAGAAAACCAACGTCGCCGCTTGTTTGAGCTGGCGCGCGTTTTAAGCGACGTGGCCTGATTTTTCATTAGGCCTTTGAGAAGACTTGCAAAGGGGTGTCAGGAATGGCACCCCGTTTGTTATGGGGACACTTGAGAACACCGATCTGCTGACCGTCGCGCACCAACTCGCGGATGCCGCCCGTGCAGCGATTTTGCCCTATTTTCGCAGCCCCGACCTTTTGACCGAAAACAAAGACGCAGACGGGTTTGACCCCGTGACGCTGGCAGATCGAGCGGCCGAAACAGCCATGCGCGATCTGTTGCAAAAGCTGCGCCCCCAAGATGCGATCTTGGGCGAAGAATTTGGCGCAACCTCTGGCACAAGCGGGCTGACATGGGTGCTTGATCCTATTGATGGCACCCGTGGCTTTATGTCCGGCACGCCCACATGGGGCGTTTTGATTGCGCTGAACGATGAAAATGGCCCGAAGCTCGGGGTGATCGATCAACCCTACATAGGGGAGCGGTTCGTGGGCGGCGCTGGGCAGGCCCATGTCGAAGGGCCGCAGGGGCGCCAGGATTTGCGCTGTCGGTCCGCCACGTTGGATAAGGCCACGCTTTTTACCACCTTCCCAGAGGTCGGCTCGCCCGTTGAACGCGCAGGTTTTCAGGCCGTAGAGACCCGCGTGCGTCTGACCCGTTACGGCATGGATTGCTACGCCTACGGGCTGGTGGCGCTGGGGCAGGCTGATCTGGTCGTCGAGGCCGGATTGAACGCCTATGACATCTGCGCGCCCATTGCGGTGATCGAAGCCGCAGGCGGGATTGTAACCGACTGGCAGGGCAACCCAGTGCACAACGGGGGCCGTGTTCTGGCAGCAGGCTGTGCTGAGATCCACGCCGAAGCACTGGCGATTTTGCGAGACGTCCCAACAGAGTAAGAGGACCTTATGACTGAAACGCTGATCAGGCAGGCCGATTGCGTCATCACCATGGATGACGACCGCCGCGAACTGGCAGGGGCCGATGTGCTGATCCGCGATGGTTGGATTGTTGAGGTCGGCACAGGGCTTTCCACAACGGGCGAAGTTGTCGACGCACGCGGCTGCATTGTGACGCCCGGTTTGGTCAATACGCACCATCATCTGTACCAGACCCTGACGCGGGCGGTGCCGGGGGGGCAGAACGCGCTATTGTTCGGGTGGTTGCAGACGCTTTATCCGATTTGGGCGCGGTTCGGGCCGGATCACATGCGGGTGTCGGCGCAGATCGGGCTTGCGGAACTGGCGCTGAGCGGGTGCACGCTGACCTCTGATCATCTCTACCTCTTTCCCAACGGATCGCGGCTGGATGACACTATTGAAGCCGCAGCAGAGATCGGGATGCGGTTCCATCCGACCCGTGGGGCCATGAGCATAGGCGAAAGTGATGGGGGGCTGCCGCCCGACAGTCTGGTCGAGCGTGAGGAAGACATCCTGAACGATTGCATAAGGCTGATTGATCGCTTTCATGACCCTAAACCGGGGTCCATGTGCCGCGTCGGCGTGGCACCCTGCTCGCCGTTTTCGGTCAGCCGTGACCTGATGCGCGATGCGGCGCTGCTGGCGCGGGACAAAAAGGTGATGCTGCACACCCATTTGGCCGAGAATGATCAAGATATCGCCTACTCATTGGCGACTTTCGGCTGTCGGCCGGGTCAATATGTTGAGGATCTGGGCTGGGTTGGCCAAGATGTATGGCACGCTCATTGTGTCAAACTGGACGGACAAGAGATCAAATTGTTTGCTGAAACCAAAACCTCGGTGGCCCATTGCCCCTGTTCCAACTGTCGGCTTGGCTCTGGCATTGCGCCTGTGCGGGCGATGCGGGATGCGGGCGTGACTGTGGGGCTTGGGGTGGATGGATCGGCAAGCAATGACCAAGGGAACCTGATGGCCGAGGCCCGCCAAACGATGCTTTTGCAGCGCGTTGCAGGCGGTGCGGATGCCATGTCGCCGCGAGAAGCGCTGGAAATTGCGACGCGCGGCGGGGCAGAAACCCTGAACCGGCCCGATTGTGGCCGTATTTCTGCCGGAACTTGCGGGGATATTGCCATCTGGGATGTCTCCGGTGTTCAGTCATCGGGAAGTTGGGATAAGGCCGCGCTGCTGTTGGCTGGACCAAATACCGTTAAACATTTGTTTGTTCATGGGCGTCCCGTCGTGCGCAATGGATCGGTCACCACGATTGATCTGCCTGCGCTGATAGATCACCAGAACCGGCTTGCGAGCGAGGTTCGAACATGAGGAAACGCTATGAGGCAGCTGCCGTCTCTTGCGGGTCTGGGGCGCGCTACTGCTGCCGCTTTGGGTCTCGTACTCACACTGTCTGTCACGGGAACCCCCGTGCAGGCCAATCAATCTGCTCTTTCCATGCTCAATTCGGTGCGCGCCCAGTTCGGGAAGCCGCCGGTCGCTTATAACAAGCGTTTGGAAAAAGCCGCCAAAGTTCATGCCCGTGATATGCAACGCAATGGCGTGCGCAGTCATACCGGTAGCAATGGCACCCAGCTTCAGCACCGCGTTGCCAAATCCGGCTACCGCTATTGCTTTGCCGCCGAGAACATCGGTTGGGGTCAGAAATCCATGCAAAACGTCATGCAGGCCTGGATGAATTCAAGCGGTCACCGTGCCAATATGTTGTCGGGCAAAGCCCGCGATATCGGCATTGCCCAGACCGACGATGGTATCTGGGTTATGGTTCTGGGCCGCGACGGCTGCTAAAGTGTTAAGCGGCGCACCCGCCTGTAAAAGGCCGGGTGCGGCGCTGGCTTTGCCTGCCGCCAAAGCCTGATGTGAGTATTTGTAAAAGGGTAAAGGTCAGGGGCTTAGCTCTTTGACTTGGCCTGTGTGCCCCCGATCCAGACATCGTGGATCGCTCTGTCATCGCCCATCATAATCGTTGGGAAGATCGCTTCCCAGATGTCTTTTGCCCGATTGCTGCGCTGTGTGATTGCGGGCGTGGAGCCCAGATCAATCACTGCAATATCGGCGTCCATCCCTTTGGAAAGGTTTCCTATTTTGTCGCTCAGATGCAGGCTGTCTGCCGAGCCACATGTTGCCAGCCACAGCAGTTGCGCCGCGTGGATGGGTGTTCCGTTCAGCTGGCTGATTTCATAGGCGCTGGCCATTGTCCGCAGCATTGAAAACGACGATCCGCCGCCTGTGTCTGTGGCCAGCCCGATCCGGTGTCCCATGGCTTTCAGCCCCGCCAGATCGAACAGCCCCGACCCGATGAAGGTATTTGATGTCGGGCAATGCACCAGTGCCGCGCTTACGTCTTTTAGCCGATCCTTTTCACGCTGTTCCAGATGGATCGCATGCCCGTAAAGCCCGCGTGCCCCCAAAAGCCCGTGGGTCTCATAGGTGTCCAGATAATCCCGTGCGTCGGGGAACAGGGATTTGGCCCAGTCGACCTCGTCCACCTGTTCGGACAGATGCGTTTGCATGAGGACCTCGGGGTGTTCCGCCCAAAGTGCCCCCAAGGCGTTCAGTTGATCGGGGGTCGATGTGGGGGAAAACCGCGGTGTGATCGCGTAGCTCAACCGGTCTACCCCGTGCCATTTCGCCAGCAAGGCTTTGCTGTCGTCATAGGCAGTTTGTGCGCTGTCTCGCAGATCGTCCGGTGCATTGCGGTCCATGCAGGTCTTGCCTGCCACGACCCTTTGCCTGCGGGATTGCGCCGCCTCAAACAGCGCGTCCACGCTTGTCGGGTGGATCGTGCAGTAGCTGCACACCGTCGTTGTCCCGTTGGCGGTGGTCAGATCAAGGTAGCGGGTGGCAATCTCGGCGGCATAGGCGGGATCACCGAACCGCGCTTCTTCGGGGAAAGTGTAGCTGTTCAGCCAGTCAATCAGCCGCTTCCCCCAACTGGCGATGATCGCGGTCTGCGGATAGTGCGCATGGGCATCTACAAAGCCTGCCATGATCAGATGTGATCCGTAGTCGATCACCTTGGCCGTTGGATGGTCCGCTTTAAGCATGGCAGCATCGCCAACCGCATGGATCAACCCGCCCCTGATCAAAACGGCCCCGTGGCTGTTCACATCTGTGGCGTCCTCAGCCGGGCCGTCAAAGGGATCACCGTGGAACGATAGGGTTTGACCCAGAAGAAGCGTATCGGTTTGCATGATCTGCCCATATCCTGAACACGCCCGCCGGTAAATTCCGTTTTGCGTGCCCTTGGGTGGTTGCCCCTGTGCCTGCGCTTCCCCTAATGTGCGCGCAACCAATCACGGGCGCAGAATATGTCGGACACAGCAGAAGTCTTGGAGCCAGAGCGCGAAGGCGCAGGCTATACGCTCGGCAAGAAGGATGTGGCCGCGATTTTATACGCGGTCGACATCGAAGATCAGGCGCAGCTGATATCCCTGTTTGACCCGCTACACCCTGCCGACATCGCCGACCTTCTGGAACAGATCAACGCCTTTGACCGGTCGCGGTTGATCCGGCTCTATGACCGTGAATTTGACGGTGAAATCCTGTCAGAGTTGGACGATTCCATCCGCGAAGAGGTCATCGCCGTTCTCAAACCGCAGGTTCTGGCCGAAGCGGTGCGTGATCTCGACAGTGACGATGTTGTTGATCTGATCGAAGACCTTGAAGACGATCAACAGCAGACCATTCTGGGCGCGCTGGAAGACGTGGATCGCGTCGCGGTGCAGCAGGCGCTGTCCTACCCTGAATACTCTGCCGGTCGGTTGATGCAGCGCGAAGTCGTCATGGCGCCCGATCATTGGACGGTGGGGCAGGCCATTGATTTCTTGCGTAAATCCGATGACCTGCCCGATCAATTCTATCACATGGTGCTGGTCGACCCGCGCCTGCATCCTGTCGGCAATGTGACCCTTGGCAAGATCATGGGGTCCAAGCGATCGGTCAAGCTGGCCGATATTCTGGAGGACGTGTTTGAGGTCATCTCCGTCAACCAGCCTGAAAGCGATGTGGCCTATGCGTTCAACCAATACCACCTGATTTCAGCCCCCGTGGTCGACGAAGATGACCGTTTGATCGGGGTGATCACCATTGATGATGCGATGGCGGTGCTGGACGAAGAACACGAAGAAGACATTCTGCGTTTGGCGGGTGTGGGCGAGGGGTCATTGTCGGACCGCGTCGCGGAAACCACCAAGCAGCGCCTGCCGTGGCTGGCTGTGAACCTGGCCACATCCATCGCAGCCTCGCTGGTGATTGCGCAATTTGAAATGGCGATTTCCCAGATCGTGGCCTTGGCGGTTTTGATGCCTATCGTGGCTTCTATGGGCGGCAATGCGGGCACCCAAAGCCTGACCGTCGCCGTGCGTGCCATTGCCACCAAGGATTTGACCGGATCGAACGTCTGGCGGGTCATCCGGCGTGAGGTGCTTGTGGGTCTGATCAACGGCTTGATCTTTGCGGTTGTGATGGGCGTTGTGGGCGTCATCTGGTTTGGCTCACCTGCGCTGGGCTACGTGATTGCCGCAGCGATGGTGGTGAACATGGTGGTCGCTGGTTTTGCGGGCACTGTTATTCCGGTGGTGCTCGAACGCATCGGCATTGATCCGGCACTGGCGTCGGGGGCTTTCGTGACGACGGTGACCGACATTGTCGGCTTCTTCGCCTTCCTCGGCTTGGCCGCATTGGTGCTGCTATGACCGATCTGATTGCCGCCAAAGCGCTTGCCCGCAAGGAAGGGTTTGCCCGTCGCAAGGCCGCATATGACGCCGCCCGCGCCGATCAGGCTGCCCATCTCAGCAGTATTCTTGCCGGTTACCGTGGCGTTCCCTTGGCGGGCTACATGCCAATAAGGACCGAAATTGACCCGCTGCCTGCAATGGCTGAGGCCGCAGCTTACGGGCCTGTCGGGGTACCTGTGATCACCGGCGAAGGGCAGCCCTTGCTCTTTTCAAAGTGGGAGCCTGACACCGAGATGACAGACGGACCCTTTGGCGCGCAAATCCCCGCCAAGCCCGACTACTTTGAGCCTGAGATTGTTATCGTGCCCCTTGTCGCCTTTGACCGCGATGGCGGGCGGCTTGGCTATGGCGGGGGGTTTTATGATCGCACCCTCGAAGGGCTGCGTGATCGGTGGACGGTTATGGCCATTGGCTTTGCCTTTGCGGCCCAAGAAGCCAGCGATCTGCCGTTGGAAGACACCGATCAGCCACTTGATTTTATTGTGACTGAACAGGGTGTTATTGCCCTTAACTAAGGTAAATTCGTCATGGATATCACGATCTATCATAACCCCAAATGCGGAACATCCCGGAACGTGCTCGCTGCCATCAAAGCCGCTGGATACACGCCAGAGGTCATCGAATACGTCAAGGCGGGCTGGACCAATCCACAGTTGGAAACGCTCTTCAAAGCTGCAAACCTCACCCCGCGCGACGCGCTGCGGGTGTCCAAGACCAAGGCCGAAGAAATGGGGCTGACAGCGGATGATATTACCGATGAAGCGCTGATGCAGGCCATGCTCGCCGATCCGATTTTGGTCAACCGGCCCATCGTTGTGACCCCGCAAGGGACCAAGCTGTGTCGCCCGTCGGGTGAGGTGCTTGATCTGTTGCCAAACTGGCCCGATGCACCCTTCGCCAAGGAAGCAGGCGACTTGCTGATCGACGAAGGCGGCAACCGCGTTGCAGGCGCATAGCCCTTTTCCCTTGCCCCGACCCAATTCGGTGCTAAGCCAAACGGCATGAAACTGTTATTCCTCGGCGACGTCATGGGACGCGCAGGCCGTGCGGCCATTTCCGAACACCTTCCCCGTCTCAAGGCGGAGTGGAAGATTGATTTTGCCGTGGTCAACGGTGAAAACGCGACCTCAGGGATGGGCCTGTCGGGCGATCACGCCAAAGCCATTCTGGCCGCGGGGGCCGATTGCGTCACGCTTGGCGATCATGCCTTCGATCAAAAAGACATGCTGTCCTTCATCGAATCCGAGCCGCGGGTGATCCGGCCCGTCAATTTCTCCAAATCCGCGCCGGGCAAGGGGCATCGCCTGTTCACAGCCGCCAATGGACGCAAGGTGCTGGTGGTGCAGGTCTTGGGGCAGGTCTTTATGAAACGCCCCTTCGATGATCCCTTTTCCGCGCTAGAGCCGATCTTGAAATCGCACCCTCTGGGCGGGTTGGCAGATGCGATCATCGTTGATGTGCATTGCGAAGCCACGTCCGAGAAAATGGCGATGGGGCACTATTGCGACGGGCGGGCATCGCTCGTGGTGGGCACCCATACCCATGTGCCAACCGCAGACGCGATGGTGATGCCCGCAGGCACGGGCTATCTGTCAGATGCAGGCATGTGCGGCGACTACAATTCGGTCATCGGGATGGAGAAAACCGAACCCCTGCGCCGCTTCATCACAGGCATGCCCAAGGCTCGGTTCACCCCCGCGCTGGGTGAGGCCACGCTGTCAGGCGTCTACGTTGAAACCGACGACCGCACCGGCAAAGCCAAAGACATCCGGATGATCCGTGTCGGGGGCGCGTTGCAACAGGCAACCCCTTGAGCGACCTGTCCACCCGCCAGATCGCCTTTTTCACAGGCATCCTGATCTTGATCGGGGCAGGCTGGGGCATCACCATGCCCCTGACCAAGATCGCGGTCAGCACGGGGCACGGGCACTACGGGCTAATCTTCTGGCAGGTGGCTCTCGGGTCGGTGCTGATGGCTGTGATCTCTGGCCTGCGCGGCAAATGGCTGCGCTTTGATGCATCGGCCTTGCGGGTCTACACCCTGATCGCATTGATCGGGACAACCATCCCCAACACGGCCAGCTATCAGGCGGCGGTGCATTTGCCGTCGGGGGTCATGTCGATCCTCTTGTCGATGATCCCGATGATGGCCTTCCCCATCGCGCTGGGGCTGGGCCTCGACAGGTTCAGCCTGCGCCGGTTCGGCGGGCTGTTCACAGGGCTTGCAGGGGTCATGCTGCTTGTGCTGCCCGAGGCAAGCCTGCCCCAAGCCGGATCGCTCTTTTGGGTGCTGGTCGCGTTGATTGCAGGGTTCTGCTACGCCTGCGAAGGCAACATCGTCGCGAAATGGGGGACAGCGGGGCTGGACCCGATCCAGGTGCTGTTCGGGGCCTCCGTTGTGGCCACCGTTCTCATCGGCCCAATTGCGGTTTTCACAGGGCAATGGATTTCGCCCATCCGCAGCTACGCTGCACCGGAATACGCGCAAATCGCGTCCTCGGTGATCCATGTTTTGGTCTATACAGGCTATGTCTGGCTGGTCGGACGGGCAGGGCCGGTCTTTGCGGTGCAGGTCAGCTTTCTGGTCACAGGCTTTGGCATCTTATGGGCGAAACTGCTGCTGGCCGAGCAGTATTCGCCCTATATCTGGGCAGCTATGGCGCTGATATTCGCGGGGCTGCTACTGGTGCAACCGCGACGCAACGCCCCGCTTGATAGCGCGCGGTCAATGGGCGACACTGACCCTGCTTAAGGGAACAACCTGTCATGCCACTATTCCAGCTGTCCCAAACCGGTAGCGCCGTTCTGACGCTGACCGTCGTTGTCATCATGTTCATCCTGTTCATGCGCGAAACCTTCCCCACAGAAGTCGTCGCCATCGCGGGTGCGACACTGATGCTGGGGTTGGGGCTTTTGCCCTATGACAGCGCGCTTGCAGTGCTGTCGAACCCTGCGCCTTGGACGATTGCAGCGATGTTTGTGGTCATGGGGGCCTTGGTCCGCACGGGCGCATTGGAGGTGCTAACACGCACCGCCGAACGCTCTGCCAAGACCAACCCCAAAATGGCAGTCATCGGCGTGATCCTGACCGTCATGGTGGCCTCTGCGATTATGAACAACACACCCGTTGTCGTGGTCATGATCCCCGTTGTGGTGCAATTGTCGAAAACGCTTGGAACGAAGGCCAGCCGCCTGTTGATCCCGCTCAGCTATGCGGCGATCATGGGCGGGTCTTTGACCTTGATCGGAACCTCGACAAACCTGCTCGTGGACGGGGTCGCGCAGGACTATGACTTAGAACCCTTCGGTATCTTTGAGATCTTGCCCATCGGCCTTGTGGTTTGCGCATGGGGGCTGACCTACATGGCGCTTTTCGCGAACAAATTGCTGCCCGAACGCGACAGCATGGCAAGCCTGTTGTCAGACAAATCCAAGATGAAATTCTTCACCGAAGCCGTCATCCCCCCCGAAAGCAACCTGATCGGGCGTGAAGTCAACGGGGTGCAATTGTTCAAACGTGAAGGCGTGCGGCTGATCGACGTGATCCGCGGGGATGTGTCCCTGCGCCGCAATCTCAAAGGGGTCGAACTCGCCGTCGGGGACCGTGTTGTCTTGCGGACCCAAATGACCGAACTGCTGAGCCTGCAACGCAACAAAGAGCTCAAGCGCGTCGATCAGGTCAGCGCCGTTGAAACCAGCACAGTCGAGGTTCTGATTACGCCCGGGTGCAAGATGATCGGACGCAGCCTTGGGTCCATGCGCTTGCGGCGGCGGTACGGGGTTTACCCGCTGGCGGTACACCGCAGGAACCAGAACATCGGGCGACAACTTGATGATTTGATTGTAAAAGTCGGGGATACGCTATTGCTTGAAGGCGCACCCGAAGACATTCAAAGACTGGCTGTGGATATGGATATGGTTGACGTCAGCCAACCGTCCGAACGGGCCTACAGACGCGGCCATGCCCCCATCGCCATTGGCGCATTGGCCGCCATTGTGATCCTCGCTGCCCTTGGCGTCGCCCCCATTCTGATGCTCGCCTTTCTGGCCGTGGGGCTGGTGCTTGTGACCCGCTGCATCGACGCGGATGAGGCGTTTTCGTTTATCGACGGTCGCCTGCTTGCGCTCATATTCTCGATGCTGATGATCGGGGCGGCCTTGCAGCACACGGGCGCTGTGGCACTGCTTGTTGACGGGATCGCGCCCGTGCTGATGCAACTGCCCCCCGCAGCCGTGGTTTTTGCGGTCTTTCTGCTGACCACCATCTTCACCGAGGTCGTATCGAACAACGCGGTCGCGGTGATCATGACACCCATCGCAATCGGGCTGGCACTGGCGCTGGGCCTTGATCCGCGTCCCTTGGTGGTGGCCGCGATGATCGGCGCGTCCTGCGCCTTTGCGACCCCCATCGGCTATCAGACGAACACACTTGTCTACGGGCCGGGCGGGTACAAGTTCACCGACTTCATGCGCATCGGTATCCCGCTGAACCTCAGCATGTCGGTGCTTGTGTCTTTGGTGATCCCGCTGATCTGGCCGCTTTAGATTACAACGGCCAGAACACGAGGATCGCGGGGATCGATACAGCCACGATGATGACCTCTAACGGCAGACCAATCTTCCAATAATCGCCAAAGTTATAGCCTCCAGGGCCAAGGATCAGTGTGTTGTTCTTATGGCCAATGGGGGTCAAAAACGCCGACGACGCCGCAATCGCCACAGCCATCAAAAAGGGATCAGGGTTCACCCCCAAAGACTGCGCCATCTGGATACCCACAGGGGCGGCCACAATGGTCGTGGCGGTGTTGTTCAAAACATCCGACAGGGTCATGGTCACAACCATCAGAACCGTCAGGATCATCCACGCAGGCCAGCCTTCGGTAAAGCCCACCAAAGCACCCGCGATCAGTTCAGTCCCGCCTGCGGCCTCCAAAGCAGCGCCCAGCGGGATCATCGACCCCAAAAGCACGATCACAGGCCATTCGATATGGTCGTACAGTTCAGACAGGGGGACGATCTTGGCCAACACATAGGCCACCACAACCAACCCCAAAGCGATCGGCAGATAGAGCAATCCAAAAGATGCCGCCGCCACAGCCGCTGCGAACAACCCAATCGCCAGCCAGACTTTGCTGTCATTGGTCACCACCAAACCACGGTCGGCCAAGGGCAGGGCACCCAGCCATTCGGTGACATCAGCGGCCGTGTCACGCGGGGTCAGCAGCAACAGAATATCGCCCGGCTGAATGATGGTCTTGCGCATTTCCTTGGTGATCCGTTTGCCCTGCCGCGAAATCCCCATCAGGACAGACCGTTGCCGCCAACCCAACCCGATGGCTTGGGCCGTCTTGCCCACGATGCGGCTGGTATCGGTCACGACGACCTCAATGATGTCCGTGCCCTCGCCAGAGGCTTCGAGCAATTCTTCGCGTTTTGTGTCAGCGACACTCAGCGACAAGGCAGCGCGGAATTCATCCAAAGCATCGGGGGACGCCTCTAGCACCAGACTGTCCTGCGCGCGCAGGGGCGTGTTGCGGGCGGTGCCATAAAGCCGCTTGCCCTCACGGATCAAACCCAAAATCGCGACGTCGGATTTTTCGGCGGTGTCCAAAAGCTCGGCGATACGTTTGCCGATATGTTTGCTGTCGTCGGGAATAACCAGTTCCGCAATGTATTCTGCCAGATCAGACGCACCGCCCTTGCCAGTGTCACGGGCCGGAATAAACCGCCAGCCGATCAGGGCGACAAAAGCCAGCCCCGCAATCGCGGCGATCCCGCCCACAGGGGCGAAATCAAACATCTTGAACGGCGCGCCTAGGTTTTCTTCGCGGATGGCAGCGATGATGATGTTGGGGGGGGTGCCGATCAGGGTGACCATGCCGCCAAGGATCGTCGCAAAAGACAGGGGCATCAGCGACAGACCTGCGACACGACCAGCTTTGCGGGCGGTCTGAATATCAACGGGCATCAGCAGCGCCAAAGCGGCGACGTTGTTCATAAAGGCAGACAGAACCGCGCCGACACCGCCCATGATCGCGATATGCGCCCCAAGACTGCGGGTGCTATCAACCAGCGTGCGGGTGATCAAAAAGACAGCGCCAGAGCGGACCAAACCGGCAGAGACCACAAGTACCAAAGCCACGACAAGCGTGGCGGGGTGACCAAAGCCCGAAAAGGCATCCTTGGTCGGGACCACGCCCAACACGACACCGATCATGAGGGCGGAAAAGGCCACAAGGTCATAGCGAAAGCGTCCCCACAGCAGCATGGCGAAAACGGCGCCGAACAGGGAAAAGAGAATGATTTGGTCAGTGGTCATAGAAGCCTCATCTGTTGCGGGCAAAAGACCTGAGTGCCATCGCAATTGCAACCCGCTTGCAGGGTGGCGGCGGACTGCCGTATAGAACGATGAAACGCATACGCATAACACTGCACGACAAGAGGGTTCACCTATGGCCGGCCATTCCAAATGGGCAAATATTCAACACCGCAAAGGGCGTCAGGACAAGATGCGCTCCAAGCTGTTTTCCAAGCTGTCCAAAGAGATCACGGTGGCCGCGAAAATGGGCGACCCCGATCCCGACAACAATCCGCGGCTGCGGCTGGCAGTGAAAGAGGCCAAAAGCCAGTCGGTGCCAAAGGATGTGATTGAGCGCGCGATTACCAAGTCGCAAGCGGGCGAGGGCGCTGATTTTGAGGAAATCCGCTACGAAGGCTATGGCCCCAACGGCGTCGCGGTGATCGTTGAGACGATGACCGACAACCGCAACCGGACAGCCTCAACCGTGCGGTCTTTGTTCACCAAAAACGGCGGCAATCTGGGGGAGACCGGCAGCGTTGGCTTTATGTTCGACCGCAAGGGCGAGGTCGTCTATCCGGCCTCCGTGGGCGATGCAGACACCGTTCTGATGGCCGCGATTGAGGCGGGTGCAGAAGATGTACAAAGCAGCGACGAAGGCCATGTGATTACCTGTCTGGACACGGACCTGAACGAGGTCAGCACGGCGCTGGAAAAAGAGCTGGGCGAAAGTGACACGACCAAGCTGGTCTGGGTGCCCAATATCTCAACCGAGATGGATCTTGAGGCCATGCAAAAGCTGATGAAGCTGATGGATGCGCTGGAAGATGATGATGACGTACAGCGCGTGACCTCAAACTTTGAGGCCAGCGACGAGGTCATGGAACAGCTCGGCTAGATCAACCGCTCACGTAGGCCGTCTCGGCAGAGGCGTTGGGGCGATAAAAGGTCTTTTGGTTGTGCAAACGGCCAAGAAGGTCGTGAATTTCGGCAAGCCGTTCGGTTAAGCCTGCAAGGCGCGTAGTATCTTCTTCAAAGGCAGAAGCCGTCCGTTTATCTGCCGCCATAAGCGCCATTCGGTCCTGAGACAGCCGTCGTATTTTTTGCTGCAAAGCGGTTTCAATAAGATCGATGTCTGCGATGGTCAGGTCAAACTGGCGGTTGTACTTAGGCATTCTAACGGTCCTTTTGTTGCGCGGCGGGTGTGGCAGTTGTTTCTTATACGAAACATGCCCTCGGATAGATCACACCGGACGGTTTAAGAAAAATGAATGTGGTACATGATTGTTATGAACCCAGCACGCAAAGTCAGGGTGGTGCGCAAAGGACAGACTAGGATTATATGCGGCACCGTCCTTGCGCAGGGGCGCGGTTTAAGATCAACATAAAATCAATGTCACATTCCGGTTCAAACCAAGCGACCTCCATCGAACAAACCGATACCCAGCCCGCTGCCACACGGCCGGCCGTCGGCATATTCTGGATGTTTGTGACCGGCCTGTGCTTTGTGGCGGTGACGGCAATCGTCAAGCTGATGGGCCCACGCGTGCCCGCTGCCGAGGCCGCGTTTTTGCGGTATTTGCTGGGGTTGGTGTTTTTCCTGCCCATGCTGAAATCCTTGATGACCACCCAGATCAGCCGTCGCCAGCATCTGATGTTCGGCGCGCGCGGGGTGGTGCATGCCATCGGCGTGATGCTGTGGTTCTTTGCGATGACCCAGATCCCCTTGGCCGAAGTCACCGCGATGAGCTATGTCTCTCCGGTCTATGTCGCCATAGGGGCTGCGCTGTTCTTGGGCGAAAAACTGGCCGCACCGCGCATGATCGCGATCGGGGTCGCGTTGATCGGCGCGCTGATCATCCTGCGGCCCGGATTTCGAGAATTGAACTTGGGCCATTTCGCGATGCTGTCCAATGGGGTCTTGTTTGCGATCAGTTACATTTTGGCCAAGAAAGTCGCGGATGAGGTAACGCCCTCGGTGGTGGTTGCGATGCTGTCTATCTGGGTGACGGTCGGGCTTGTGCCCTTTGCAGTGGCCGTTTGGGTGCAGCCCACGTTGACCGATCTGGCCCTGTTGTTTGCAGTAGCCAGCTTTGCAACTGCGGGGCACTTTACAATGACACTCGCCTTTCAAGCCGCCCCTCTGACCGTGACCCAACCGGTGACCTTTTTGCAGCTTGTCTGGGCCGTGTCGCTTGGGGTGTTGTTCTTTGCGGAACCCATCGATGGATGGGTCGTCTTTGGCGGGCTTGTGATTATTGGGTCTGTGACCTTTATCACATGGCGCGAGGCCATGAAGAAGCGTCGCCAGATCACCCCCACTGTGCCCATGACCAAGGGCTGATCCAACGGAGCGCTTGCGCGCAAGTTTTTTGTGTGCCGCCTCCTGTGTGATGCGGTTTTGCGTCAGTGTCTGTTGTTTTTGAGTATTTTCGAAAGGGTAAAGCTAAGGGTTGGCGCGCGGGTCGAGCAGTTTGTCCAATATAGCCTCACGCGTGATCGTGCCGACGGGTGTGCCGTCTTTGGTCACTGTGAGCTTGGCCCCGTCGCCCGTCAGGTCTTTCATCACCTCTTTGATCGGCGTTGCATAGTCCGTTTGCCCGAGGTCTTTCTTGGGTTTGCCTGCGCGTGTCATCACATCGCCTGCCCGCAGCACCCCGAGCGGGTTCATGTGCGCTACGAAATCCGCCACATAGTCGTTTGCCGGGCTTTGGTAGATGTCGCGCGGTGTGCCGTGTTGCACGATCCGCCCGCCTTCCATGATCGCAATGCGGTCGCCCAGCTTGAAGGCTTCGTCCAGATCATGGCTCACAAAGAGGATGGTCCGCCCCAGTTTCTTTTGCAGATCCAGAAGTTCGTCCTGAAGGCGTGCCCGGATCAGAGGATCAAGGGCCGAGAAGGGTTCATCCATCAGCAAGATCGGCGCATCGGTTGCAAAGGCCCGCGCCAGTCCGACCCGTTGTTGCATGCCGCCTGATAGCTCGCCCACTTTGCGGTCGGCCCAATCCGACAGGCCCACCAATTCAAGTTGCTGCGTTGTCTTGGCGTCGCGGGCGTCTTTGGCCATACCGCCCAGTTCCAACCCCAGCCCCACGTTGTCATGCACCGTCCGCCACGGCAGCAGCCCGAATTGCTGAAACACCATCGCCACGCTGGACAGGCGCAGGGTGCGCAATGTGGCCTCGTTTGCGGTGCTGACATTGACCATATCGTCGCCCACGCGCACCTGAACCGATCCGCGCACCACCGGATTGAGCCCGTTGACCGACCGCAGCAGGGTGGATTTGCCCGACCCCGACAGCCCCATCAGCACAAGGATTTCGCCTTCGTTCACGTCGAGCGTGCAGTCGTGCACCCCGAGGACTTGCCCCGTTGCGGATTGAATTTCACTGCGGTCCTGCCCTGCGTCCATCAAGGGCAAGGCCCGTTCGGGGGCATCGCCAAAGACGATGTTGACCGCGTCAAATGTAATTGCCTTGCGCATCAGTTCCGCTCCATCCGCAGCATCCGGTCGAGCATAATGGCCACGACCACAATGATGATCCCTGATTCAAACCCCAGCGCCGTGTTCACCTGATTGAGGGCGCGCACCACTGGCACGCCCAACCCGTCAGCCCCGACCAAGGCCGCGATCACCACCATCGACAGCGACAGCATGATCGTCTGGTTCAGCCCCGTCATGATCTGGGGCAGGGCATAGGGCAATTCGACCTTCCAAAGGGTTTGGCGTTTGGTGGCCCCGAAGGCTTGGGCGGCTTCGAGCAGCGGTTTGGGCGTGGCCGTCACCCCAAGGTAGGTCAGCCGGATCGGGGCAGGCAGCACAAAGATCACCGATGCGATCAGCCCCGGCACCATGCCGATCCCGAAGAACACAATCGCGGGGATCAGATATACAAATGTGGGCAGGGTTTGCATCAGATCCAGCACAGGGCGCATCACGCGGTAAAGCCGTGGGCGATGGGCCGCGGCGATCCCGATGGGCACCCCTACGCCCATGCACACCACGCAGGCCGACAGCACAAGTGTCAGGCTTTCCGTGGTTTCTTCCCAATAGCCTTGGTTGAGAATGAACAAGAACCCGACGACCACCAGCAATGCGGTTTTCCAGCTGCGTTGCAGGGCAAAGGTCAGCCCCGCGAACAGGGCGATAATGATCAGCGGATGCGGGGTTTGGAGCAGCCAAAGCACCCCTTCGATCAGGGCTTCCATCAGGTCAGACAGCCCGTCGAAAAACCAGGCTCCGTTGATTTGAAGCCAGTCAAACATTCCGGCTGCGGTCTTGCCTACGGGTATCTTGTTGTCGGTCAGCCAGTCCATGTCGGAGCGCCCCAGTTTGATCAGAAAAACCGCGCGAGGGCTGCTCGCGCGGTTGGAGTTATCGATAGCAAAAGCGGTTTAGTTCAGCGCCGCTTTAACAGCACCCATCGCGTCGCCACCGTCCTTGGTGGTCACGCCGTCAAGCCAGCCGTCCAAAGCGTCCATATTCGCACTCAACCAGCCTTTTGCAGCGTCGGCCGGATCGGTGCCGTCATTCAGGATCGCGCCCATGATTTCGTTTTCCATGGCCAACGAAAACTCAAGGTTTGTCAGCAGCTTGCCCACGTTCGGACATTCGGTGACATAGCCCGCAGAGGTGTTTGTATAGACAGTCGCGCCGCCCAGATTGGGGCCAAAGAAATCATCGCCCCCTTCCAGATAAGACATCTCGAAGTTCGCGTTCATCGGGTGCGGTTCCCAGCCCAGAAACACAACCGGCTCGCCTTTGCGATCGGCGCGTGCGACTTGGGCCAGCATGCCTTGCTCAGAGGATTCAACGACTTCAAAACCGGACAGCTCAAAGGCATTCCCGTCGATCATGGACTGGATCAGGCGGTTGCCGTCATTGCCAGGCTCGATCCCGTAGATTTTGCCATCCAGAGCATCGGATTTTGCAGCAATATCCGCGAAAGACGCGATGCCCATATCGGCTGCAACTTTGTTAACGGCCAAGGTGTATTTGGCGCCTTCAAGGTTGGCGCGAACGGTGTCGACGGTGCCAGCCTCACGGTAGGGGGCAATGTCGCCTTCCATCGTTGGCATCCAGTTGCCCAAGAACACATCAACATCGCCCTCGGCCATTGCGGTATAGGTCACAGGCACGGCCAGAATTTTGATCTCGGTGTCATAGCCCAAGGCTTCCAATACGACTGTCGTGGCAGCGGTGGTGGCTGTAATATCTGTCCAGCCCACGTCAGAGAACGTGACCGTCCCACAATCGGCTGCGGCATGTGTGGCGGCAAGAATGGCCAGCACAGAGAGGCTTGATTTCAGTTTCATGGGGGTAGCTCCTGTTGGTAAATTTATATCATTGCGGGCACAGTGACCGTTTATTGATTGACGAGTCAATAACCAAGTGATTAGCGTCGGCTTGTTAGGGAGAATAGCAATGCCCAAGCTCGGGATGGAACCCATAAGACGCAGCGCCCTCGTGAACGCGACCATAGCCGAGATCGGGCAGGTCGGGTCGTTGGACGTGACTGTTAGCCAGATCGCCAAACGGGCCGGCATGTCGAGCGCGCTGGCCCACCATTACTTCGGGTCCAAGGATCAAATGCTGGTCGCCGCCATGCGCCATATCCTGACGCTTTTTGGGGCAGAGGTGCGCGGGGCGCTGGTGATGGCGGACACGCCGCTTTCGCGAATTCAGGCCATCGTGCGGGCCTCGTTTTCGGCTGGCAATTTCCGGCCCGAAACGGTGTCGGCATGGTTGAACTTTTATGTACAGGCGCAAACCTCCGATCCGGCGCGGCGGCTCTTGTCGGTCTACCGCAAACGGATGCGATCGAACCTGACCTATGCCTTTCGGCCCTTGGTGCACGACCCATCCGAGGCCGCTGAAACCATCGGGGCCTTGATCGACGGGGTCTATATCCGACAAGCCCTGCGGGACGGGGCTTTAGGGGGCGATGCCGCCACGAAACTTATCATGGCCGCCGTGGGTCGCCTGTTGAAAGACGCAAAATGAGCCAGCCCAACATCCTGATATTTATGGTCGACCAGTTGAACGGAACCCTGTTTCCGGATGGGCCTGCAGACTGGCTGCACGCGCCCAACCTCAAAGCACTGGCGGCACGGTCAACACGGTTTCAAAACTGCTACACGGCCTCACCGCTGTGCGCGCCGGGGCGGGCGTCATTTATGTCTGGGCAATTGCCCAGCCGTACCCATGTCTACGACAATGCAGCCGAATTTGCGTCCTCCATTCCGACTTACGCGCACCACCTGCGCCGGGCCGGGTATCAAACCTGCCTCAGCGGCAAAATGCACTTCGTTGGCCCAGATCAAATGCACGGGTTCGAAGAACGGCTGACGACCGATATCTACCCCGCCGATTTCGGCTGGACACCGGACTACCGAAAACCGGGCGAGCGGATCGAATGGTGGTATCACAACATGGGGTCGGTCACTGGGGCAGGGGTGGCCGAGATTTCCAACCAGATGGAGTATGACGACGAGGTCGCCTACCACGCGACCCGCAAAATCTATGATCTGGCGCGGGGGCAGGACGCGCGACCATGGTGCCTGACCACCAGCTTCACGCACCCGCATGACCCTTACGTGGCGCGCAAGAAATACTGGGATCTCTATGAGGATTGCGACCACCTGTTGCCAGATGTACCGGCCATTCCCTACGACGACCAAGACAGCCATTCGAAACGGATCTTTGACGCGAATGACTGGCGCAGCTTTGATATCTCGGAAGACCAGATCAAACGGGCGCGGCGGGCCTATTTCGCGAACATCAGCTATCTGGATGACAAAATCGGCGAAGTGCTAGAGGCGCTGACCGCCACACGGCAAGAGGCGATCATCATGTTCGTGTCCGATCACGGGGATATGCTGGGCGAGCGGGGGCTGTGGTTCAAAATGTCCTTCTATGAAGGGTCGGCGCGGGTGCCTTTGATGATCTCAAGCCCGGATATGGAAGAAGGGCTGGTGACAACGCCTGTCTCCAACATCGACGTCTGCCCGACGCTGTGTGATCTGGCCAATGTGTCGATGGAAGAGGTCATGCCGTGGACGGAAGGCCAGTCGCTCAAACCGCTTGGGCAAGGGGGCACGCGCGACGCACCTGTGGCGATGGAATATGCAGCCGAAGCCTCCTATGCACCGCTCGTCTGCCTGCGCTACGGCAAATGGAAATACACACGCTGCACGCTCGACGAAGACCAGCTTTT
Source organism: uncultured Sulfitobacter sp. (assembly GCA_964636575.1). Lineage (GTDB taxonomy): Bacteria > Pseudomonadota > Alphaproteobacteria > Rhodobacterales > Rhodobacteraceae > CAZWSE01. Next base: position 4,746 of record CAZWSE010000009.1, on the reverse strand, counting down.
TGATCTGGACGCGGACCCGTTTGAGCTGACAAACCTCGCAAAGACCCCCGCGCACAAAGGCACGCTGGACCAGCTCAGGGCCAAATCCGAAGCGCGGTGGGACCTTGATGCATTCGACGCGCAAGTTCGCGAAAGTCAGGCGCGGCGCTGGGTGGTCTATGAGGCCCTGCGCGAAGGGGGGTACTATCCGTGGGATTACCAGCCCCTGCAAAAAGCGTCGGAACGCTACATGCGCAACCACATGAACCTCGACACGCTGGAAAACGACAAACGGTTCCCCAGAGGCGAATGACCATGAGGAACAATACCTTTACCCTTTTCACAATACTCCCGCCGGAGGCGATATGACCTATCCAACCCAACCCAAAGCCAGCCATTTCATAGGCGGGGCCTATGTCGAAGATACAAGCGGCACACCGATTGATGTGATCTACCCCGCCACAGGCGAGGTCATCGCGACCGTCTATGCAGCGACACCTGCGATCATTGAACAGGCGATCACATCGGCCAAAGCAGCACAGGCCGCATGGGCGGCGATGACGGGCACGGAACGGGGACGCATATTGCGCCGCGCCTCCGAGATCATGCGGATGCGGAACCACGACCTGAGCGTCTTGGAAACTTATGACACAGGCAAACCCTACCAAGAAACCAGCGTGGTCGATGCAACCTCGGGGGCGGATGCGCTGGAATACTTCGGCGGCATGGCCGCGACTCTGACGGGCGAGCACATCCAGCTGGGCGAAGACTGGGTCTACACACGCCGTGAAGCGCTGGGCCTTTGCGTCGGGATCGGGGCATGGAACTACCCCACACAAATCGCCTGCTGGAAAGGGGCGCCCGCTCTTGCCTGCGGCAATTCGATGATCTTCAAGCCGTCGGAAACAACACCGCTTTGTGCGCTCAAGGTGGCCGAAATATTGCATGAGGCCGGCCTGCCTGCAGGGCTCTACAATGTGATCCAAGGCATGGGCGAGGTTGGGTCTGCACTCGTCACCGACCCGCGCGTCGACAAGGTGTCGCTGACAGGATCAGTGCCCACAGGCCGCAAGGTCTACGCAGCCGCGGCCGAAGGCATCAAACACGTCACAATGGAGTTGGGCGGCAAATCCCCGATGATCGTGTTTGAGGACGCGGATATTGAAAACGCAGTGTCCGGCGCGATTTTGGGCAACTTCTATTCGTCCGGGCAGGTCTGCTCAAACGGCACGCGCGTCTTTGTGCATAGATCCATCAAAGAAGCCTTTCTCAAACGGCTCTCTGAACGATTGGCGACGGCTGTGATTGGCGACCCCATGGAAGAGGCCACCAGCTTTGGGCCGATGGTGTCGGAACGGCAGTTGAACATCGTTCTTGAGTATTTGGAAAAGGGTAAAGCCGAAGGGGCGCGTCTGGTCTACGGCGGTGCGCGGATTGACCGTGACGGGTTCTATATTGAACCCACAGTCTTTGCAGATGTGACCGACGACATGACCATCGCCCGCGAAGAGATTTTTGGCCCTGTTATGGCTGTGCTTGATTTTGAGGACGAGGCCGATGTGATGGCCCGCGCCAATGACACTGAATTCGGGTTGGCCGCAGGCGTCTTCACCCGCGATCTGGCCCGCGCCCACCGTGTCGCTGCCAATTTCGAGGCGGGCACCTGCTACATCAACACCTACAATGATGCCCCCGTTGAGGCCCCCTTTGGCGGGTCTAAAAACTCAGGCGTGGGCCGCGAAAACTCCAAGGCTGCGATCAATCACTATAGCCAGCTGAAATCGGTTTATGTGCGCATGGGCGATCTTGAGGCGCCCTTTTGAGCACCCCGGACTACATCATCGTCGGTGCAGGCTCGGCGGGCTGTGCAATCGCCTATCGGTTGGCCAAAGCCGGCGAAACTGTGCTGGTTATCGAACACGGCGGCACAGACGCAGGCCCGCTGATCCAGATGCCCGCGGCGCTGTCTTACCCGATGAATATGTCCATGTATGACTGGGGCTACCAGTCGGAACCGGAACCGCATCTGGGCGGGCGCAGGCTCGCCTGTCCGCGCGGCAAAGTCATCGGCGGCTCATCTTCGATCAACGGCATGGTCTATGTGCGCGGCCACGCGGGCGACTATGACCATTGGGCCGATCAGGGGGCCACGGGCTGGTCCTATGCGGACGTGCTGCCCTACTTCAAGCGAATGGAAACATGGGACGACGCAGGCCACGGCGGCGACCCCGAATGGCGCGGCACAGACGGGCCTTTGCACATCACACGCGGCCCTCGCGACAACCCGCTGTTTCAAGCCTTCGTCGATGCGGGCGCGCAGGCGGGCTATGAGGTCACGGGCGATTACAACGGGCAAAAGCAGGAAGGCTTCGGCCCGATGGAACAAACGGTCTACAAAGGCCGCCGCTGGTCCGCGGCCAATGCCTACCTGCGGCCTGCACTGACCCACGATAACTGCACGCTCACCCGCGCTTTGGCCCGCAAAGTGATCATCAAAGACGGCCGCGCCATCGGGGTTGAGGTCGAACGGGGCGGCAAAATCGAAACCCTGCGCGCAGGCAAGGAGGTCATTTTAACAGCCTCTTCAATCAATTCGCCGAAACTTCTCATGTTGTCAGGCATCGGGCCAGCGCAGCACTTGGCCGACCACGGGATCGAGGTTGTGGCCGACCGCGCAGGTGTTGGCCAGAACCTGCAAGACCACCTTGAGCTTTATATCCAAATGGCCGCCAGCCAGCCGATCACGCTGTACAAGCATTGGAACCTGTTCTCGAAGGCGCTGATCGGGGCGCAGTGGCTGTTCACTAAAACAGGGCTCGGCGCGTCCAACCAGTTCGAAAGTGCGGCCTTTATCCGGTCCAAAGCGGGGGTTTCCTACCCTGACATCCAATACCATTTCCTGCCCATTGCGGTACGCTATGACGGCAAAACCGCCGCCGAAGGGCACGGGTTTCAGGCGCACACGGGGCCAATGCGGTCGGTATCGCGCGGCGCGGTCACGCTGGCCTCGAACAACCCCAAGGACGACCCCAAGATCCGGTTCAACTACATGTCTGACACCAGCGATTGGGAAGATTTCCGCACCTGCATCCGGCTCACCCGAGAGATCTTTGCCCAAGATGCCTTCAAGCCCTTCGTGAAACACGAAATTCAGCCCGGCGAAGCGGTGCAAACAGACGAAGATCTCGATGATTTCATCCGCGACCACGTCGAAAGCGCCTATCATCCTTGCGGCACCTGCAAGATGGGGCGCGCTGATGATCCCAACGCAGTGGTCGACCCCCAAGGCCGCGTGATCGGGGTCGAGGGGCTGCGCGTTTGTGACAGTTCCGTCTTTCCGCGCATCCCCAATGGCAACCTCAACGGGCCGTCGATCATGGTGGGTGAAAAGATGTCAGACCACATTCTGGGGCTGCAACCGCTGCAACGGGCCAATGATGAACCTTGGATGCATCCCGATTGGAAAACAGCCCAGCGTTAACCCTTTAAGGTTGAACGCAGGGGGAACATTGCCCATACCAAAGTCATGTTCAGGTTTTGTTTACTCTTGCTCCTTGCAGCCCCCGCCGCTGCCGATGTGACAGGGGCGGTGCGGGTCGTTGATGGGGATACGCTCAAAGTCGGGGCGACCACGGTCCGGCTTCACGGGATCGACGCGCCCGAGATCAAGCAAACCTGCACAGACCCAGATGGCAACGTCTGGACCTGCGGCAAACGGGTGCGCGAACTGGCGGCAGCGCGATATCACCGACAGGTTGCCAACTGCACAAAAATCGACACAGACCGCTTTGGGCGCATGGTCGCCAAATGCAGCGTGGGCGGCGAAGATGTGGGCGGCTGGCTGGTGGCACAAGGCCTCGCCTTCGCTTTTCGTAAATACTCACTCGACTACGATTTGATCGAAAAACAGGCGGCTGTGACGGGGCGCGGATTGCATGGGCACACCGTTCAATCCCCCGATGCCTTCCGCGCATCGACGCGCCCCGTGCAAGCGCCACAAACCAGCCCGAACGGGTGTTTGCTTAAAGGCAATGTATCGGCCAAAGGGAACAAGATTTTCCACAGCCCCGGACAGGCAGACTACGACCGCACGCGGATCAACACGGGCCGCGGCGAACGCTGGTTCTGCACCGCGGCGGAAGCACGCGCCGCAGGCTGGCGCGCAGCAAAGCGTTAGCAAAAAGTCCCTTACCGGCGACAGGCAAAGCGGGATGACAGGATCGAAGGCCTTGCTTTACCCTTTGACAAATACTCAATCGAAAGCCCGCAATTCAAGACGACCTGCGCCTTCACATCAAGACGCTCTCATTTCACCCCATCACGTCACGCGGTAGGGCAACACCCCGCGCTCGTTCACATCAACGGTCAGCTTCCGTTCCAGCGGCGGCACCGACCGTTGATGGCAATCCTTGCGCTCGCAGATGCGGCACGAAATCCCGATAGGGTCAAACCCCGCGCCCTCACCAATCTGCATGTCGTCGCCATAAACCAGCGCAGAGGCATGGGCGATTTCACAGCCCAAGGCGATAGCATAGCGGCGCACAGGCGCACCGAAGCGACCGCTCGGTTTGGTCACATCACGGGCGAGCGAGATATACCGCACCCCGTCCGGCGTTTCCGCCAGTTGGCGCAGAAACCGGCCCGGGGTTTCAAACGCTCGGTAGACATTCCACAAAGGACAGGCCCCGCCAAAGCGTGCAAATTGCAGCCGTGTGGCCGAATGGCGTTTGGTGATCGTGCCCGCCTGATCGACGCGCACAAAGAAGA